>JAIOZV010000010.1 GCA_021740425.1 Bacteroidales bacterium | reverse complement strand
GAAAGTTCTTTGAATATTTCAGTTTCCGTAGGCTAAAGCCTGCGGCAATTCACATCCTAAAAAAAGGAGGATTACATGTTTTGCCCCGCCACCGATTAGCGCCCCCTGCTTATCGGGTGGTTGGGGTTTTTCTCTGTTTCAAAGAAACATTTCAACGTCCGCTTTTGGCGGATAATGGAAATTTACACTTGAGACTTTCAATTGTCCGCAAGGCTAGGAATCGTCAAAACCATGGCAAAAAGCAAAACCCCGTCAAAGGCGTATTTGACGGGGTTTGTTATGGTGGTTAAAAATATTCGGAATTTAGTTGAAAATCCCCGTGGTTTTGCGCATAAACTGAACGCGTTCAAATTCCGCTGAATTATCTTTACCTAAATTAATCTTTCCTCTAATACCATCCAGTGATTTAATATTGTTTGTCTGCATCCAATTTTCCAAATCGCTTAGCATTTCTTTGATGTAAGGAATACCTTTTTTGTACAAAACAGAGCAAACTGTAGTTGCTGTGGCTCCTGCCATTATTTGTTTAACTACTCCCTGATAATCATGAATACCGGTGCTGGCAACAATGTCGCACTTTACTTTGCTTGCCATCAATCCTACCCAACGCAACGACTGGGTCATTTCCGATGGTTCACTCAGATAATTATCAAAGATCAATTTACCTTTCTCAATATCAATGTCGGGACGGAAAAAACGATTGAATAAAACAAGACCATCTGCACCGGCAACATCAAGTAAGGTTACAATACGCGATATGTTTGTAAAACAGGAACCCAGTTTAATACTTACCGGAATTGAAACATGCAATTTCACTTCCTTTAAAATCTCGATGTAAAGATTTTCGATGTCTTTACTTTCCACATTTTCATCAAACGGAAAAATAGCAATGTTCAATTCTATGGCATCAGCTCCTGCCTTCTCGAGTTCACTAGCAAAAGCAGGCCATTCCTGAGAGGTATTACAATTTATACTTGCAATAACCGGGATATCGACATTGTCTTTTACCTTTTTAATGAGTTTGATATACTCGTTTACACCATGATCTTTTGAGATACCTTTAACAAATTTTGTTGCTTCAGGATACCAAAAATACATTTCATTATCCTGAAGTTTTGCATCAATATCCGAAATGATTTGTTCCTCAAAAAGGGATTTTAGTACAATGGCGGCTGCCCCGTTTTTAGCACATTCAACAATTTTGTCGTATGACCCGGTTAATCTTGAGCTGCTTACAATGATCGGATTTTTCAATTCCAATCCCATATATCTGGTTGAAATATTCATATTTTATTTTTTAAGATTTAATCAAATTCATTAGTAGTCAAGTAATTTCTGTGGGTTAAGAAGCATTGGCTTAATATAGCCAAATGCTTTTTCAAAATTCTTCAAAGCCTTTGCTGTCATTCCTTCCATAAACTCCCATTCATAGCCTTTAACATGCAACAAAAATGATTTTGGCGACTTTTGATAGATATCCCTGCATAAATGAACAACATAGGATGCTGAAACCGCATGCATGGAAAACTCAACTTTGGCATCGGGAGTTATTTCTTCCAATTCAAAACTTTCAATATCCTCGATGGATGCATCCACAAAAATAACAATGTCCTTATCTGATATTTCAGCTGCATCTTCGATATTGAGCTGATAATTGGAGTCGAAAGAAAGGTTTGATAATCCTTTTTCTTCAGCCCAGGCTTTTACTTTTTCCACAAAATGGTTTCCCAGGCCATCATCCTGACGACCCGGGTTACCATATCCATATATCAATATTTGGAGTTTTTCAGCCAATTACGAACGTTTTTTATCGATCATATTATTATGTACATCGAATAATGTAATTTCCAGTGGCATCTGTCCAAGCGCATGTGTTGCACAGCTCAAGCAAGGATCATAAGCGCGAATAGCAACTTCCACGGCATTTCTCATTCCTTCAGTAATCTCTTTCTGGCCGTTCATATACTCCTTGGCAACGCTGTTCACTGCACGATTCATTGGCTCATTATTGTTGGTTGTTGATACAATGAGGTTGGCCATTTCAATCTGATCATTATCATTGATTTCATAATGGTGGAACAAAGTTCCTCGCGGAGCCTCGATAAGACCTACTCCCCGTTTTACTTTGGTACCTTTAATTACCAAATCATCTTTCAATAAATCAGGGTCATTAAGTAGTTCCTGCATCATTTCAGCGGCGTGCAATGTCTCAATCAGACGAGCCCAGTGCATGTGCATCGACATGTTGTTGGGTTTGCCGTTGGTATAGTTTTTGAAAATCTCAAATTCTTTTTGAGCCAATGGCGTGGGGATAAAATCGGCAGTATTGCAGCGGGCAAGTGGCCCCACACGATACCAACCATTTTCTTTACCCAATTCCAAAAGGTATGGGAATTTCATGTAACTCCAATTCTTTACTTCCTCATCAATGTAGTCATCATAATTTTGATAATCAACATCATTCAGAATTTTTTTGCCATCAGCATCTATCGCCCTGAGTACGCCGTGATACAAATCCATTGCCCCGTCTTTTCTAACAAGACTCAGGTGGCTTGATGGAAATGCAGCAAAGCCATCAATAAAATCTTTATTCTCTTTATGATAAGCTTTAAAGAAGTCAACTGCATCCTGTGCCCAGCTGATCATTTTATCAATATTCATCGGATCGGCACCTTTAAGGAAACTGTCTCTTTCTTCGATAGAAAGGTGTTTATTGATACCACCGGGAATGGCTCCTGTGCCGTGTATTTTTTTACCGGCTGTAGCCTTAATTATTTCCTGACCGAATTTGCGCATCATCACACCCTGAACCGCTAAATCTTTGTGCTTAAGAGCTACACCAATCACATTTCTGATGAGTGGATCGCCGTCAACACCAAAGAGCAGGTCGGGTGAAGCAAGGTGGAAAAAGTGGAGTGCATGTGATTGGAACATTTGTCCATAGTGCATCAATCTACGCATTTTTTCTCCGGTTGGTGTAAGCCCGTCACCGGTTCCGGCACCAACAATCACATCCAGTGCCTTGGCTGCTGCCAAATGGTGACTAACCGGGCAAATACCACAAAGACGTTGTACAAGTACAGGTGCTTCCCAATATGGACGGCCTTGCACAAAACGTTCAAATCCGCGGAACTCCACGATATGAAGCCGTGTTTGTCTTACATTGCCTTTATCATCAAGATGAATGGTAACTTTTCCGTGACCTTCCACGCGGGTTACCGGTTCTATTGTTATTTTTTGTCCCATTGTTCTTTCTTTTAATGTTAATCGAATTTTACAACTTCATAAGGCAGTTTTAGCTCATCACCTGTGACCAAAGCAACCAGTGCATTCCAAATCAGTTCGGCGCGGGGTGGACAGCCTGGCAGGTAATAATCTATTTTTACGATCTCATGGCATGGGTACACCCTGTCCAGGAGCATTGGCAATTCATCATCGTTTGGAATAATTCCTTTTGGATTGTGTTGCACAGAAGGCCCGTTTATGTATGCCTCGTCAAGACATTCCTTAATTGGGATGCCATTGCGCAAAGCCGGCAGACCGCCCATGATGGCACATTCGCCTACGGAAACAAGAATTTTACAGTTTTTCCTGAAATCCTTGAGCACATGTATGTTTTCACTGTTGCAGCATCCGCCTTCGATAAGGCCAATATCACATTTTTTTGTAAAGGTTTTAATATCATCGATGGGTGATTTGTTAAATTCCACCAATTCTATCAGATCCAGGATTTTCTCATCAATGTCTAAAATGGACATGTGGCAACCGAAGCATCCTGCAAGTGAAGTTGTAGCAACTATTGGTTTACTCATTTTATTTATCTCCTATTATTATTTCTTTTCGATATCACTGCCAATAACAACCTGATCGTATTTGCGCTTTCCAATGGGAATCTGGTAGCCTTTTTCACGCGGAAGGATGGCACCTACCGGACATATTTCCACTGCCTTTTGAGCGAGTTCATCAGTAAAGTTATCCCCGAGTTCAGGGTCGATAATTATTTCCAGTTTCATTCCTCTTTTCTTAAAAGCAAACACATTTTTACCATCATCGGTTTTTATGGCTCTGATGCAGCGTTTGCATAAGATACAGCGGTTATGATCTTTGATAATTTTTGGATTGGAAGCGTCAACAGTTTTATTTGGAAAAATATATGGGAAACGGGGAACCATCATTTGAAATCTGTAAGCAAGGGCTTGCAACTCGCAATTTCCGCTTTTTTCGCAGGAGGGGCAAAAGTGATTGCCTTCAACAAATAGAACTTCTATGATCGATTTCCGGGTGTCGTTGATTTCCGGGGTATCGTTGATGATTTCCATACCATCGGTTACCGGAGTTGTACAAGCTGACATGGGCCTGCTGTTTACCAATACCGTACAAATACGGCACGAGCCTCTTGGTTTTACGCCCCTTATGTTGCACAAAGTTGGAATGTAAATACCATTTTCACGGGCAGCTTCTACGATATAGGTGCCCCGCTCGGCCATACATTCCACGCCATCAATTTTAAATTTAACTAATGTGCTCATATTATTTGTTTTAAAAATTTTGTTTGAATGAATTAAATTAGTTGAGGTTTGGAATTCTTCCGGCGGCTTCACATGATGCTTTTACAGCAGCGGCCATATCAAACTCAGTATCGTAATCTTTATCTTTCTGAATTTTTTCTTCATAGAGATGGCGGAAGTTCTTGATACTTGTCAGGATTGGATTACCGGCGGTTTGGCCTAATCCACAACGGCTTACTTTAAGCACTTTGCCCCACTCTTCCAAATCGGTGATGTCCTGGGCAATTCCCCTGGCATCCAGAATTTTTTCGAGTTTCAGTTTCATCATATTGGGGATGTTACGACATGTTGAGCATGACCCGCAGGATTCTTCCACGAAAAACTCGGTAAAGTTCAGGACAATATCTGTGAGTAAATCGCGTGAATTGTCGATGATGATAAGCGAACCACCGGTTGCCAGATCAGCAAAACACAGAGTGCGGGAAAATTCATCCGGGCCAATCAGTGATCCTGAAGGGCCACCAACCTGTACAGCCTGTACACGGTCTTCATCTGCTCCGGCCATTTCAAGGATGTCCTTTACGGAAAATCCCCATTCAACTTCGTAAACTCCGGGGTATTTGCAATCGCCTGAAATACTCATGAGCTTTGTTCCTGACGAATCTTTTGTGCCAAATTTCGCATACCATTCACCTCCATTTAGCAGCACTTTTACTACCGAACAGAGAGTTTCAACATTGTTCACAACGGTTGGCATGCCAAGGTAACCTTTTTCAACAGGGAAAGGTGGTCTGTCGCGTGGCTCTCCTCGTTTTCCTTCGGATGATTCGATGAGTGCTGATTCTTCGCCGCACACATAAGCTCCTGCACCAAATTGCAGACGAATATCAAAGTCGAATCCTTCGATCCCGCCAATGTTTTTGCCCAAAAGATTCCTGTCGCGTGCTCCCTGAAGCAGGTTTTCGAGGTAGTTTTTTAAATAGGTATATTCATGTCTGACATAAACGATGCCTTCGGTGGCACCTACGGCATATCCGGCAATTACCATTCCTTCAAATAAAAGCTTTGGACGCTCAGTGAGGATTACACGATCTTTAAAAGTGCCAGGCTCGCCTTCGTCAGCATTGCAGAAAATATATTTCTTCTCACCAGCGGCTTTACGGCAAAATTCCCATTTCAAACCTGTAGGGAATCCGGCACCACCACGTCCTCTGATATTTGATTTCTTAACCTCATCAATTACTTGCTCCGGAGTCATTTCCGGAAGTTTTTTCCAGATTACAATTCCCGGTGTATAATCTTCGGAAAGGATAGGCCCCTTTTTCCTGATATTGTTTTGAACAACAGATTTAATCAATTCATTACGATTTTCCCCGTCACCAAAGGCTGCAGAATACATTTCTTCGACTGCTTTTCCATCCTTAATATCGCGAAGGATTTCTTTAACCCTGAAAGGGGTAAGGTTGGTAAACACTCTGCCGTTGATCAGTGCTGCCGGTTCCTGATCGTTCATGCCGATGCAGGAGGTATCGAATAGGCCGATAGCACCATCAGGAGTAACATTGCCAAATTTAATGCCTGTTTCTCTTTCAAATGTTTCTTTTACTTTTTGACGCCCCATCATATTCGCCACTGCGCTATCATTCAAAAAGATAGCATATTTACCGGTGGGAGTTTCTGAAAAAAAGTGGTAAAACGACATGGTTTGCTCAACGTCAACATGCGAAATATCCAACTCACGGGCAATCTCTTTTGTTATATCCTTCGGAATGTAGCCATGTTCCGATTGAACATCAATAAGAACATCCATCAGTCTGGTTTTGTCCTTATTGTACTTTGTAATGATGTCCTGAACGTTTGTTGCCATAAATGTTATTGTTTTGTGTTGTAAACTTTTGATGTGAATATCAAAATTTTAATTTATTTTTTCAATTTTCCTTATTGTAGCCGAATAATGTTATTGGTTAACTATAGTTGTTAATCAATTAACAATGCAAAGCTAACCTGAAAAATGAATTGGGCAAAATAACATTCAAATTTAGAAATGATTTAAATAGAGGAAATAGATTAATGTGTTGAAAATTAATATTATAAATGATATTTTGATTGCATTTAAGTTTTCTTTTAAGAAATGATTTATTTTGTGTTGTATTTTGAGCTTACGATTTGATTTTTAAAAATTTAGACTTTAATGATGAATTCATTAATGGACGTTTAGAATTTTAACAACCAAAACTGGTTTTTTGGTTTGATATTTAGAAATTGGTATGAGGTATTTTATCGAATTGAGTTACAACGGAACTGATTATCATGGCTGGCAAATGCAACAGGCTGATGCTTCAGTTCAGGAAGTTTTGCATAAGGGATTGAAATTCAAGATGGGTCTGGATGAAAAAGTAACAGGCTGTGGTCGCACAGATACCGGTGTTCATGCCCGTCAATTCTACGCGCATTTTGACCATTCGCAATATTTCGATTGCAGAGAACTGAAAAATGTTGTTCATTCATTGAATTGTTATTTGCCCCGCAACATAGCCGTTTATCGCATTTTCAGGGTAAATGATAATGCCCACGCCCGTTTTGATGCTATTTCGAGAACCTACAAATACTATATTGGTCAGGTTAAAAATCCATTCAATGAAAATTTTGCATGGGCTTACCGTTTTAATTTTAATTTGCCTCTAATGAATGAGGGTGCTTCACTTTTGTTGAGTTATTCCGACTTTACGAGCTTTTCAAAGCTTCATACCGATGTGAAAACAAACAATTGTAAAATTTTTAATTCTTTTTGGGAGCAAAAAGCGGGACAACTTATTTTTACCATAGAGGCCGACCGATTCCTGCGAAATATGGTTAGAGCCATTGTTGGAACCCTTATTGAACTTGGCCGGGAAAAAATCACCCTTGATGATCTTCATGCCATAATCAGGAGCAAACAGCGTGGAAATGCCGGCATGTCAGTTCCGGCTAAGGGGCTTTTCCTTGAAAAGGTAGAGTATGAATGGGATAAAATCCTTCCAATAAACGAATCCTTATAGTTCATTTTTTAACAAACTCAAAATCCTGTTATACCGAAATCGTTATTCCTTCAACGAAGCATTGCAAAGTAGAAGGGTGTTTTTCCGTCTTGTTGGTAAAGCCAATACAAGGGCAGTCCTGCATTTGCGCATAGCCATCAGGCTAATAGGTTTTCCGTAGCCCTGGGCTTTAGTCCAGGGCACTTTTGGTAATGATCCGGGATCGAAAAAGGCCGTTAACGGCCTTAAATAATAAAAACTGCTATTTTTTTATCCCGGCCATAAATGACCGGGCTATGAAAAACTGATTCATAAAATCCTTAGCCTGACGGCTATGCGCTTTTGAGGGATTGAAGGAAGACTTGTACAACAGCTTGCGGGAATCGGGAAATAAAAAAACTGAAGTCTCCAACACCTTTTTTTATTCGAATTTTCAGGTGCATAAAAAAACCACTTCAATTTTGGCATGAAGTGGTTGCTTAATATTCAAAGTGGCTTGTCTTGCTTAACGCTGATGGTCATCATGGAATTTTCTGAGCCGGGTTTCGAGATCAGCGAATTGCTCACGCTTAACCAGTGAAACACACGCGCGAATCCCCTCATGCCGCTCGCTTCCTGTTATGTCTAAAGTAATTGCTGATATTCCATAATACAGCAATTTTTCGAGTAAATCAGCGCCGGAATATCCCGGGTAGGCAAAGGTGAAATAAAAACCATCGGCAACAGGTTTGTCAACATCTGTATCATAAACAATGTTGAAGCCGTTGTCGAGGAACATTTTTTTCATGATTTTAGCCTTTTCGCCATATTCTTTAACTTCTTCCACAAAGTTGAGGCTTCCGTTGTTTGCGGCAGTAAGCAGAGCCGACAGCGCGTATTGTGAGGAGTGATTGGTTCCTGAACTTAAGGTATACAGGGTGCCAAAAATCATGGCATAGCCAACATTATCAGATTTGTAGTAGCGCAAAAGGTCGGGAGCTGTTGTGTTGAATAATTTATTGGATATTACCATCATTCCAATCCTTTCGCCTGCATAGCTAAATACTTTGGAGCTGGAAATAAGCAGAACAAAATTATCGGTGTAATTTGCAACCGAAGGCTGATAGGGTGGCTGGCCGGGAATTGAATAATCTTTTCTGAAATCCATGCCGAAGTATGCCAAATCTTCGATCACAATGATATTGTATTTATTGGCCATTTCTCCAATAATCCGAAGTTCTTCATCAGTAAAACATATCCATGATGGATTGTTTGGGTTTGAATAGAGGAGTGAGCAAAACCTGCCGGTTGAAAGATAGGATTCAAGCTTCTCTCTGAGTTTTTCACCACGGTAATTGTACACATCAAATGAATCCCATCCTTGCCCCATAACCCGTAGTTGTTGTTTGTGAACCGGGAAACCCGGATCAATAAACAATGTTCCTTCCCTTTCTGCGTGCATACGGTTGAGGGTCATAAATGCGGCAAAACTTCCCTGCATTGAGCCAACGGTAGGTAAACAGCCTTCGGGGTTTACTTCAATGTTTACGAAATTCTTTACGAATTTGGAAATTTGTTCTTTAAGGGGAGCAATGCCAAAAATATCCGGATACACAGATGCCACACCGTTGTCGAGGGCTGCCTTTTGAGCTTCCGTACCTATTTTGGATGCTGCCAACCCCGGGATACCCATTTCCATGCGAACAAATTTTTGACCACTCGCCTTTTCAATTTGGTCAATTAATTTTTTAATTTCCCGGATGGATGCGTCTCCAACACTTTTTAACCCACTTTCCTTAATCTTCAATTTAACAATTTCAAAATTGATAGGCGTATCTTTCATGTTTTCAATGTTTTTGTTATTGGATAAAAAATATTGTTTTTTGGTTAACAAAAATAGGAAAAAATGCAAAGTATCATTAAATATGGTGTGGGTATTGGAAGAATAGCGCTAATTTTTAATGATTATAAAATAGTGGTCTAAAAAAAAGTCTGATTTGCCATTAATATTTATTTTCAGGAAATGCCATGCATTTTGTGAATTGCCTTCAATTCTAACTCCTGTTCACATTTTCGCATCGCCATAATGGCTCAAACAATGGCTTGCCTGATTCTGAGCAAGTGGCTCATAAGGTTTTCGAGTAAATCCAGATGAAGCATATTGGCACCATCTGAAAGTGCATTTTTGGGATCAGGATGAGTTTCTATAAAAAGGCCATCTGCTCCAACAGCAATTCCTGCCCTGGCTATTGTTTCGATAAGGTCGGGGCGGCCTCCGGTAACTCCGGCCGACTGGTTGGGCTGCTGCAATGAGTGGGTACAATCTAAAATTACAGGCACATTGTTTTTCTGCATTTCAGGAATACCGCGATAATCTACAATCAGATCGTGATAGCCAAGCATGGTTCCTCGCTCGGTGAGCATTATGTTTTTGTTGCCGGCTTCTCTTACTTTTTCTACAGCAAATTGCATGGATTCTGGCGAAAGAAACTGTCCTTTTTTGATATTTACCACTTTGCCGGTTTTGGCGGCTGCAATCAGCAAGTCCGTTTGTCGGCAAAGAAATGCAGGGATTTGAAGCACATCAACAAATTCGGCAGCCATGGCTGCTTCATCGGTGCTGTGTATGTCTGTAACCACCGGCACCTTAAAGTTACTCTTGATTTTGGCAAGAATTTTCAGAGCTTTTTCATCGCCAATTCCCGAAAATGAACTCAGCCTGGAACGATTTGCCTTGCGATATGATGCTTTAAAAATATAGGGGATTTTTAATTTGTTGGTGATGGTGATTAATTTTTCAGCGATCCTCAGGGGCATGTCTTCGTTTTCGATAACGCAGGGACCGGCCATCAGGAAAAAATTTTTGCCATCAGCAAATTGGATATTTGGTATGGTGTGGATAATCTCGGCAATAGATTTCATAAGCAAAAAAGTTATTAAACAAAAGTTGATTTTTCATTTTACGATGATGGTTTCCGGTTGATCCGGGACTTCAAAATTAAAAACATCAGGACGTGCATAATGGCCGATGACATCAAAATCCATTTTTGCTCTGGTTATTTCATCCAGGTCAATATCTGTAAAAAGAATCTTTTCTTCGCCCCATACTGGTCCTTCTATGATTTTCCCCAGGGGAGATAAAATTACACTGCCGCCCTTGCTCATCACCTCGGGTTCATCGGGCAATAAGGGAATCAGGTCAGCGGGATAATCTGATTTTTTCACAAATTGGTTGCATCCCAGCACAAAACATCGTCCTTCCATGGCAATATGTTTCAGTGTGGATTGCCAGGATTCGCGTGCATCGGCGGTTGGAGCGAGGTATATTTGCACTCCTTTTTTGTACAGTGAAAGTCGTGCTTCGGGCATGTAATTTTCCCAGCATATCAGTCCTCCGATTTTTACAATCCCAGTATCAAAAGTGATGAGTGTACTCCCATCTCCCTCGCCCCAAATCACTCGTTCGGTGCCTGTGGGTTTTAATTTCCGGTGCTTCCCTATCAATTTCCCGGAGGGGGAAAAATATAGCAGTGTGCAATAAAGGGTTCCACTTATTTTGTCTTTTTCAGTCACTCCAATGGCAATAAAAGCTTGTGCATTTTTTGCCGCCTGACCAATCAAATCGGTAACAGGTCCCGGAACTTCAACACTGTTGTCGCTGTAACGTTGCCAGAGTCTGCGGCCTTCATCAGTTCGTTTACCGACAATCGCCCCAAAATTGAGGCCGCGCGGGTAGGCCGGAATAAAGGATTCAGGAAAAAGGATCAACCCGGCCTTTTGCTTTTTACATGCATGAATCAAATCAACAGTTTTTTCAAATGTTTCGTCAAGGTTAAAAATGACAGGAGTGGCCTGAACCACCGCAACACGAATTTTCGTTTTTGCTTTCATCCCATTTTATTTTTCATTTTAGAACGATTTATTTCCCTTTCCTTAGCTTATTTACATTTTTGTCTCCTCTTGTTTTGGGCTTTTTATATTTTTTGGCCAGCTCCCGTTTATAGGATCCGCCAAGGTTGGTTTTTTTGTTTTTCTCCTTTTTTTCGTGAAAAGCACCTCCCGGGGTTGCTGCAATTTCGGTTTTGCGGTTGCGGCTAACAACTATTTTAGGACGTTCCTCAGGTATCAGTTGTTTTGAAATTTCAACTTCTTCCGGGAAATCCAGCTCCGGAATTTTTTGTGCCATCATAGCTTCGATGGCTTCTTTAGATTCTTTTTCTTTTTCTGTAAAAAACAATATCGATTTTCCTTCTTTTTCAGCACGACCACTGCGACCGATGCGATGGATGTAATTCTCGGGGTAAGCTGGTGTATCGAAATTGAAAACGTGACTGACATTTTCCAGATCCAGCCCCCGGGCCATCACATCGGTGGTAACCAAAATCCGTATATCGCCCTGGTCGAATTGCCTGATGGTTCGAATACGGTAGTTTTGGGATTTGTTGGAATGAATGATCCCCATTTCTTGTCCGAAATTTCCATCGAGAGCCTCAAAAAGGCGGTCAGCATTTTTTTTGCTCGAAACAAAAACTAAAACTTTGTTGAATTCTTTTTTGTTGTTAAGAATATGAACCAGAAGATTTTTCTTGGTGAAAAAGTTGGGAACCGCATAGCATTGCTGGGCAATATTTTCGAGAGGTGCGCCACTCAGGGCAATTGAAACCCTTTCGGGAGATTTGAAAAAGTCATCGATCAAGGCATCCACTTCTTCGGTCATGGTTGCCGAAAACATCATATTTTGCCTTTTGTCGGGAAGAAACTCCAAAATATTGTTCAATTGAAATCTAAAACCCAGATCAAGCATCACATCCACCTCATCGATCACAAGTTTTTTGATGTCTTTCAAATTCAAAACCCTGGTAAGAGCCAGGTCGTAAAGCCGCCCCGGTGTGGCCACCACAATGTCGGAACCTTTGCTTGCTTCTTGTTTTTGGGTATTGATGTTGCTTCCTCCATACAAGCCAAGTACCCTGACCGACATGTATTTGGCAAGGCTTTCGGTTTGCTCCACAACCTGCAGTACAAGTTCCCGTGTCGGAACCAGGACCAGCACACGCGGGTTGTCCTGCTTCGAAAACTTCATTTCTTTTAAAATGGGGAGCAAATACGCAAGTGATTTTCCTGTTCCTGTCTGGGCTATGCCAACAAGGTCTTTTCCTGAAAGGATTACTGAATGTGCTTCCGACTGGATGGGAGTGGGGCTGGTAAAACCCATATCCTCAATTGCATCAAGCAATTGACTGGTGAGGTTTAAATTTTCAAAACTGTACATGGAAAAAGAATTTTGGCAAAAGTAAGGCATTTGATCCAAACAGGGTTTCTGTATGATTTCCTGTACTTTTCCATATCAGGATTTAACAACAGAACGATCAACAAAAACTATGCTGTGGTAATGCGTTTTAATTCGGAGATAAGGGCTTTTTTTGTTTCAGCATCCGAGGATGAATGGCCTGAATTTACAATGTTAAGCGTGGAATTATTCATCCCTTCGTGCAGGCGGAAAGCCTGCACCGGCGGACAAATAAAATCATAGCGGCCCTGCACGATGCTTGTTGGAATATTTTTAATTTTTTCCACATTATTCATAATGAAATCTTCGGGAATAAAGCAATTGTTTTTGATGTAATAAGCTTCTAAAATCGCAAGTGATTTAAACGAGAACTTATTGATTACCTCATCCGGGCTTTCAATTTTATTGATGGTGTAAAACGACATTTCATAGGCGGCCCATTCGTAGGCATACTTGTCGCTGATTTGTGTGTCGTCCGACAACATCTTTTCAAGATAATAATCAACCGGATTTTCTCCTTCTTTAACCAGCCTTGCAAATCTTCCCCACACATCAGGAAAAAATTCTTTAATTCCACCACGGATATAATGATCGAGGGCATACTTGTTGGCCAGCCAGATGCCTCTTAAAATAAGACCCATAACCCTCTGCGGAAATTGTATGGCATAAACGAGTGCAAGTGTGCTGCCCCATGACCCTCCGAAAATGTAAACTTTTTCAAAGTTCAGGAAATCGAGTACCTGGTTGATGTCATTTACCAAATCCTGGGTGGTGTTGTTTTCGATCGAGCCAAAGGGAATGCTTCTGGATGCGCCGCGCTGATCAAGGAAAAGGACATGGTATCTGTTTTTATTAAAAAATTGCTTGTCCTTATCTGAAAATCCCGCACCGGGACCACCGTGTAAAAACAGTACAGGTATGCCTTTTGGATTTCCATACAATTCGAAATACAATTGATGTATTTCAGATGCCTTAATATGACCTGAGCGATAGGATTGAACGTTTTTAAGTGCTGTCATGCCGATAGTTCCTTTTTATTATGACAAAATTTTTAATACTGGCAATATTAACAATCTTGATGAATTTTGCAAATGTAGGTGTTTTATAAAAGACAAGAATCGGATTCGCACGGCGGATTTTATCGGGGAGAGCTTTGCGGAATCTCAAATTAATTTTCCTTACTTACAAGATAAATTGTGTATAAAACAAAAGTTGCCAAAAGAACTCCGGCTTCCCATCGGTCGAGTTTTTTCTTTTTGCCTGTAAACATTGCGATAAAAATAAATCCGGTGCCTCCCAAAAGCAGGTAAAGGTCTGTATTAAATGCAGGATTGTAATTAACAGGGTGAATTATAGCACTGAGTGAAATGATGAGCAGGATATTAAAAATATTTGATCCTATGATGTTTCCAATGGCAATGTCGCTGTTTTTTTTGAGTGCGGCAACCAATGAGGTTACCAATTCGGGAAGTGAAGTGCCGGCTGCAATTATGGTTAAACCAATAATTTTTTCGCTTAGCCCTGCAAGTTGTGCAATTTCTACAGCATTATTAACCACTATTTTACCACCTGCCACCAGGCCAGTCAAGCCCAAAGCAATTAAACCCCAAATTGTAAAAAGTGATTTGTTATCCACTGATTTTGTTTGTATGCTCACATCCTTTTTCATTTGTCTATAGATGTAAAAAAGGAATAAGATGAATAGAAACAAGAGGATGATACCATCAAATCGGGAAAGTACCGGATGGCTTACCAGAAAAAAATTATTTGCAAGAATCCAAATTATGAGGGCTGCAAGAAAGGAAATCGGTATTTCGATCCACACCGTACTCGACTGAACCGAAACCGGAAGGATAATACCTACCACCCCCAAAATAATAAACAAGTTGAAATTGTTACTTCCTATAACGTTGCCGAAAACAATGTCGGGGTAGTTTTGGTAGGAAGCTACCACATTGACAACCAGCTCAGGGGCAGAAGTACCGAATGCCACAACCGTTAAACCAATCGCAAGGTCGGAAATATTCTTTCGTTTCGCCAGCGCCGTAGCCCCGCCAACCATCCAGTCGGCACCTTTAATCAGCAGGATGAAACCGATTATGATATAAAGCCCTGGTAAAAACATTTTGGTTTTGTTTTGAAGTGAGTTTTTGATTTATTGGTGTGAGGCTTCAGTCTTTTTAAGGAAGATGACCTTATGGTCGTTTTCACCATAAAAATCGGGAAGTTCTGCAACTATTTCACATCCGTTTTTTAAATAAAAAATTCTTGTAGGTTCATAAATGGCGCGTGAGGATGTTTCGATCCAAATATTTTTTCCTGCCATTTGAGCAATGTGAAGGGCGGCCATTTCCATCAAAATTTTACCCAGCCCTTTGCCGCGCTGCGATTGGTGAACTGCAATCCAGTAGAGGTCGAAACTGTCGGCTGTACCCGGAATTTTTCCATAGCAGGTAAAACCAACCGGTCGATCATCATTTTCTGCAATATTAAAGATGTAACCTGAATTTTCTGCTCCCTTTGATAGATTTTCCAAGGTGAGTTCTTTGGCAATTTCAATTTCGGAATCGTAAAAAAAACCGGTTGATTGCAGGATTTCCCTTATTGCAACCACATCGCTGGCCATTAATGTTTGTCTGAAATTCATACTTTTAGTTTAAATCATTCAAGATTCTTTTTATCATCATTTCGCGGGTATAGCCTGCATATTCAAGGGCTGCAACAAATCCGCTATCAGGTGAAATGCAAGGGTTCCCGTTAATTTCCAGAATAAATACATTGTCCTGCTCATCCACCCGAAAGTCAACCCTGGCATAGCCGTGCAGATTAAAGGTATTCCAGCTTTTCCTGCAAGCTTCAATGAGCCTGGTTTTAAGTGGGAGATTCTGCTCCAGCGTTCCGAAAGCCCTGTTGGTCTGGCGATATTCTTCGCTATGTTCGTCCCACTTGGCTTTGTATCCTACAATTTTGGGCTTGTCATCAAAATAGGAAGAAAAGATCATTTCGGCAGGATACAGAACCTCCTCACCTTCATTACCTGCAAGGATGCTCACATTAAATTCGCGGCCTGAAATAAATTCTTCAATAAAATATTGGGAAGAAGATAAAGCTGAAATCCTATTTAATTTTTCAGTTTCGTTGATTTTAAAAACCGAATCAGCATTGATGCCAACAGAGGCCTCTTCCCAAATGGGCTTAACGATATAGGATTTATCCGGGTTTAAATTTTCAATTTCATCAACCGAAAAAAAACCGGCAGTAGGCAGTCCGTTCAATCTCATTATTTTTTTAGCCAACACTTTATTTGTGGTAACAAACAAAGCATCAAGCGGCACGCCGGTGTAGGGGATTTTGAGAGCATTGAGTATGGCAGGGGCAAAATAGATTAGTTCACCCTTGCCCCAGGTTGATTCAACGAGATTAAACACCACATCCGGACTGGCTGAGCTTACCTGCATCAAATCGTTATAAATGTTTTTGCCTACGGTCATGCATTCAACTTTGAGCCCCATTTTAAGGCATGAAGATTCTATTAAATCTCTTTGATCCAACACGTCCAATTCATCGGGGGTGCCGGAATCAATTTCATTATGAAGAATAATAATTTTTTTCATCAATTGTTAAAATTTCGTTGAATGGCTGATTTTAAAATTGCATCGATGATTTCCTGATAAGAAACGCCGTTGAGACTGCAAAGAATTGGCAAATCTGAACTTACCGGATTTAAACCGGCGAGCGGGTTTACTTCTATAAAGCTCATTTTTCCATGCTTATCTATTTTTACATCCACTCTGCCACCATCCAGGCAATTGAGCGCCCGCCACGCATCCAAAGCTATCTTTTTGCAGGCTTCAAGTTGTTCACCTTCGGCAGCAACATAATCAACCACGTCTTCATAATTTTCTTTGTTTTCGTAGGAATAGATTTCATCCTGCGCTCTTTTGTAAACAATTTCCATAGCACCCGGAACCCAGGCTTGTTCGCCGGTTCCAAGCACGCCCACAGTAAATTCACGGCCGGGCAGGTATTCTTCCACAAGAACAGGCTGGTTAAATCTTTGCAAAAGGTTAAAGCATACTTTTTTCAATTGCTCCCGTGAAGTAATTTTTGACATACTGTCGATTCCCTTGCCGGTACCTTCGGAGATGGGCTTGGCAAAGAGGGGGTATTCAAGATTCACTTTTTCGATGTCAGAAAGCTGAGCAACCACAACAAATGCAGGTGTGTTAACATGGCTGTCTCTCACTATTTGCTTGGCAAATGCTTTATTTAAAGAAACTCCCAGGGTAACAGGTCCTGAAAAAGTATATGCTATTTTATAGGTGTCGAGCAATGTCGGCACAAGCGATTCACGTCCTTCACCATAAAGTCCTTCGGCTATATTAAAAACCAAATCCCATCTGTCGCCGGCCAAAAGTTTTTTCATCAGGCTTTGTGCGTTTCCGATACGCTCGGTTGAATGCCCCGCTGTGATAATGGCCTGCTCAATACCCTCGATGGTGCTCTCTTTGTCAAATTCAGCGGTTTCCTCCGGGGAGTATCCTTCGTTAAGATAGTCGCTTCGGAGATCGTAAGTTATTCCTATTTTCATTATTTTTCTTTGCTGTTCGTGTTGATAAAAATCCTTCAAAAAAGCTTCGTGCGTTGATTCCCAATGTCCGGTTTTTGTAGCCACCTTCCTGAACGAATAAAATTGGACAGGTAAGTTTGCCCAATTCTGCGCCATTGTTTTTAAAATCTGATGCTTTTAGCGACCAGGTACCTGTTGGGTCACCTTTGGCAATGTCGAGTCCGAAGCAAATAATGAGGTAATCTGGTTTAAATGTTGAAATATTTTTAATAGCTTTTTTAAGAACTGATAAATATTCCGTCCCTGAGACAGACTCCTTAAGCGGATAATTCAGGTTGAAACCTTCGCCCTCATCTTCTCCCTTTTCATCGGCGAAGCCTGTAAAATAGGGGTAGGCAAATGATGGGTTCCCATGAATTGAAACCGTAAAAACATCCCTGCGTGAATAAAAAATCTGCTGATGACCGTTTCCGTGATGATAATCGATATCGAGAATAGCCACTTTTCCAAATTTTGACAGGAAATGCACCGCGATGGAAGCATTGTTGAAATAGCAAAATCCGCCAAAAACGTCCCTTTCGGCGTGATGCCCCGGTGGCCGCACCAAAGCATAAGCCGAATGATAGCCTTCAAGCAGCAGCTCAGCACCGGTGAGGGTGCAATTTACCCCCGAGTGTGCAGCTAAAAAAGCGTTTTTGTTGAGCGGGGTAAATGTATCAATACAATAGTAGCCTGCAAGCACTGATAAATCCTGCGGTGGCCTTGTGGCGTTCCGCACCGGGAAAACATAAGGATAAATTGACTTTCCTTCCGGAAATTTATCACACACATTCTTGAAATATTTGAAATACTTCGGATTGTGCACATCTGTAATGTGCTTGTCGGGAAAGCCCCTTGAAGGTATGGTTTTGAAGGCTTCAAGTTTTGTGAGTTCTTTTAGGATACTGTGAATCCTAACCGGAGATTCAATGTAGCCTCTTTCCTGAATGTGATGTATGTCGTGTTTGTCGTTAATAATGAGAGGAATCAGGTTTTTAACTGCCACCTTCTTTTCGATGGGTCTGTCTTTGATCAAATACCTGAATTCTCTCAGTTTTACAGGTTCGTCTTTAATGGAGCCAATAACCATTTTGATGTATTCTTTCGGGCAAAAGGCAGGATATTTTCTTTCAAGAATGGTTTTAACTATCTTTTTTGTTTGTGAAGCAGTGAGGTAAATATCATTTCCCAAATCATCAAATACCAAATAGGGTGGGCAATCATCCCCGGGATTGACCGAAGTTTCGTACTTTGTACCTATCACAGGCCTTGCCCCGTAGCGTTCATAAAATGCCAGCCGCGATTTATTTTGTTTCATCTCTCTTTTATCCCGGCAAAGGCTTTCATCATCGGGCAGGCACTCCATGAAAATACCAATGGATTTTAATAGCTGGGCTTCCTCTCTCAGTCTTTCGTAAATGGCACCGCCTACTCCCGAGGAAATTCTTCCCGGTTTTACACCAATATAATCGAGGTAACAAAAATTAATATCCGACATGTAAAACATGATGGCAAAGCCCTTCACGTTTGACCTGCCATCTTCAGCAACAAACAAATTGGATGAAAACCTGTATTTTAAAGGATTTTTCATCTGCTCGAGTATTTCATTCATTTTCTCCTTTTTTAAGGAAGGGAAATGAACGCTCATGATTTCGAAAACCTGTTCTACGGCATGCTGATTGGAAGGGAGATAAGAATCAGTTATTTTCCTGATTTTAAATATGTTCATTTTTCGGGGTCATAATATTTAAATATTTTCCCTTCAAAATTTTTCATCACAACGTAATCGCCGTCCCTGCCTTGATAATATTCCGGGAGTAGGGGTATTTTGCCGCCGCCACCGGGGGCATCAATCACATAATGCGGTATGGCGTAGCCACTGGTGTGCCCCCTTAATCCCTGAATTATTTCCAGCCCTTTTGCAACGGGGGTTCTGAAATGTGATGAACCAGGGATAGGGTCGCATTGGTAGATGTAATAGGGTCTGATTCTTAGCTTCAGGAGTTTATGCATGAGCTCTTTCATGGTTTCCACACTGTCGTTTACACCTTTGAGCAGAACGGTTTGGCTCCCCATTACAATTCCTGCGTTGGCAATCCTGTTGCAGGCTTCAGCAACCTCAGGCGTAATTTCATCGGGATGCACACTGTGAATACTCATGTACAGGGGATGGTACTTTTTCAGCATTTTTACCAGTGTGTTGGTAATTCGCTGTGGCATGACCATAGGGACTTTCGTACCGATTCTTATGATTTCAACATGTGGAATCGAACGCAGGGATGATAATAAAAATTCGAGATGTTTATCGGGCATGGTTAAAGGGTCGCCTCCTGAAATTACCACATCTCTTACCTTCGGGTTGCTTCTAATGTATTCGATGGAAGTTTCCCAGGCTTTTACCCCATAGTGTTTCTTATCTTTTGCTACCATGTGCGATCTGGTGCAATATCTGCAATATACCGAACAAAATCCGGTAGATAGCATCAAAACCCTGTCGGGATATCGATGTACAAGATTAGGAACCGGGCACATATCTTCCTCGTGCAGCGGATCTGCTTCTTCACCCGGTGATACCACAAGTTCGAGCCTTGAGGGAATAACTGATTTGGCTATGGCGTAATCGTTTTCCTTGTTGTGAAATAAACTTGCATAATACGGTGTAATGCGCAATGGCAATTTTCTTGATTTGGTTAGAAAATCAAAATCCACCAAGTTGTTTAAATCCAGAATTTCTGAAAGTTTTTTAAAACTTGTATAACTGTTCTGGATTTGCCAGCGCCAACTATTCCATTGCCTGTCGGTAGCATCGGGAAAGAATTTTTCCCTGAATATTGAAGCCAGAGGATTAATTACTGTAAAATCTGAAACAGGGATTTCGGTTTTGCCAAATGGTTTTTCTTCGGTTGAAGAAGTTCCTAAAACTACCTCAATCGAAGAAAGTTCCTCTCGTAACGGAGGCTCATAATCTTGTTGCAAATTGTCATTCATGATTTAATTTTTTCGTTGAATAAGCACGCAAAAGTAATTCAATATCTAAACGAATCAATAATTTTTTTTGTGTAATAAAATATTGTAAATGAATGAAATATAAAATTTAAATTAGAATATCATCAGAGGGAATGCAAAAAAAAAAGCACTATTTTTTTTTGGTTTTGGTGCTTGCTGATTTATGATGAAAAATTTGCTTTTGAAAAACATTTATCAGTTCTTCACAAAGTATCTTATTTCCTGATTTTTTTCCAGGATATTCAATAAAAAAGAAGCCGGGAGCTGAGTTTTCTTTGGAAGCAATTGTTGAAACAAATTCCACAAATACGCTCTCAGGAGTTTTGTTAATTTGATCTTTATTTTTAAGAGTCTATCGGGGTACTAAATCAAATTAAACTGTCAACCGAGAAAAGGATTAGAACAATCAAAAGGAACATATTAATTTGCATAAAAGCCTTGCGCATATTCAATTGTGGTTTTCGCATCAGTACAAAGAAACTATATACGATCCAAAATGAGGAAACCAGAAGCGCAGCCACTATGATGCCTGAACTGATAACTCCGGCAACCGGAATGATCATCACGGCGAAGGCCGTGGCAAGTACCCATATGAAAATCAGTTTTTTAAGCTGGCCTTCCGAAAAATATGTTGTGAGCGTTGAAAATCCTGCCACTTCGTATTCGGGGCCAAACTTGAGCAGGAGCAAAATAAAGTGTGGAACCTGCCAGATAAATAGCAACATGGCAATGAGTACAATGGCTGAGTCGAAGACATATCCACCGGCTGCTGTCCAACCAATCATTGGCGGAAAAGCCCCCACGAAAGCACCGGCAAGCACAGCAAATACGGTTTTCCGTTTCATCGGGGTATAAATGCCGTTGTACCAAAGCAAGGTTAGCAATCCGATGAGGCAGGCTGTAAGGTTATTGCCGAATAACAAAATAAGTGCACCTGTGAGCGAAACAATGATTGAGAATATGAGTGTATGAAGCGATGAAAACCGGCCACTTGGTATGGGACGGTTTTGAGTGCGTTTCATTTTAGCATCCAAATGGTATTCCTGATATTGATTCAAAGCTGCACTGCCTCCGGCAAGTAAAAAAACACCCATAGTGGAAATGAGCGCTCCCATGTCAAAACGCCCGCTATAAACCAAATAGCCTGTCAGCGAACTGATGGATACGGCAAAGGGAATTTTAATCTTACTCAATTCCGCAAATAAACCCAGTGATTTTTTTATTTTACTCAGCATTTTCTTTTTTGTGTCGTTTCATGATATCAGGTAATCATTTTGCATTTTTAATTTTCATCTTCAAAAAGTTAGAACCCGATTTGGTAATTCCGAATCTTTGATGAATGGGAATGTTTTAAAAAAATTACTGCTGGAGTGATTTTATGTATTCGATAATGAGGTTGACATCACTTTCTGATAGCATGCCTTTGTACGATGGCATCAGGCCCGGATTGTATCCTACCACTACTTTAACGTTGGGATCATAAATGGATTCATGAATGTATTCAGAATCAATGATTACGGTTTGTTCTTCGCCGTTTACCAAAACTTTCCTTTCGGTGCCCCAAATGTCTTTAAAGCTGTTTGCCACGAGTTTGGTACCATCGGAACTGTGGCATGCCACACAACCGTTCATTTTAATTACGTTAAATCCTTCTGCTACTTTATCGAGATCGCTTTCGCCTTCCGGAGTTTTCATCCATTCGACCCATTCATCATCTCCAACCACTTCCACAGTCGTGAGCATGTAGGCATGACGCAGTCCACAGTATTCAGCGCACATTAAATCATAAGACCCGAATTGGTTTGCGGTAAACCACATATAATTGTTTCTTCCGGGAATTACATCTTCTTTAATTCTGAAAGCCGGTACATAAAGGGCATGGTTTACGTCAACCGAAATCAGGTCAAGTTTAACGGGTTTACCTTTTGGGACGATGAGTTTGTCACTTTTTTTTCCATTTTCATACTCAAATGTCCAGCTCCACATACGGGCAATTGCTTTAACATTTATCGCATCATCGGGAACATCGCGCATGGGTGCAAAACCCGCCCATCCATAGTAAAACATTACAAGTACTAGGATGGTGGGAATGATGGTCCAGATTAATTCGAGTTTGTTGCTGCCGGTAATGGAAGTATCGGCTTTGGGGTTTTTTGATTTCCTGTATCTGATCACAAAATAGATCATTACTGCGGTAATTCCCACCAGAAAAAACGAGGATATTCCCAGGATTACATAAAACGCAAGATCAACGCCTTCTACAAAGTTTGAAGCTCCACTCATTTTATTTTTCCTCCAAAATTAAAAGTAAAGGTAATCGGTGAATAAGAAAAACAATACAACAAAAAACAATATCCCAACGCCAATGACAATAGCCTGTAGAAATCTATTCTCGAATTTGAGGTGCATGAAATATGTACCTACCAGGTATGTTTTAATTGTGGCAACAACGAGTGCAATTACAACAGTAAGTGCCTGGAAATCGAACTGTGCGATTTCGATGGTTATCAATGTGAAGATCAATAAATCGATCCAGATAAGGATGTTGAATTTGTATTCAACAATATGGGTGCCGTGCTCTTCTGACATAGTTTTAATTTTTTTCAGATTATTAAATAAAATAAAGGAAACAGATAAATCCAGATCACATCCACAAGATGCCAGTAAAGGCCTCCGTTTTCGAGATAAATATATCGGTCTTTGGTAACATTACCTTTTTTGATATGATAGGCAACTATCAGCAGGATGATGGCTCCCACTATAACATGGATTGCATGTAGTCCGGTCATCAGAAAATAAAGGTTGAAAAACTGTGCCTCTCCATTGCTTAACTGGTTATAATGTTCCATGCCCGGAAATAGGCCATGCTCAAACTTAAGGGTCCATTCATAATATTTATTCATCATAAATGCCCCTGCAAAAAGTATGGTTATCATAATGAGGTTAACCGATAGCTTTGCATTGCCTTTTTGCAATGCAGTAATTGATAAGGCAACGGTAAGGCTGCTTGTCAACAGAAATACAGTGTTTATAGCACCAATCACCAGATCGAGTTCAGCCGACCCTTCGTGAAATGCTTCATGATTCATAAAGCGATAGGTTGCGTAAACAATGAACAAACCACCAAAAAGCAGTACCTCAGTAAATAGGAACAACCACATCCCTAACTTTTTACCGTAAGGATCGAAGTGAATCACGTCGTTGTGTGAAACTGCATGTGAACTCATAATTTTAGCTTTGAAGGTTTTTCTTAATGTATGCTTCGTAATCTGTGTAATCGTATGGGCCACGCTCAATTTCGGGAGTTTTTTCAAAATTGTAGAGCGTAGGAGGCGATTGGGTGTGTGTCCAGTCCAAAGTAACTGATCCCCAGGGATTGGATGATGCTTTTGGCCCTTTGCGGCCTCTGATCAGGTTGGTGATCATTAAAATGAGCCCGATTGCCAGAATCCATGATCCCACTGTTGATATTTGATTGGGCAGGGTAAATTCAGGCAAATAATCATAATAACGCCTTGGCATTCCCATCATACCCAAAACAAGCATTGGAAAATAAACCAGATTAAAGCCTACAAAAAGTATTGAGAAGGCTACATTGGCCATTTTTTGGTTGTACATCCTGCCCCAGATTTTGGGAAAATAAAAATGGATGGCTCCAAAAAATGCGAACCCTGTGCCTCCAAACATTACATAATGAAAGTGGCCTACAACAAAATAGGTGTCGTGCACGTGTATATCGGTTGCCAATGCTCCCACAACAAGTCCTGTTAAGCCTCCAATGGTAAACAGGAAGATAAATGCAAGGGCGTAGAGCAAGGGTGTCCTGATTTCGATAGAACCTTTATAAAGCGTGGATACCCAATTGAAAACTTTGATAGCACTTGGAATGGCAACCAAAAAGGTAAGCACTGAGAAAATTATCCTTGCAGGGCCGCTCATGCCAGAGGTAAACATGTGATGTCCCCACACAAAATAGCCGATAAAAGCTATGGCCAAACTGGAATAAACAATGACTTTATATCCAAAAATCGATTTTTTTACAAATACAGGGAGTAATTCTGAAACCAAACCCATGGCAGGAAGCACCATGATGTAAACCGCCGGATGCGAATATATCCAGAAAAGATGTTGGTAAAGCACAGGATCGCCACCCAGGGCAGGGTCAAACAAACCGATGCCCAGGGTTCGTTCGGCAACGATCATTAGCAGGGTAATTCCAACAACGGGAGTAGCCAAAACCTGAATCCATGCGGTAGCATAAAGTGCCCAGGGGAAAAGGGGCATTTTCATCCAGCTCATCCCGGGAGCACGCATCTGATGCATGGTCACAATAAAGTTTACCCCGGTAAGGATAGACGAAAATCCCAAAACAAAAGCTGCAAGCACTGCAACAGTTACATTGGTTCCTGTTTTTACGCTGTAAGGCGCATAAAATGTCCAGCCTGTATCGGCAGGCCCCTCACCGTAAAGCAAGGTTGATAATGCCAGGATTCCGCCCAAAACATAAAGGTACCACGAGATGAGGTTCAACTTTGGAAAGGCAACATCGGGGGCTCCAATAAGCATGGGTAGCGAAAAGTTTCCGAAGATTGCCGGAATGCCGGGAATGATGAACAAAAAAATCATGATCACCCCGTGGAGGGTGAATACTTCATTGTAGGTTTGTGGGTCGAGCAATGTCCTGCCCGGAGCTATCAGCTCAAGCCTCATAATCAGACCCAGTATAAATGCCACAACAAAGAAAACACTAATGGCCCAAAAATACAGCAGGGCAATGCGTTTGTGGTCTTCGGTCACCAGCCAGGAAAGAAAACCTCTCTTTTCCTGGTAAAAATTAACATACGCTCCAGATTGAGGTATTGCTGTCATATTTGTCAAATTTTAGTTTTAATTTTTACTTGGTAATACTCGTCTCTTCTTGCTAAAAATCATATAAAACAAAAACGTGAGTGCCAAAAATATGATAATTGTTCCTGAAACTTTGGTTATGTTGAATACATATTTTTTACCCTCGGGATCGTAACTAAAACAGTAATTCAGAATTTTGTTGATAGTGGGTCCTGATTTACCTTGCTGGGCTTCAACAAGTGCCATCTTAAGGTCGAAGGGCAAAAAGTAGGTGCCGTAGAGGTAGCGTGTAACTTTTCCCTCAGGGCTTAATACCATTATTGCAGCAGCATGAATAAAATCATCACCATCGCGCTTAAAGCGATATCCCAAACTTTGTGTGAGTCGTGCAATGTTGGTACTGTCGCCCACCATCCATTTCCAGTGGCTTTCGTCGATTTCTTTCGTGACCTGCTTCACGTAGTTTTTCTTTTTTGATTTTGCCAGTTGGTATGTTTCCTTTTCGTTGAAACTTACTGTGAGTACCTGATAATCTTTGCCAAGCTCCAGATCGGTTTTGCTGATCACGTCAGCGATTCCATCTAAAAGCGGACTGCAAATTCCCGGGCAGGTAAAGTAAACCAAAGTGAGGACTGTGGGTTTGTCGATGAGCGATTTAAAATTTACTTCTTCGCCATCTTCGGTAGTAAAAGTAAGGTTGTCGGGCACATATTCGTCAAGCTTTTCATAAATTCCTAAGAGGTTGGTCAACGAATCAGGCGACATTTCTGACTCTTGTGAAAAGGATAGTGAACCGATAAAAATCAATGCAATCGTAAAAATATGTTTCATTCGCAGAGAGAAAAGATAATTTAATTAGTTAGCATGAGGTGGCAAAAATAAAAAATTATTTAAGTACTCTTAACCTAAAATAAAAAGGCTGTGCAATTAAATTTTGTTAATCAGAACGCATTTCACGGGGAGAGATGAAATTTTGCTTCTAAATTTAATGATCCATTTGAATTTATGCAGATATTGAACAAAAAAGGCAGTGTATTTCATACACCGCCATTTTTTTATTTGACAAGCCGGAAAATCTATTTTCTCTGTGCTTTCACTTCCTCGAGGGTTACTGTTCCACCATCATTTCCCCAACTGTTGAGAATGTAGTTTACAACATCCTTTACTTCCTCATCGCTAAGGTTTGTAATAGTCATAACTCCTCCGGGGTAGGTCTGGCCATTAACAGTAATAGGTTCTTTTGAACCATACATGGTTTGCCTGATGGCACGATTTTTATCTGCAAGCAGATAATCGGCTTTTGCCAATGGCGGAAATGCAGGGGGCAGTCCGGCACCGTTTAACTGGTGGCAAACCGAACAAGTACCTTTTCCTTCAAAAATGGCTTTGCCTTTCGAATACGAGGAGTTTAAATCTTGAACTTCCTGCATCGAGAATACCTCAGAGGGGTGATAAGTGGATGCTTTAGTATTTGGAGCCAGGCTAAATGCCAATGCTATTACAAATGATAATGCAATAAGTGATACAAATAGTTTTTTCATTTTAAGTTGAAATTTATGATTTATAATTTTTTCAATACTTAAACAAGCATAGTAAAAATATGTTCGTTAATACATGGTTTTTTATTTCAAATATTCAAATTTTTAAAATTGGTTTTAGATTTCGGATGCTCCATACAGATTATAGTTTACGATTTCATCAAACTTTTTTCTTTTCTTATCCGGGAGTTTGGCGTAATCCGGATATCCAAGTGAAATCAACAGTCCAACTGTTTTATTGGCAGGTATTTTCAGGATATCCTTGATGGACTTTTCGTTGAACCATCCCAGCATGCAGGTGCCCAAACCCAATTCGGTGGCTTGTAAACAAAAATGTTCGGCAGCAATACCCATATCAATCAGGGGATACTCCTTGTTTTTGATTTTGCCTCCGATTTGGGCGATAAGCTTTGGCTTTTCCATTAATATTACCACAATCACAGGAGCATTGCCCACGAATTTGTTAAAGGATATCAGCTGATTGTATGTTTGGGCTGAAACCGAAGAAACCAGTCCAGGTTCGTCAACAATAATAAATCGCCAGGGCTGCGAATTGCACGCAGATGGAGCCAGCCTTGCGGATTCAAGGCATTGGTTAATTTTTTCTCTTTCCACAGGTTTGTCCAGATATTTCCGGGCGCTGAAACGCTGCTTTACCAATTCTGAAAATTTCATGCGACAAATATAGATTTTTTCAATCCTGTCGAAACAATATCAGTGTAAAGTGGTTTTTAGATGGATGATAGCTGGTTGCTGGTTGCTGGTTGCTGGTTGCTGGTTGCTGGTTGTTGGTGAATAGTTACTGGTTACTGGTTATTAGTTACAGGTTAATAGTTAAATGACGGTTAAGGATTAACCAATCAATAATTAATCCCGGAAGGCAGGGACTTAGATACGCTCCACAATAACGAATAACGAATAACAAATAACGAATAATCCCGTAAGGCAGGGACTTAGATACGCTCCGCAATAACGAATAACAAATAACGAATAATCCCGGAAGGCTGGGACTTCGCTGCGCTCAGCAAATATCAAATTACGAATTACAAATTACGAATTACAAATTACGAATAACTTAATAACTATTAACCAATAACCAATTAACGAATAACCTATCCACATGCCTGCAAAGCTTGATTTTATCGAAACTCCGATTCCCCAGCTCATCAAAAAGCTGGCAATACCCACAAGTGTTGGTTTTTTATTCAATACTATGTTTAATGTTGTGGATACTTATTTTGCAGGGCAGATTTCAACTTTTGCACAAGCTGGCCTTGCCATTTCTTTTCCTGTGTTTTTCATTATTTTATCGGTGGGTATGGGAATTGGCACAGGCACCACTGCACTGATTTCAAACGCTCTGGGAAGACGCGATGAAGAAACAGCCAAAATATTTGCCAGACAGGCACTTGTTTTTGGTTTTTTGCTTTCGGTGCTGCTTTCAGTAATCGGATATTTATCTGTTCCCTACCTGTTTAAATTTATGAGTGCTGAAGGTGAAACCTTAACGATGGCACTCGAATACATGAATGTAGTGCTGATTTGCACAGTAACTTTTTTACTTAACGGCATTCTCAACGGCATTTTATCATCGCGGGGCGATACAATGTCGTTCAGGAATTTTTTGGTGGCAGGTTCCATTCTTAACATCGGCCTCGACCCATTATTGATGTATGGGGCTTTTGGCATTCCGGGTATCGGGATTTCGGGAATCGCCCTTGCCACTGTGCTTATTCAGGGAGGTGGAGTGCTTTATATGGGATATCGGGTAAGGCGTACAGAACTTTTTGCTCAAATTGAACCTGAGCTTTTTGTTCCTGATAAAAAATACTTTGCCGAGATTGCAAAGCAGGGCTTCCCCGCCAGCATCAATATGATGACTATCGCCGTTGGAATTTTTATCATCACCTGGTTTATCAGCAGGTTTGGAGATGCCGGGGTAGCGGCCTACGGCATTGCCACACGCATCGAGCAAATTGCGCTGCTTCCCACCATCGGCTTAAATATTGCCGCCCTGACCATCATCGGACAAAACTATGGTGCCGGGCATATCAATCGTGTGATTGAAACATACCGCAAAAGCCTGAAATTTGGAGCTATTATAATGAGTTTTGGTATGGTATGGGTATTTTTGCTATCCCATTATTTGGTAGGACTTTTTACCACCGACCAGGAAGTTATCGAAATTGGGGCACTTTACCTCCAAATTGCTGTTATTATTTTTAATGCTTATGTATTGATGAATATTTCGGTGGCTGTGTTGCAGGGATTGAAAAAACCCATGTTTGCAATCTGGATAGGACTTTTCAGACAAGTTTTGATGCCTGTTCTTTTGTTTAGCCTGCTTGCTGAAATATTAGGCTTTGAGCTGCTGGGAATTTGGTGGGGTCTGGTAATCATTAACTGGACTGCCGCCATTATTTCGGTATTATTTACTCTTCGTAAATTAAAGACTTTATCGTCATAAGTATTTTTTTCTGAACATGTTTTTGTAGTTTTGTTGAAATAATAAAACCATGGGATTTGGCGGACATGTTTCGGATATGAACAGCCGGATGAAACAATTCCGGGATAATAGCAAGCGGCGGCACGAGCACCGACAGAAGCTGGTTGAAAATTCAAGGAAAGTTATAAACAATAAAAAAAGCAAAACGCTCGAAAAACCCTTACCGGATATTGAGCGTAAGATGCTTAAGGAGGAACTTAGACAGGAACGCACTAAATCAATCCAGAGAGAAATCCTGGCCGTATTGGTTGCCCTCATCGCCTTATTATTGATTTGGTACTTGTTTTTTTAGCCAGGATTTTTTTCAAATCTGATGAATTGAATTCAAAAGAAACAAATGACTGAAAAAGAACTGATCATACAAAAATTTGTAAAAAAGTTTGTTCAAAAGCACCGCATCGAGCGCAGCATTCTTGAATTATCTTCTGTTTCGAAACGGCGTAAATTTCATGACCGGTTAAATCATGATTGGGCAAAAATATTAAGGATGGAGCTTCTGACGCGGATAGCAAAAACTGATGATTGCCCTGAGAAAATTCAAGAGCTATTGCAATTTAAAGATGATACGCTGGTCTATGTCTTTTCTTGTTACTCCGAATTTGATCATCTGATATTACCGTTTGAAGAGGCATTTCATCACTTGTATTGCAGGGGCTTTGCCTCAATTATTGTAAACCATTCGGTAGATACTTTCTTTTTGGATACTGAATTTGTGCTACATTCAACCACACCAAGGTTTATTGGCAGGGCAGTTTTGTGATGAAACAAATGTATTGGCCGAAATAAATTTTGTAAGATAAGCGCTCATTTAAATCCATCTAAACCAAATTAATTCCATCCTCTTTAATTTCGATCCTTTGCTGTTTGAAAAGCGCACCAATGGCTTTTTTAAAGGCCTTTTTGCTAATGCCGAACTTGGTGTAAATTTCCTCAGGGGCACTTTTATCGGTAAAAGGTAAAAACCCATCATGCTTTTCCAGGGCTTTCAGAATGGCTTCTGTGTTGCTGTCGTTAAAGTTATCATATCCTATAGCTTGCAGCGAAATGTCGATCTTGTTGTCTTCCCGAATGTTTTTTACCCAGCCTTTCATTTTATCACCAATATTTAGGGCTTTAAATATTTCATTGTCGAATACTAAGCCAATATGAATATTGTTTACGATGACCGAATATCCCAGATCCGTTTTTTTCCAAATCAAAACCTCTGCCTCCTGATTTTCACTGACCGTTAAAATTTCATTGTGGACGAAATTTTCAATTTTGCAACTTCCATAGAGTCGATTGGTCTGAAGATCGATATCAAGGTAAACAATATACCATCTGCCGGCTTCAATTTTTTCTTTTTGTTCTCTGAAAGGCACCATTAAATCTTTGTCCACGCCCCAATCCATAAAAGCACCAATGCCATCGGCGACAGATTTGGCCTTTAAAAGTGCAAATTCGCCAAGAGTCAACTTTGGCGTTAAACTGCTTGCTACTTTCTGCCCATCGTTGTCGTGATGTACAAAAACTTTAAGCACTTCATTGATGGTGAATTTTTTTGGGCAAAACCTGTTTGGCAATAAAACTTCCTCACCGCTTTCATCGCCGAGGTAAAATCCGGCACCTGTGTTGCGCAGTATTTTTAAATCGCAATATTTACCTAATTCGATCATGATATTAAAATTTTCGCAAATCTAACTAAAAAACAACGGTTTGAACCTTATGTTTGATTGAGGGTTTATGCATTATGAAATCAAGAATTTTACTTACAGGAGCAAACGGCTATATTGGAAAAAGGTTACTTCCGGTTTTAGTGGAGCAGGGGCATGAAATTATATGCCTTGTGCGCGACAAGAATCGCCTCGTGCTCAACAAGAACCTTTTGGGTAAAGTTCAAATAATCGAAGCCGATCTTCTTGATCCTGAAAGTCTGAAAAAAATGATACCCGACTTTCATGTAGCCTATTATCTGGTGCATTCCATGACTACATCCACCAGTAAGTTTTATGAAATGGAGAAGCAGGCTGCTGAAAATTTTGTAGATTTCCTCAATACAAAATCCTGCCGACAGATTATTTATCTTGGAGGTATTTCGACAGATGTCAAGCTTTCGAGGCATCTGGAATCGAGAAAAAATGTGCGCGAAATCCTGAACTCAGCGCAGGCTGCGCTTACTTCTTTGGGGGCGGGTATAATTGTTGGATCAGGGAGTGCTTCGTTTGAGATTATTCGCGATATTGTCGAAAAACTGCCGTTTATGCTGGCTCCACGATGGCTCAATACACGTACCCAGCCCATAGCTGTGCGCGATGCCATTAAGTTTCTAACCGGAGTAATGCTTAATCCCGATTGTTACAATCAGCATTTTGATATTGGCGGCCCGGAGGTGATGACTTATAAAGAAATGCTTCTTCAATATGCCAGGGTAAGGGGTTATAAAAGATGGATCATTACCTTGCCGGTGCTTACGCCACGGCTTTCCTCATACTGGCTTAATCTGGTAACTTCCACACCATACAATCTTGCTTCCACACTGGTGGACAGCATGACCACCGAAGTGATTAGTTCGGACGACCGTTTGCAGCAAATGCTTGGAATAAAAACTACTGATTATGAAACTGCCATTCGCCGTGCTTTTGATAAGATTGAACAACACATGGTGCTGTCAAGCTGGAAGGATGCCCTGGCTTCGAGCATGGATGAAAGTAAAATTTCCCACTATATAGAAGTTCCTGTTAATGGCTGTTACCAAGACCGGCGAAAGATAGAAATTGGACACAACATCGATCGGGTGATTACTAATTTTATGTCGATCGGCGGGAAAAATGGCTGGTATTATGGCAATTGGCTTTGGAAATTTCGCGGATTTATCGACAGTGCCATCGGGGGTGTTGGTTTGCGCAGAGGGCGTACAAATCCGTTTACGCTAATGCCCGGAGATGCCCTTGACTTTTGGAGGGTGATTGATGTTAACCCGGCATCAGGAAGACTTTTACTTTATGCTGAGATGAAATTACCGGGAGAAGCCTGGCTCGAATTCAGGATTTCGAGGGAAAGCGGGCAGAATTATCTTATTCAGACCGCCACTTTCCGACCCCGCGGAATATTTGCACGTATGTATTGGTATGGTGCACTGCCTTTTCATCTTTTAATATTTTCGGGGATGGCACATCGTGTAGCTACAATAAAAATGCTTCCCGTTAATTAACCAAATAGCATAGTTTGTATTTTTGTTCCCTTAAATTTTCAGTGATTCATTTGCTTACATTGCTTTTATGATCGATATTATTAAAATTAAAAAAGAACTTTACCTGCAAAGAATCAGCCATCAGGATGCTGAGGAGGTCTTCGACCTTATTGATAATAACCGCCAGCACCTTCGTGTATGGCTTCCGTTTGTGGATACCACCTACTCGGTTAACAACACCCATTCTTTTATCGAACAATTGCAAAAACCATATTGTCGTGAAATGGTTTTTACCATTTGCAGTAAAGATTCCATAACCGGCCTGATTGGGTTTAAAGATATTGACACAGCAAATAAGCGACTTGAGATTGGTTATTGGATATCGAAACAGGATGAAGGCAAAGGAATGGTAACGGATGCCTGTAAATCGCTGATCGAAAAAGCTTTCAGTAAAATGAATATGAATCGTATTCAAATAAAATGTGGCATAGGAAACCAACGTAGCAGCAACATCCCGAAAAGGTTGGGTTTTAACTTTGAAGGTATCGAACGAGCCGGCGAAAAACACAAAAACGGATTCATCGACCTCGAAGTTTACAGCCTGCTAAAATCGGATTGGAAAAACACGAATCGCGAATAAGGTTAACAAATGCCGATCATTGATCGTGCATGCCCGGCATACCAAATATTTCGCGGCGCTGCCGCTAGATTAAATTCATGAAGAATCGTTGTTTCTGCTCTAATCCCAAATCTCTAATCCCAAATCTTATTCTAAAATCTATCATCCAACTTCTAACCTCTCATTACCCTTTCAGTTAAAAAGCTAAGCAATTCATACACAGCGTATCAATTTTCTAAATGATGAAATGGGTCTTTCTACCTCGAATAAACTTCCTGTCCTCCCACAAAGGTTTTTATCACAGGGATGTTTGGTAATTCAGCATCAGGGGCAGTCATAATATCTTTTTCCAATACCACAAAATCAGCCAGTTTACCGGGTTCCAGGCTACCTTTTTCATTTTCTTCAAAGGCAGCTTTGGCGGCCCAAATGGTCATTCCTTTCAGGGCTTCTTCACGTGATAGTGCATTATCCTTTTGGAACCCTTCTTCTGGCCAGCCTTTTAAATCTTTGCGCACAACAGCAGCATAAAATGTGTAAAGCGGGTTAATATTTTCGATGGGAAAATCTGTACCCAATGGAATCCATCCGGTTTGATTCAGAAGTTGTTTATACGCGTAAGCTCCTTTTATCCGGTCGGCTCCAACCCTGTCTTCTGCCCAATACATATCCGAGGTGGCATGGGTTGGTTGCGAGGAGGGAACAATATCATATTTTCCAAACAAATCAAAATCTTCAGGAGCAATAATCTGCACATGTTCTATGCGCCAGCGCTTATCGTTTTTTCCTTTTAAAAACTCACCATAAATCTGCAACATCATGCGGTTTGCCGAATCGCCAATTGCATGGGTATTTATTTGAAAGCCTTTACTGATGGCAGTTTTGCAAATATCACGAATTGAATCGGGAGTTCTTAAAACCAGACCTGTATTGTGTGGATCGTCGCTATAAGGCTCAAGCATTTTAGCGCCACGCGATCCAAGTGCACCGTCCGCATATAGTTTGATGGATTGAATATTGAGGTTCTGGGTTTTGTAAGGGCCATTCTCAACATAGGTTTCGAAATTTTCTTTGGTGGGCGACAGCATTACATACATGCGCATCTGCAAGCGGCCAGTCTGTTGCAACGAATCAATAACTTTAATTTCGCGGGCTTCAAGGCCGGCATCATGCACGCCTGTTAGCCCGACTGCAAAACAGTTTTTTTGGGCAGCCAAAAGTGCATCGGTGAGCTGTGAAGCATCAGGTTCGGGTATTATTCCGGTAACCAGCTCAATGGCATTGTCGATGAGCACACCGGTTGGCTTGCCATTTTCGAGAATGATATCACCTCCATCTATTTTAGTATTTGAGGTGATGGATGCAAGCTGAAGTGCTTTGCTGTTTACCAAGGCAGCATGGCCATCAATGCGGGTAAGGATCACAGGATTATCCGGGAAAAGTTCATCCAGTTTATCTTTGGTGGGAAATTCCTTTGCAGGCCAATCGTTTTGATCCCAGCCACGGCCTTCAATCCAAAAAGTTGAAGGAAATTTTTCGTGATGAGTTCTCATTCTGTCGATCACTTCATCGAAAGAGGAGGTGCCCACCAGGTCGGCTCGTTTGAGTAAGCCTGTTCCGTACCCTAAAAAATGACAGTGAGCATCGATGAATCCCGGGTAAACCGGCTTGCCATTAAAATCAATAATCCTGTCGGATTCAAATTTTCCCAGAATCTCATCTTCACTGCCCACAGCCAGTATTTTCCCATCCTTAATGGCCATTGCGTCTGCCATATCAAACTGATTGTTTATCGTATAAATTTTTGCATTCTTAATGATCAAATCCGATTTTTCCATAGGTGTGCAAGCTATTAATGTTAGGAATACCATAAACGAGATAAAGCGAAATAGGTTTTGCATAATAATAAAGTTAATGGTGAATAATGTGCCTGTTTGCAAAACTAATCAAGCTCCCGAAACAGGAAGGTAATTCGTGGAAAAAACTTAAACTATAAAATTCAAGAATAAATCAGCTTAACTCCTTCGCGCTCTTTCCGGAGTCTTCACCTCAATTTCCAGCATGATTTCCCCGTTTTCGATCAATCTTACATAATAAAAATCATCCGTATATTCAGTGGCATCGAAGCTGAAATTCCTATCATGGTGTCCCGGTGGGCATGATTCATTTTTGTAAAGCTCTCTTACCGAAATATTGTTTTTATCAAACATAGCAATAATAATTTCACTTTTTTCAAAAAGGCCATAGCTGAATTCGCCACCCATTTTTAGTTTGTATGAGTAGCCGGATGTGTAATAATTTCTATGGTAATCATCAGGAGAAGGGGGAGGAGGGGGCTCCTCACCACGTACTTTGGCAACCAAAGCAACCAGGTCGTTTACCAGCGTGGTATCAAATCCGGCAATAGATTCAAGGCCGATATCGCCAACCATGGCCCATACGGCAGTTTGTGCTTCATAGTTGAACAACTTTTCTGTATTGATTTTTTCGCACAATAACATCAAGCCCGAATCGGCCTTTGCCCCGGGATTGTATTGTGCGGATGCACCAGGTGCGTAGTCGAAACGTTCGATGCACATGGCATGAAGTTCTAACGATTCGGTAGCATTTGGAGCCAGCGTTATTACTTCTTTTTTGGTGACTACAAAATTTTGATATGAAGCCTCTGTAGCAATCAATTTCTGACCGGGATCGATTTGCAGGGTTTTAATTTCGTCAGATTTATTGTAAAAATTAATAATAAGTGGCTGGTGATAATGGCTGCTTTTATCGTTGCCGCTGATGCTGAATTCCCCATCGTGAAATTGGGAAGGGTCAGAAAGATTCAAAATTTGTGACTGTGCAAAAAATTGAATGCTTACAAAAAGTGCTGAAAACAAACCTGTAATTCTCATCTTGCTGATTTTGGTTAATACTTGAAAAGCAAAAAAGAGGAAAGATTTATCTCATGCTGTGGTTGTGTGTTTGAATTTATTTGTTTGAAAAGACAAAACGGCCTGCG
>JAIOZV010000009.1 GCA_021740425.1 Bacteroidales bacterium | reverse complement strand
ACAACAAATTATTTCAGGCCTCAATGAAGAACAAATCCGCGAAAGCTGGCAGCCAAAGCTTGAAAATTTTAAAAAGATCAGAAAGAAATATTTGCTATATCCCGATTTTGAGTTGTGAGTTGGGAGTAGTGAGTGGTGAGTGGTGAGTTGGGAGTTGGGAGTAGTGAGTGGTGAGTTTTGAGTTGGGAGAGGTTTGGATTTAAAAAATCAATGACTATTAATGACCATCGGTAACAACAAATGACTATTAATAACAATAAATGACGGCGCAGCCAGATGACCATCAATGATTACAAATAACCATCAATAATCATCAATGCCATCAAAGTATTCACAATACATACCTGAGATTGTTCTCATTATTTATCTGCTAACCTTTTTCATGGTTAAAAACCCCGGGGATCCTTTCGACAGAGTGTTGATCAGCGATGGTAAAGGATACTATGCCTACCTGCCCGCAATTTTCATTTATCATGATTTGGATTACAAATTCATCGAAGATTACGAAGCCAAATACTATGGCCACAACAAAATCAAGGATTTTCGTTACAATTTTGAGGGAAAAACTGTAAACACCTACTTTCCGGGTGTGGCAATATTGATGCTCCCCTTTTTTCTGATTGCTCATTTACTCTCGCTGATACTCGGTTTTCAGGCCGATGGTTATTCCATCATTTACCAATACACGATGGGATTGGCGGCACTATTTTATCTCTGGGTGGGATTACGTTTTTTACAAGCATTACTTCAAACCCATCATTTCAAAAAAAACCATATTGCCGGAATACTCATCCTGATTGCCATGGGAACCAACATAAACTATTATGTGCTGAAGGAAGGAGCCATGAGCCATGTTTACAGTTTTGCAGCTATTTCAGCATTTCTACTGTTTGTAAAACAGGCCGCCCTGAAATTCAGAATTCCTAAAATATTATCGGCTGCATTGCTTTACGGATTGATCGTGATTATCAGACCAACAAATGGATTGGTGATTTTGCTGGTTCCTTTCGTTGCAGGTTCGGCATCTGAATTTATACGGCTGATGAAAAACACCTTTCAAAACCTGAAAACATTTTTGGCGATTGTAGCTGCAGGCGGATTTTTTCCCTTTGTGATGATGCTGCTTTGGTACATGCAGTCAGGTCATTGGATTGTTTACTCCTATGGCGAAAATGGTTTTGATTTTTCAAATCCCTATTTTTTCCAAATCCTTTTCAGTTTTGAAAAAGGTTGGTTTGTTTACACTCCTTTGACTTTTCTGGCTCTGGGTGGATTGATAACTTTATTCCGGAAAAGCAGATTCCGATTCCTGTGGCTGCTGTTTTTTCTTATTTCATTCGTTTATGTTCAATCGAGCTGGTATTGCTGGACTTTTACCTCCAATTTCGGCAACAGAACCTTTATAGACATTTATCCTTTAATTGGTGTTTTACTTGGGTATTTTTTTCTTCTTATAAATAAAAATAAAATCCTGAAATATTTTTTTGCGGTCCTCTTTGGCCTAATTCTCATTCTGAATAGTATTCAGTTTTACCAACATTACAAGTATATTTTTCCTCCCGGCAGAATCGATTTTGAGATTTACAAAGATTCCTTTTTAAGAATGGTTCCTGCTGCAAGAGTCAGACTTCCGGAGAATATAATAATTTCCAGGCAAGTTTTTGAAAATGATTTTGAAAAAGATATAGGTTGGCTCAACTATGCTTCAGTTACCGACACCCTTGCTTTCAGTGGCGAATTTTCATCCGGTGCCGGAAAAAAACACCCTTATAGCTCCGGGTTGTTGGTGGACGCAAAACCCCTGATGAAATCAGAATTTATGTGGGTAACTGTAAGTGCTCAGATTTTCTCAAACCAAAAAAAATCACTTTCCCAACTGGTTATTCAGCTCGAACAAAACAGGCAACACTATTTTTACAAGCCATTTTACATGAGCGAATATAACCGCAAAAATAAATGGACCTTCGTGGAATTTGGCTGCATGATTCCACCCTTACGTCACGATGACGACAAGCTCAAGGTTTACTTTTTCAACTTTAATCAGGACGAATTTTTTCTTATGGATGATCTAAAAATCGAAGCTATCTCATTGTCTGCTGACCCGGCAGACCTTAAATAAAGAAGGTACTACCGCTGGAAAAACTTGAAAGTAAGCATGGCCTATTGCGTTATTTCAGCCGCTACATTCCCGATAAACGCGATCCCTTCCGGATAGTCCACAGCATAGAAAAAATTTTGAAGCAACGTGTGTTAACCCTGATGCAAGGGTATGAAGATGCAAATGATGTGGCCTATCTAAAAAGCGACCCTCTTTATCACGACATACTTGATGGTGAAATGGCCTCCCAACCTACCATGTACAGGTTTGAAAACAGAATAGGCAAACCTCTACTATTTGCCCTTTGCTCTTCATGGGTAGATCGCTATGTCAGCAGTTTGAAAGGACGTAAAAGTGTTGTAATAGATATTGAACCTACTGACAATCCGCCCCGAGATGAATAATGCGGGATAGCCTGAATGGCATCATGACCACAAATCTGAATGACGGATTCCCGGGCTTATCGGATATCCGATAAATTGTAACCGGTAGCTGTATTTTATCAGTCAGGGCTTGACTTAAAGTCAAGCCCTGACTTTTTCCGGGGGGAGTCAAGCCCTGACTTTGACTTTGACTCTTTTTCAACTTTGCCAAATCAAGCCCTGACTACAAGGGGTGAAATTTATAGAAACAAACAACTGTCGCCATAGCTGAGGAATCTGAAATCATTTTCCATGGCATAGCTGTAAACGCTTTTCCACTCATCTCCCAACCATGCCGAAATAAGGAGCAAAAGTGTGCTGCGGGGCTGATGAAAATTGGTAATCATCCCGTTGATCACCCTGAATCTGTAGCCGGGAACAATCATCAATTGGGTAGAACCACCAAGTATCTCAAGGTTTTTTTTCTCCATATATTTCAAAATATTTCTGATGGCCTCTGTGCCTGTAACATCTTTATTCCAATCACTTTGATAGGGATCGAATTGACTGATGTTAAAAATTGCTTCAGGGTTTTCAGCCAGTTTCACGCCAAACCAATACAGGCTTTCCAAAGTGCGAACGGATGTTGTGCCAACAGCAGTTATTTTTCCTTCATATTTCAGGATATCGTGCAGCAAAGCTTTGCTAACCAAAACCTGTTCGGTGTGCATTTCGTGATTCTCCAAACCTTCATGTCCGACAGGCTTGAAGGTTCCGGCTCCAACATGGAGCGTTAAATCCGACAGTTTAATGTGCTTATTTTTTAAACTTTCGAAAACATCTGCCGTGAAATGCAAGCCGGCCGTGGGTGCTGCCACAGAGCCATCAAAACGGGCATAAACTGTTTGATAGGTTTGGGAATCGCTTTCGATGGCATCGCGATGCAGATATGGAGGAAGAGGAATTTTACCCAATGCTTCAAGTACTTGTGCAAAGCTTAAATCCTGATTCCACTGAAACTTTACCAGATATGTCCCTTCATTTTTTTTGATCTTTTGGGCATGCAGTACAATTCTTTCAGCATTCACACAAAGCTCTGTTTGCAGAATTTCCGATTTCCATCGCCTTGCATTCCCGACCATACACTGCCACACAGCCTCTCCCTTTTGCTGAAAAGCCATCTGTATTTCGCAGGTGGGCTCAAGGGGTTCAAGGCAAAATATTTCAATATTTGCGCCTGTGGCTTTCCTGAAAAATAAACGTGCCCTGACCACGCGGGTATTGTTTACAATAAGCAAGCTTTCAACAGGCAGGTAAGATGATACATTTTTAAAAATGTCTTCAGCGATAGCATTACCATGGTGAACCAAAAGTTTGGATTCGTCACGGTTTTCCATAGGGAATTTTGCTATCCGGTTATCGGGAAGCGCATAATTAAAACTATTGATGTCGATTAAGGAAAAGTCAGGTGTTTCAAGCATTTATTTAAATAGATCTGTGATGTCAATTTCTTTATCATACAAATGCATCACATCATCCATTTCCACAATTCTGATATTATCGATTTTGTTGGAAGATGGCAAATACCATATCTCAACAAAAAAATCAGAGAAGTAAAACAATTTGATGGTGTAATGCAAATAAATTCGATACATGAGCTCGTTGCCCCCGGTGAGCACCCGGTGTACCCTTTCAGGTTTGGACATCGACATAAATTCATCAATACTCATTTGGTATTGTTTTTTTCTGATTACTGTTTTGTTGAAAAAAGTGTAGGTTTAAAGGTAAGCATGATCCAGGCCCAGTATGGCGAACTGATATTTCCAACTTCCACACCTTTTACCTTCTCAAGGGTTTCGGTTGAAAAATAATAAGAAACACCTGCCTGCAAAGTCAAATCTTTGGAATAGTTATAGATGTACATGAAATCCAGCTCCTGACCGAGACTTTTATCATCAATCACACCCCCTCCGAGTTGAATGGCATTGGCCAGGCTAAAGAAATGAAAATATGATCGGAGTTTATGATTATTCCCGAAGGAAAACTCAATATTTGGATAAACATCAAGCAATCCTCCATTTTTTGTTGAACCCGCCATAAAGGAATAATAATTCATCCAACCATAATAGGCAAACACAGCTCCGTACATGATATTGAAAGTTTTTACTTTTTCACCGTAATCACTGCTTGTGGCATTATCGCCGGAGATATAATCGATGCCGGCACCAAACTTTAATCTTCCGGTTTTGTATTTTGGATCGAAGGTCAACATGTAGGCGCTAACTTTTTTCCCCGATTGTGCTTTTCCGAATTGATAGTAAGCATTTGCAGATGCTTCAAAATTTCCTGATTTATAAGCTGCCCATGCACCGGCTGTTCCCATCAGATACAAAACATGAATATCGCTTGATTTTTGATACCCTGCAGCAGTTGCAATAAACGAAGCCGAAAGTTTATCGCTGAAAGTTTTTTTAATCCTCAGAAAATTGAACATCTTCATCAGGTTGGTGCTGTTAAACAGTTCACCACTTTCCAAAAGCCTGCCATTGGAAACATTCATCATATTGTTGTATGATAATCCTGCATTAATATCCCAACTATTATTTTTATGATTGAAAACTACTGCATCATAAGTTAAACCATATTGATTCCAGTTTCTCCATGCAATCAGTCGCTGGCCGTCATAATTAAGTTCCTGCCTGCCAATGGTAAGGTCAGATTTTGTTCCGAATTTTATTTTAAACCAGGCTTCGTAAATATCCATACTGTTAGTGGAACTAAAAATACCGGTGCTGGAATAAATGTCACCATTTCCCCAAATGCGAACGTCCTGCAGCGAAAAACGCATCTGGAATTTGTCAGCATTATAATCCAGATTAATCCGGCTTCTTTGGGAAATGTAATATTGTGTGTTGCCAGTATCATTTCTGGGGCTTGAAACACCATTATCCATTTCGGCCCTGGGCCGGAGCTGGGCAGAAATTGAAAACTGGGCTTCTACAGCAGTAAAAACGAACAGATTAAGTGCAACAATAAGGAATATTTTCTTCATAGTTATTGATTTAATTGAATCGAAACTTTGTAACATTAAACCCAAACCCTTTAATCATGTTCCAAAATTAAGATTTGTTAAGAATTAGCAAGCACAATTCAAAAGTTTTTAAGTCAACGGCAATTAAAATCCATACTCATTGAATGATGTCGTCCATTTTTTTTATTGATTCATATCATTTCAAATGATGATATTTTGTTAATTTTGCTATTCATAAAATATTGCGGAAAATATGGAATACATTGACGAACTTACACCCGGTAATTCATCCGGGGCTATTCACTGCATGAAGGCTCCAACAGACACACCGCTTTTCAGACGGCTGTTGGTTGAAGAGATGGAAACATTGAACAGAAGCCGCATCCAGCTCTCATTCAGGAAAGGCGAAATTATTAATAAGCAGGGAGCATTTGCCTCCAATATTTTTTTTATCAAACAAGGCATCGTTAAAACATATCTCGAAAATGGCAACAGCAACCTGATCATTGCCATTGTTCCCGCGGGAAGCCTCATCGGACTTCAGTCGATTTCGGTGGATAATGTATTTCATTACTCCACCAAAGCTTTAATTGATACTGATATTTATTCCTACGATATCAATGTGGTTAAAAACCTGATGAATCAAAATGGCCTGTTCGCCAGCGAAATGACCAACATCATCAACCATAACATGGTGATGCTTTACGACAGATTTTTTAGCCTTACGCAAAAGCAGTTGCACGGACGATTGGCCGATATTATATTGTGCCTTTCGCATAAGATTTATAAATCGCTGGATTTCGAATTGTGCATTTCAAGAAAAGACCTTGCTGAACTTACAGGAATGTCAACCGAAAGTGCCATCAGAATTCTGAAGGACTTTAAAGATGACCATATAATCGACATGAGTGGAAAAAGGATGAAAATACTTGAGGTGGATAAATTAAAAAGAATCAGCGCCACTGGATAATGATTAAATATTTCATAATTTAGCAGCCTTTCATCATAAAAAGATAATGTTGAAATGATGGCATCAAATGAATATAACTGGAGTGAAAAAACATTTTTAATTGTTGAAGACAACAAGAATAATTATGAGCTTCTCGAAACTTTTTTAAAAAGAACAAAAGCCAAAATTATTTGGGTATTGGATGGTGTTGAAGCTGTGGAAACATGCAGGAATAACACGGAGATTGATATGGTTTTGATGGACATCCAGTTAAAAACCATGAACGGTTTTGATGCTACAAGAAAAATTCGTGAGTTCAACCAGGACATCCCTGTAATAGCACAAACGGCTTATGCCATGGTCGGCGACAGGGAAAAAAGCATTCAGGCAGGCTGCAACGATTACATCTCAAAGCCCATTCGAAAACAAATCTTCCTTTCTACTATTGAAAAATATATTGGCAACCTTTAAACAAAAGTAATTTTGATTAAAAAACACATTCCAAATTTCATCACACTGCTCAATTTGTTTAGCGGTTCCATTGCCATAGTATTTGCTTTTAAAGGAAACCTGATGCTGTCGGCGTGGTTTATAGGCTTTGCAGCGATTTTCGATTTTCTCGACGGGATGAGTGCGCGATTACTCAACGCCAAATCACCCATTGGCCTGCAACTCGACTCTTTGGCCGATGTAATTTCCTTTGGACTGGCACCTTCGTTCATTGTTTATCAGTTGATGCTGCAAAGCTACAATGCCCCGTTTTTGTATTTCAATGATGTAAATCTGATGGCCTTTGCCGCATTTTTAATCCCTGCATTTTCGGCACTAAGACTTGCCAGGTTCAACATCGATGAAAATCAAACAGAGTCATTTCTCGGGCTGCCCACTCCTGCCAATGCTCTATTTTTTGCCTCCCTGCCCCTGGTAAATTTTCAGGCTGAAAAGGAAGGCCTTGATACGATGTTGTCATTTCTGAAAAATTATTGGGTTTTACTTGGGCTGGCAGTATCGCTTTCGCTGCTGATGGTTTCATCTGTCCCGCTATTTTCGTTGAAGTTAAAAAACTTTCGTTTTCAGGAAAACCAGAACCGATTTATCCTTATCATCGCAGCAGTTATTTTGTTTGTTTCGATAAAGTTTTATGCCCTTCCACTCATCGTAATATTGTATATCCTGATTTCGATAATAGGGAACAAATTTTCAAGAGCTTGAAATAATGATAATTCAAGGTTCAATATTTAAAGTTGGTTATTTTCAAAAAAACCGCCTCTAATCTCTTAACTTGCTGTCCTGAACTTTTCAGATCCTTAAAAGATGGATTTCCCCGATGGATCGAGTCAGGCTGCTTCGCTCAACCTTTCGACTTCTAATACTCAAACCTTACTCAAATCAATCTCAAACTTTATTTCCTTTTCCATAGTAGAACAATGAAGTACGCACTGTTCGCAAATGGATAACTCACCGCGCAGGCGTTTTTTCACCATATCATCAATTCTGATTTTGAGTGGTTCAATCCGGATATTGTTGATTACTTCGGCAGCAAAGGCATACATCAGCAACATTTTAGCGTTATGCTCACCAATGCCACGCGATTTAAGATAAAACATTGCATTTTCATCAATTTGGCCAATGGTGGCGCCATGGCTGCATTTTACATCATCTGCATATATTTCCAAAAAGGGTTTGGTGTTTACTGTGGCCTTATCGGTGAGTAAAATATTTTTATTGGTTTGATAAGCATTGGTGTGCTGCGCATCCTTTCTTACCAGGATGCGGCCATTAAAAACAGCATGGGCACTATCGTCGATGATGCCTTTAAAAAGTTCATTACTTCGACAATTAGGAAAAGCATGATCAATAAAAATCTGATTATCCACATGCTGTGCCTTATCCACAAGGTAAACCCCCATCACATTGGCTTCACAATTTTCGCCGTTAAGGGTTACATAATTTTCATTTCTGATCAATCCTCCGTTGAGGGTAATGGCATTTGTAGAGAGACGGGCATCACGCTTCAGGTCAAAAAATATAGAGTTGATCAGTGTAGAATTGTCGTTTTTGTTTTGAAGTTTATAATGATCGAGTGAAGCATTTTTACCAACAAAAATTTCGGTAACTGTGTTGATGAGGCTACGCTGATGATCCACCGAATCATCGCATTGCACAAGTTGCAGGCTACTGTTTTCGCCAATAATCACCAGGTTGTGATTTTGGATAAAGATATTTTCGTCGTGGTTGATGATGTTCACCATTTGCAAAGGCACCTTCACTTCCACATTGTCGGGCACATAAATAAATACGCCATCTTCGGCAAAGGCATTGTTTAATGCCACAAAGCCACTCTTTATATCATCGGCAATTAGGCCATAATGGGCGTCCACAAGCTCACTGTAATTTTTCTTTGCCCCGGCCAAACTCCCTATTATCACTCCTTGTACATCTTTGGTGAGGTTTCCATTTTCGGAAATAAACCAGCCGTTAAGCTGTGATATCATTTTGGTTTGAAGATGCGGAATATCGCATTGAAACATTTTATCGATATCCACATGTTTTTGGAAACCTGGTTCCAGGTAATAATTGTAATCTAATGCGAGGGCTTTCGAAATGTCAGTGTTACGCCAATTCTCGGTTTTTGAGTCAGGGAATCGCTGCTCCCTGAAAATTTCCATTGCCTTTTTGCGGCGGTCAACAATCGTTGATGAATCATTCCTGAAGATAAGCTTTTCATTATCTTCAAAAGTTTGAATCATTTTTTGACCGAGTGCTGTATGTGATGTTTTTGTTTCCATGATTTTAAGCTTCGGCTTTTAGCCAGTCGTAACCTTTAGATTCCAGTTCTAATGCAAGTTCTTTCCCTCCTGATTTAACAATTCTGCCATTGTACAAAACATGCACAAAATCAGGAATAATGTAATCGAGAAGTCGCTGATAATGCGTGATAACAATGGTAGCATTTTGATCAGTTTTGAGGGCGTTTACACCGTTGGCAACCACTTTCAGGGCATCAATATCAAGGCCTGAATCGGTTTCATCCAAAATGGCGAGGTCGGGCTTGAGCATGGCCATCTGAAAAATTTCATTTTTCTTTTTCTCGCCACCCGAGAATCCTTCATTCACCGATCGGTTGGTCAATTTCGACTGGATTCCCACAAGTTTCTTGGCTTCTTCCATATCCTTCAGAAAATTGGCTGCCGATATTTGTTCCAGCCCCTTGTATTGCCTGATTTCATTAATGGCAGTCCGCATAAAATTGGTAATACTCACTCCCGGAATTTCCACCGGATATTGAAACCCAAGAAAAATTCCTTCGCGGGCACGATCCTCGATAGCCATCTCCGAAATATCTTTGCCTTTGTAAAAAATCTCACCTTCGGTAACTTCGTAAATTCCTTCACGGCCTGCAATTACAGCAGCCAAAGTAGATTTTCCGGTTCCGTTTGGTCCCATGATCGCATGTACTTCGCCGGGGTGAACCTCAAGGTTCAATCCTTTTATGATTTCTTTGCCTTCGATGCTTACATGCAAATTCTTAATTGATAACATTGTATTGTTTTTTGTATTTTATTTTTGAAACAGACAAGCAAGCCTTGTCTTTTTAGTATCACGAAATTTCTTATTTTCTTGCTGAAAATGCCCGCTTTTTTGTAAATCAGTGTGTTAACCCACACTACCCTCCAAACTTATTGTGAGTAACTTTTGCGCTTCCACAGCAAATTCCATGGGCAACTTTTTGAGAACTTCCTTCGCATAACCATTCACGATGAGGCCAATGGCGTTTTCTTCACTGATGCCCCTTTGCAAGCAATAAAACAACTGGTCTTCCGAAATTTTGGAGGTGGTTGCCTCATGCTCGATAATCGATGATTTGTTTTCGTTGTGTATGTAAGGATAAGTGTGAGCTCCGCATTTATCCCCCAAAAGCAGCGAATCGCACTGCGAAAAGTTACGGGAGTTTTCAGCTCTTCGCGACATACGTACCAGGCCGCGGTAGCTGTTGTTGCTGTGTCCGGCAGAAATCCCCTTCGAAATGATTGTACTCTTCGTATTTTTACCCAAATGAATCATTTTTGATCCTGTGTCGGCTTGTTGGTAATTATTGGTGACAGCCACCGAATAAAATTCTCCAACAGAATTGTCACCCATTAAAATGCAACTCGGATATTTCCATGTAATTGCTGAACCGGTTTCCACCTGTGTCCACGAAATTTTAGAATTTGCCCCGCGGCACATCCCACGTTTTGTTACAAAATTGTAAACACCACCTTTACCTTCCGAGTTGCCGGGATACCAGTTTTGCACCGTCGAATATTTAACTTCTGCATCTTTCAAAGCAATAATTTCAACAATGGCTGCATGCAACTGGTTTTCATCGCGCATCGGGGCTGTGCAACCTTCAAGATAACTAACATAACTTCCTTCGTCTGCCACTATCAGTGTACGTTCAAATTGCCCTGTATTGGCGGCATTTATCCTGAAATAGGTAGAAAGCTCAACCGGGCAACGCACACCTTTCGGGATGTAACAAAACGAGCCGTCCGAAAAAACCGCCGAGTTAAGTGCTGCGAAATAGTTGTCAGTGTAAGGCACCACAGAAGCCATGTATTTTTTGATCAGGTCGGGATGATTTTGAACAGCTTCGCTGAAGGAGCTAAAAATAATACCATGTTTTTGAAGGGTTTTGGTAAAAGTTGTTTTCACCGAAACGCTGTCTATCACAGCATCCACTGCAACACCCGACAACCTTTTCTGCTCTTCGAGCGATATTCCCAGCTTATTGAAGGTTTCCAGGAGGTCGGGATCAACTTCATCCAGGCTTGCCAGTTCCTTTTTTTTGGGAGCTGCGAAATAAATAATTTCCTGATATTTTATGGGTGGATGGTGCAAATGAGCCCAGTCAGGCTCCTCAAGAGTAAGCCAGTGCTGGTAGGCCTTTAACCTGAAATCAAGCAGCCATTGGGGTTCACTTTTCTTTGCTGAAATAAACCTGATGGTATCTTCACTCAAGCCCACAGGGGCTGTGTCCATTTCGATATCCGTATAAAATCCATATTTATATTCACCCCTGGTGACGTTGTCGATCAATACATTTTCATCATTTGCCATGATAGCATTTACTTTAATGTGTCTAAAATCCCCTTTGTAGAAGGGATGCAAAAGTAGATAATTTTTAAGCACTCAAATACCGATTAAGCCAACTGTAATAAATTGAAATTGGAAAACCTGCTCAAATTAAACATCTTAAAAAATAAATAGTTCAGCACAACATGTTTCATCTGAAATTATTTCCAAACTTCCCGAAGATGCAGTTCCCACACTACTCCAATTCTCCAATACTCCACTACTTCAATACTCCACCACTCCATCTCTCCACCACTCCACAACTCCATCTCTCCATCTCTCCACAACTATCCCTTAGCTTTCTAATTCCTGGTAGTCTTAAATTTTTAATTTTGCAGCTCATTTTTATGATTTGATATGTTTGAAAAAAGAGATTCAAATAAAAAAACCATCGAAGAACTGGGCGAATTCGGCTTGATTGACCACCTTACCAAAGATGTGAAAATACTCCAGCCTTCAACCATTCGCGGAGTTGGGGATGATACCGCTGTGATTGATGCAGGGACTAATTATTTGCTCGTAACCAAAGATTTGCTTTTGGAGGGCGTGCATTTTGATTTGAGTTATTACCCGCTGAAACATCTCGGATACAAAGCCATCACCGTGAATTTATCTGATATTTATGCTATGAATGGTAGCCCGAGGCAGGTAATTGTAGGACTGGGAATTTCGAGCAGGTTCCCGCTCGAAGCCATCGAAGAGCTGTATGCAGGCATGTACGCTGCCTGCGAAAAATACGGCGTTGACCTGGTGGGTGGCGATACTACAAGCAGTTTGCGGGGTTTGTTTCTTTCGGTAACAGCCATCGGCACTGTTGACAAAGACAAAGTGGTTTATCGCGGGCCTGCCGGGGAAAACGACCTGCTTTGCGTTTCGGGTGATTTGGGAGGAGCTTATGCCGGGCTGCTGATCCTCGAACGCGAAAAAGCCGTTTTCAAAGCCAACCCTGATATGCAGCCTGATTTGGAAGGCCACGATTACATCCTCGAAAGGCAATTAAAACCGGAAGCCCGCCAGGACATTGTAAAAATTTTGGGGAATATGCAAATTTTGCCTACCGCCATGATCGATATTTCTGACGGACTGGCTTCAGAAATCAAACACATCTGCAAACATTCGGATTTGGGATGCACCGTGTATGAAGATAAAATCCCCATCGATCAGGACACTTACGATACAGCGAGATCTTTTAAAATGGATCCTACACTTTATGCCATGAATGGAGGCGAAGATTACGAGTTGCTCTTTACCATCAAAGTTGAAGATTATGAAAAAATTAAAAATATCCCTGAAATCTCGGTAATTGGCCACATGACCGCAGCCAACAGTGGTGTTAACCTGATTACCAAATCAGGCCCGGTGGTTGAAATTAAAGCCCAGGGGTGGGATCATTTGAGAAAACAGGAATAAATTATTATCGTGATTTATTTTTGCAATGTCAAAATCCAATCCACATATCGAAAAACTTGAGTCGATCGTCAGAACATTGCCTGACAAACCCGGAGTGTATCAATACTTTGACGAAAGCGAAAAGATCATTTACATTGGTAAAGCCAAATCACTCAAAAAAAGGGTAGCATCGTATTTTAACAAAGATTCCGGTATTAGCGGGAAAACCATGGTAATGGTGCGCAAAATTTTCGACATCAGGCACATTGTGGTCAGTTCGGAATTGGATGCCCTGCTCCTCGAAAACAACCTCATCAAAAAATATCAGCCACGCTACAATGTAAACCTCAAGGACGACAAAACCTTTCCATGGATTTGCATCAAAAATGAACGCTTTCCACGCATTTTCCCAACCCGTAATATAATTCATGATGGCTCAGATTATTTCGGGCCTTATGCTTCGGTAAAGCTGATGAATACTTTGCTTGGCCTCATCCGTCAACTTTACAAAATTAGAACCTGCAAGCACAATCTCACCAAAAAAAACATCAGCGAAGGCAAATTCAAAGTGTGCCTTGAGTTCCATCTCGGCAACTGCAAAGGCCCGTGCGAAGGGCTGCAGGACGAGGATGAATACAACAGCACCCTCATCGAAATCCGGCAGATTATTAAAGGTAATATTTCGACAGTTATGACCCAACTCAAAGCACTGATGCAAAAACATGCAGCTTTGATGGAATTTGAAAAGGCTCAGGCTGTTAAGGAAAAGCTTGAATTGCTTGAAAAGTTCCAGGCCAAATCGATGGTGGTAAATCCAAAAATTCACGATGTGGATGTTTTTTCGATTATCACCGACAATGAAGCAGGTTATGTGAATTATCTTAAAGTGATTGACGGAGCCATTGTGCAGGCTCATACAGTGGAAATGAAAAAGAAACTCGATGAGAGCGCGGAGGACTTGCTTTTATTGGCCATAGCTGATTTAAGGCAAAGATTCGAAAGTACCTCAAAGGAAGTCTTAATACCCTTTTCTCTTGAAATAGAATTGCCTGAAGTAACACTAACGGTTCCAAAAATCGGGGATAAAAAGCACTTGCTGGAACTTTCGGAACGTAATGCCAAATACTTCCTTCTGGAAAAACGCAAGCAAATCGAACTTACCGATCCTGAGCGACACTCAAAGCGCATTTTAAACACTATGCAAAAGGATCTGCGTATGAATGAAGCACCCCGACATATAGAATGTTTCGACAACTCCAACATGCAAGGCAACTATCCTGTGGCTGCAATGGTTTGTTTTAAAAATGCCAAACCCAGCAAAAAAGATTATCGCCATTTTAATATTAAAACTGTGGAAGGCCCCAACGATTTTGCTTCGATGGAGGAGGTGATTTTCAGAAGATACAAGCGGATGCAGGATGAAAACCAGGAGTTGCCCCAGCTCATCGTAGTTGATGGTGGAAAAGGCCAACTTTCGGCGGCAGTAAAAAGTCTTGAAAAACTAAATCTCCGTGGTAAGATCACCATCATTGGCATTGCCAAAAGGCTTGAAGAACTTTATTTTCCCGATGACCCTTTGCCCCTTCATCTTGATAAAAAATCGGAAAGTCTGAAAATTATTCAACAATTGCGCGATGAAGCTCACCGCTTTGGCATCACACATTATAGGAAGCGTCACGAAAAAGGAACGATCAAAAGCGAATTGACCGAAATTGAAGGCATCGGGGAAACCCTTGCAAAAACCCTTCTTTCCAAATTCAAATCGGTAAAGAAAATAAAGCAGGCCGCCAAAGCGGAATTGCAAGCTGTGATTGGGAATGTAAAAAGTGAGGCGGTTTTTGCGTATTTCCACAATTCAGAAAAATCATCCTCCAAACCGATATGATTAGTTTACTTAGAGCAAATTAATATGGGCCTTCAAGCAGATAAACATAGTTTTATGTTCCTTTTATCCTGACTTCAGAAAAGGAAAGGTTATTTCTCCCGGAATGCGGATATATTTAATAATTTTGGCTAAAATTTACAATAATGGAAAAGCAAAATCACTTTAAGGTAGCAGGCGATGAGCTGCTGAAAAAAATTAAGGAAATCATCCACGAAGGCAATGTAAATCGCATTATCATTAAAAATGAAGAGGGTAAGACTTACCTTGAAATCCCTATAACCATTGGTGTAATAGGTGCAGTGCTTGCCCCCGTTTTCGCAGCGGTGGGCGCATTGGCAGCACTTGCCGCAAGGTTTACCATCGAGGTGGTGAGGATGGAGGAGTAGGGGGTGGTTACTGGTTACTGGTTACTGGTTACTGGTTACTGGTTACTGGTTATTGGTTACTGGTTATTGGGTTATTGGTTACTGGTTATTGGGTTATAGGTTATTGGGTTATTGGGTTATAGGTTATTGGGTTATTGGTTATTGGTTATTGGTAATTGAGTTAATTGAATCCAACCGAATTAGGAATGATGATTATTTATTCTGTGATATCTGTTTTTTAGGTTGAAAGCGGGGTTTACTACAAAGGCTGTGCATCATAAAATTTATCATCGAATTACCAGGATTTATCGAATTGTTTTCCGTCAAAGGCGGAAATAATCCGTTTAATCAGATCCATTGGATGACTGCAAGAGCGGTTTACAATCATTTTATGAAATTTGTCCCAGACCCCCTTTTAATCCCAGGCTGAAAAAGTAGAATTAAAATATTACTTTTGAATATTCAATATTTATCTCTCAACAATAAAAAAAATAATGTTATGTCAAAAACTATCAAAGGAACACAAACCGAACAAAACCTGCTGAAATCATTTGCCGGCGAATCACAGGCCAGAAACCGCTATGAATTTTTTGTGAAAGTGGCAAAAAAAGAAGGCTACGAGCAAATTGCGGCCATATTTCAGGAAACCGCAAACCAGGAAAAAGAACATGCAAAGCGGTTTTTTAAATTCCTCGAAGGCGGTATGACCGAAATTACAGCCACTTATCCTGCCGGAATAATCGGCACCACTGCCGAAAACCTGAAAGCCGCTGCCGAAGGAGAAAATGAAGAGTGGACCGAATTGTATCCAAAATTCGCAGAAATTGCCAAAGAAGAAGGATTTACCGAAATAGCCGTTGCTTTCAAAATGATTGCTAAAGTTGAAGCTGAACACGAGCGCAGATTCCTGAAATTACTTCAAAACATTTCTGAGGACAAAGTATTTATGAAAGATGGCAAAGTATGGTGGAAATGCCTCAACTGCGGCTATGTTTACGAATCGGCAAAAGCCCTCGAAATGTGCCCCGCCTGTCTGCACCCAAAAGCCTACATGCAAATTCGAGAAGAAAACTATTAATGGTAGCGGCAATAAAACTTTCTCCAATATTTGCCAGCCAAAAAATTTAACAAAGGCCAAATGAGGCAACTCCGCATCATGACAGTTCCCGCAATTCACCACGAAACACCACTGATTAGCCGGGTTTTTGAAAATGACTATTCCTGCATCCGGAAGGCAAAAACCACCCGGGAAAGCTCCGGGAACATGAGTTTCGTTGACATTTACAGGATTTACAGTGTAGCGGATTATCAAAAAATCACCGCCACCTTCCCCGAAACAAAAATCCTTTACGATAATACAACAAAGCCTGAACCCCCAGCGCCTGGCTTGCAAAAGAGCCACGACATTGCGCCCATAGTTGCACTCAATTTTAGCAACGCTCTTCAGCCACCCGAAGTGATTGAACATAAGGCCACACACATCGAAAAGGAACAAGAATGGATAAAACTAAACCCATCAAAAAGTGACAAGTTTATGTGGATATTTAGAAGTTGTACGCAAGCCGAAAAAACGACACAGTAGTAACATGATTGCAGATTTGAAAAGAGAAAAAATGGAAAATGCCAACCCACAAAAGCATAAGTTTGTCAGCCCATCCCTGCAACCGACCCTTCGCTGCCAAACACATGCTTTTTTTGCCAACGCACACGGATTAGCATGATACTTTTGGATTGAAAACGAAGATAAAATTGTATTTTGCAAATTGATAACTGGATTAAAAATGAGATTATTATAAAATGAGTTTGTTTCAAAAATCGGTAGAGAAAAAATATTTAAACGAGTTAGATTCCGTTCTAATTGACCAGAAATACAAGGAGTTTCAAGATTATTTTGGAAATCCTTCAATTCAGGATAATATCAGAAATTCAAAGGAGGAACAATTTCAAGAGGGATTTTTAAGGGAGCTTTTCGTTTCGATTTTTGGATATACACTCAATCCGCAACCCAATTTCAACCTGACAACGGAATTAAAAAACATCGCAAACAGCAAAAAAGCTGACGGGGCGATTTTAAAAGGCGAAGATGCTATTGCAGTCATTGAATTAAAAGGAACTGACACAACCGACTTAGATAAAATTGAAACACAAGCATTCGGATATAAAAACCATCATCCAAAATGTGTTTATGTAATTACTTCAAATTTTGAGAAACTCCGTTTTTACATTCAAAATGCGGTTGACCATATCGACTTTGATTTATTCAACCTGACACGAGAGCAGTTTTCGCTAATGTGGCTTTGTTTGGCAAAAGAAAATTTGCTAAACGGATTACCTCAAAAGATTAAAGAATCATCACTTTTACAGGAAGAAAATATTACCAAAAAACTCTATGCCGATTATTCAAAATTCCGTGAAGCGATTTATAATAACCTTGTAAAGAACAATCCAGATAACGATAAACTTTTACTTTTCAAGAAAACACAGAAATTACTTGACCGTTTTCTGTTTATCTTTTTCGCTGAAGACCGTTTATTATTGCCCCCAAATTCAATTAGTGAGATTGTAAAACAATGGACAACCTTAAAAGATGAATTGGACGAATATGTTCCGTTGTACGACCGATTTAAAAAGTATTTCGGTTACATGAACACAGGTTACAAAGGCAAAAAATACGACATTTACGCATATAACGGTGGATTATTTGCATACGATGAAATGCTTGATAACATTTCGATTGACGATGAAATTTTACACAAACATACGTTAACATTAAGCAACTATGATTTTGAAACTGATGTTGACGTAAATATTCTCGGTCATATTTTTGAACATTCATTGGGCGAAATAGAAAATGTACAAGCAGAAATTAAAGGCGAGAAAATTGACACCCAAAAGACCAAGCGTAAGAAAGATGGAATTTTTTACACACCAAAATACATAACCAAGTACATTGTAGAAAATACCGTTGGTAATCTTTGCGAGGAAAAACGTAAAGAACTTGAAATTGTTGATGAAGAATATGCCAAAGGGCGTAAAAATCGTAAAAAAGACACTATAAAAATACTTGACGATAAATTAACTAATTATCGGAACTGGCTTTTAAGTTTAACTATACTTGACCCAGCTTGTGGTTCGGGAGCATTTTTAAACCAAGCTTTAGATTTTTTAATTACTGAACATCGCAAAATAGACGATTTGCGTGCACAGCTTTTTGGAAGTGGTTTGGTTTTCTCCGACATCACAACCGACATTCTCGAAAAAAATATTTATGGTGTTGACTTAAATGAGGAATCAGTTGAAATTGCCAAACTTTCACTTTGGCTTAGAACAGCTCAAAAAGGCAGGAAACTAAATAAACTGAACAACAATATTAAATGTGGTAATTCACTTATTGACAACCCCGAAGTAGCAGGAGAAAAAGCTTTTAATTGGCAAAATGAGTTTCCTGATATTTTTGCAAATGGAGGTTTTGATGTGGTGATTGGGAATCCGCCCTATGTACAATCTCATTCAATATCAGAATCCGAAAAAGAATTTATTTACAAAAATTTTAAAACAGCGGAATATCAGATTAATACCTATGGTGTTTTTGTTGAACAATTTATAAAACTTTTAAAATCCAATTCGTACTACAGCCTAATTATTCCAAACTACTGGCTTTCAACGAAATTTGACAAACGTTTACGAAAAGATATTTTTATTGATAACCATGCTCTTGAAGTAATTAACACCTATGAAGTTTTTGAAAGTGCGACAGTTGACACATTAATTTTAACAGGGCAAAAAGTAAAAATTTCGAATCCAAAAACATTATTTTATTCAATTTCAAAAGAATACAAAACAATTGAAGAAAGATTGACTGCAATTAACCTCAGAATTTGGGAATACTCAGAACAAAAGCAATTTGTACAAGGTGATGAAGAGAATACAATCGGCTTTAGTACTGAGTTTAAATTATCGGGTAAAAAAACTTTAAAGGATTTTTTCTCAATGTATCAAGGTATGAAACCATATGAAAAAGGGAAAGGAAATCCGCCACAAACAAGAGAAATGATGAATGAAAAAGTGTATCATTCAGCCATTAAAATTGATGAATCCTATTTTCCATTATTGGGGGCAAGACATATTCAACGTCATTATTTGGTGCCATTTACTGAATATATAAAATATGGTAAAAATCTTGCAGCGCCCCGTAATCCAGATATTTTTAAAGCCGAAAGGATTTTAATTAATCGTATTTTATCTAAAAATAAAATTGATGGAGTTTTGCTTTCTGATTCCTATGTCAATAATACAGATGTTTTTAATCTGATACCATTTGAGAATAATACTATTTCGATTAAAGTATTATACGCATTGATTGTTTCAAAGCTTTGCGCTACCTATTTTAAAAAGTCGAATGTAAATTTAAATCGGAATGCTTTTCCGAAGATAAATGTCAATACATTAGAAGCTTTTCCAGTACCAGAAATATCAAAGGAAATTCAAATACAAATTGAATTATTGATTGATGGAATTTTAACAAAAACAAATGAATTTCAAGAAAGCAAAGTGAAGTTTATTGCACTGGTTCAAGATAATTTAGCAATAACCTCTGTTTCAAAAAATTTAGAAACCTTTTATGAATCTGATTTTAAAAATTTTCTTTCAGAATTAAAAAAACAAAAAGTTATTCTTTCATTGGCAGACCAGTCAGAATGGAAAGATTACTATGAAAAGACAAAATTAAAAATCAACCGACTCCAAACTGAAATAGAAAAAGCCGACAAAGAAATTGACCAATTGGTTTATGAGTTATACGGCTTGACAAAGGAGGAAATAAAAATTGTGGAGGAATCATTATAATGGAACACTATTATTGCATAGATTTATCATTCCCGATTATTGATTTTGACCAATATTTCTTAAAATCTGATAAGACCCCATCTGTCATGCACTCCCATTTATATTTACGAGAAAATGAAATTGAACTGAGAATTTTATTTAATCCACCAACACACTTTGACTATAAATTTAGTACTTGGTTATCCTCAATTAATTCAAAAAAACTTGGAGAGTACATTCACGTTTCTTCTGTAAGCCCAAATCAAGTATTATTAAATGTATCCTTCGCTGGTTCTCAGCTTATTGGGGCAACATCTGGGTCAGCTCAATATGAAGGTGATTTGCAATACTATTCAATAAAATTGAATACAGTTAAACTTTATTTGCAGCCAATAAAAGAAAAATTAAATACTGGAGATTTCTATCTGTCTCCTAATAGCTTTAAAGTTGTTAGTGGTTTTTATTCTACCTTGTTTCAAAACAACGACTGTTTTGAAATTCGTCGCTATAAAGACAAAGATGATTTTTATAGTATTGAATCAGCGACTTTCCGCCCTGAATTTGAATTTGGTTACAGCGATTCGGTAAAAAAAGATACTGCCACAATAAAAAAGACACCTAAAATTCATTTTAATTACAATGAAACTAATGAAGAAAAATGTTTTCAATATTCTGAAACAGTTAAATATATTCTTTCCTTTTACTTTCATTTTGAAATAGAGTATTTTGTTGCAAAGCTTTATTTTAAAGAGCATACTATTTCTATTAAAAGTGTCTATCAGGATAGAAACAATGACAAAAATTCGCTTGGTTTATCTGGCTTTGGTAATCAATGGAATCTTGATGCTTTTTTAAAAGCTGATTGGGCAAAGAAAGCTTTGAGCAATCAAAAAAAACTATTTAAAGCGGTTGAATTGTTTAATCAGTCGCATCTTGTTGATTTAAGTTCTCGATTTTTATTGCGTTTTACAGTTCTTGAGCTTTGTATGGGCGGGTTTTCTCAAGAAAAAGAAAAATTTACTCTTCTATTATCAAAAAAAGAAACAAACAAAAAATATAAAGAAGCCTTAGAGCTTTTGTTAAAAACCGTACCTATTGAGGAACGATGTGATTTTGCAAAAAAATGGAATGGTACAGCTCGTAACAAGTTAGTATATCGTCCAATGAAAAGTACTATTGAGACTTTTTTAAATTCACAGTCATTACCTGTTAATGATTTTCCAATAACCATTAATGAGTTGAAAGAAACAAGAGATGGTTTAGTACATGGATATTCTGACTCGGTGGATAGTTTAACCATTGAAAAACATAATATCTTCTTGTATAGAATATGCGGAATACTCATATTGAATCTTTTAGGAATAAAAGAATGGAATTTATATACAGAATTAATAAAATGATTGATATCCAAACTCACACCATCCCTTCGCTTTCAGGCACATTTGGCATTCCCGCAAGGCTTACCCTCAATCCAAAAATGCCAAAAGAGCCTTCAAGCCCGTCCCGCTCCAACACACGGAGTGAGTTTCAGTGCATTAAAAATGAGACAAATAGATTAGAAAACAATAACGGCCAGCGTACAATACACAATATAAAACAGTTGGGGTTCAGTGGTTTGCGAGGTTTTGGTTCCCGCTTCAGCTTTTTCCTCGGTGAATAAAGACGCGCTCCGAAAACCCAACCGTTTCATATTGTCAACCGTTGTAGCCAATTTAAGAATAACCCGTGAAAGAAAGAATAATCGGAATTGATATAGCAAGAGCATTAGCAGTTATCGGAATGATAATCGTTAATTTTAAAGTCGTACTTGGCGAAAATGGATTGAGTTGGGTTAAATCATTTGCAAGTGCTTTTGACGGAAAGGCAGCAGCAACTTTTGTGGTTTTAGCAGGCGTTGGACTTGCTTTAATGACAAATTCTGCATTGAGAAATAATGACAGCCAAAAATTAAAAACTGCCCGAATAAGAATTGCAAAAAGAGCCTTGTTCCTATTCATTGTTGGTCTTTCATATATAGTAATTTGGCCAGCGGATATTCTGCATTTTTATGGAATTTATATGCTTGTTATTTTACTTTTATTATCGAGCAATGAAAAAACTATTTTAATTTCGGCAATTGCATTAATACTGCTTTACCCTTTTATTTTAGGCTTTTTGGATTATGAAAATGGTTGGGATTTTGAAACTTTACACTATCTCGATTTTTGGACATTTAATGGATTTTTTAGAAATCTACTCTTCAATGGTTTTCACCCAGTAATTCCTTGGACTGCTTTTATGCTTTTTGGCTTTTGGTTTGGTAAACAGGACTTGAAAAGTCACAGATTTATCAAAAAAGCATTTTGGGTTAGCTCAATTGCTTTTGTTGTAATTCAAATTTTATCACACTTGTCAATTTCATTTTTATCAGAAGGAAACGAACAAACAGCAAGTGAATTATCAGAAATTATTGGAACAAACCCAATGCCACCATTACCAATATATATGTTTAATGGAATCGCAATTTCCATCTCAATAATATCAGCCTGTATCATAATCGGAAAAAGATTTTCAACAAACAAAATACTTTTGGCTCTAAATAAAACGGGACAATTAGCTCTAACTTTTTATGTTGCACACGTAATTATTGGTATGGGAATTATTGAAGCCATTAACCCGGAAAAAATGGGGAATTATCCAATAGAATTTTCAGTAGCGTATGCTTTAATTTTTAGTGTTTTATGTGTATTCTTTGCAACTTATTGGCTGAAAAGTAGAGAAAATGGACCTGTAGAATGGATAATGAAAAAAATAATCCGATAGAAAAACTGGCTAAAACACGCAATATATCAAATGGCGGGAAAAATGCCAATTCGAGCATTTTTGCCCGTATCAAACATTTTTTGGGTGGATAGAAACGTGCTCCGAAATCCGCCACTGCGCCAAGCGCCAAACGGTTGTGGCAAGGTAAAATACTGGAACTACCAATAATTAACCATAAATAAAAACTAAAAAATAATGAAAAAAGTAGCTTTAATCTTGACTGGTATAATGTTATTGTTTGGATGCCAAAATTCACCCCAGATTATAAAAGAATCTTGGATTGAGAAACCTGTTTCTTCCTGGCCTGATTTTGCACTAAGCAATGAGATTAGTTTTAAGGACACAACTTATTCTGATATTGCAAATTCATTTCTCGTAAATACCGGATTGGATACAATAGGAGTTTCATGTAAACATCTATTTATGGTTTTTGAAAATCAACTTGGATTAAACAGTATTGATTTGGGTAATAAATTTAATTATTGGAATATGTACCCTAAGAACCATAAAGAAAAAGCTGTGACTATAAAACGATTAATAAATACAAACCAAAACGAACAGATTGGTCAGTTTAATACATTAAAAGTCCGTGATTGGATTATTTTTGAAATAGATGGACAGAATAATCAATTGTATCCATTGAAGATTAGATTTACACCGGTAAAGAGCAATGAGATTGTTTATGCAGTAGGATGGGGAATGATGCAGAAAGACAATAGCAAGCCTGCATTAATAAAATTGCAATGTTTCAAAAATTTAGGTGATTATTTTTATATCAAACCATTAGAAACAGATACTCATCCAGCAGGAAGAAGTGGTTCTCCTGTTATAGACAAAAATGGATATTTAGTAGGAATTGTTTCAGGACAAGAAGGGAATTTGGGTGTGATTGGCGGAATAAAATATCTGACTACATTATTTGACAAATATGGAATTGAATATAAGAACCCCAACCAATAACACGCGGCATAAAAAATTGCCGGGATAGTAGGTTATTCAAGGGTTGTAGCCCGCTTCAACTTTCGTGTAACCTGACAGGAAAGTGCCACGCAATCGGCTACTATTCTCATACTAGACTGTTGGCTGCCAGTGAGAAAGAGGAAATTAGCAGTTGAGTTCATTAACAAGTTCTTTGAGTAAAACAATTTTGAGCAGAACGAGGCAGGATTGAGCATAAAGCCGTGTAAAGTAAATTGAGTGAAAAAATCGAAGTAAAGGTCATTGCAGTAAATTTAACTGTCGGAGGGATTTGAGATGATAATGATGACCGACACATAATCGAGTTGATGGCCGTGAGCCCTAAAGCTCACGCTGAATCAGCTTACATGCTCCATTCAATATTGGGCTTGTACAGGATGAATCACTAAAGTTAAATTAGTGCCCCGATAAGTTATTATCTTTGACCATTTACAATATGCGATGAACTGGGAAATACAAATTAAAGGATTCAGGTCGTTTTTGCAACTCGAAAAATCGCTTTCCGGCAATTCGGTTCAAGCCTACGTGCATGACATCGAAAAGCTCTGGCAATTTCTGGCTATGAAAGATGAAAAAATACCATCGCCGGAGAAAGTAAATTATAAAAACCTCAGGGATTTCATTGCCTGGATCAACGAGTTGGGCATGAGCGCCATAAGTCAGGCTCGCATTGTTTCAGGCATCCGGGCTTTTTACAAATACCTGCTGCTCGAAGACCTTATCCATACCGATCCAACCGAACTTTTGGAAGTTCCCCGAACTGCCCGAAAACTCCCCGACACACTAAGCAATGCTGAGATTGAAAAAATACTTGCAGCCATCGACCTCTCAAAACCCGAAGGTGAGCGCAACCGCGCCATCATCGAAACATTGTATGGTTGTGGTTTGAGGGTATCGGAACTCATCAATTTACAAATCTCCAACCTGCATTTCGACTTAGGTTTTGTAAAAATTACAGGTAAGGGAAATAAAGAAAGGTGGGTGCCTGTGGGCGATATGGCAATGAAACAAATCACAACATACATGAACTTGTCGAGAGTGCATCACGACATTAAAAAAGGACATGAAGATTTTGTATTTTTAAACAGAAACGGAAAAAAACTGACAAGGGTAATGATTTTTATCATTGTTAAAAATTTGGCCGAAAAAGCAGGCCTGCGAAAAAGCATCAGCCCACACACTTTCCGACATTCTTTTGCCACACATCTGGTGGAGGGAGGTGCCGATTTACGTGCAGTGCAGGACATGCTGGGACACGAGTCCATTACCACCACCGAAATTTACACCCATCTCGACCGAAAATATCTGAGAGAAACCATCGAGAAATATCACCCCCTGGGTAAATACAAACAATAGGCTGCTATGGAAAGTGTTCACCGGCCGGCCTCACCTTATTTTAATTTTAACCAGGGCAGGATTTTCCGAACGATCAATAAACAACAAGGTTGAATCATCGGCATGAAAAACATCAGATGGGTTTAACACGAATTGATTGTTTGGATCTGAGAAAACTTTTTTCCCGAAATCGCCCGAAAGCAAATTATATTCAGCTATCATCATTTCATATTTCCCTTTCATCGTCTTCAACTTGCCTTCATTTGTAATATTTCTGTTTTTGGGGTTGTCGTTGTACAACACAAAAAGGTTACTTTCAGTAATAAAACTGGTAAATCCCAAAATCTCCCTGTCATAGCCCAATGCCTGCTTTTTTGGAATTATTGCAAAGTGGTTGCGTTGATTGGCTGCATCAAATTGAAATATAAAAACCTCATTAGCATAAAAATATGGCTTGTCGTAAAGCATCCCCTTTTGGTCCCTGATCAGCATGATTCTTTTCCAGTTGTATTCGAAAAGCAACAAAACATGATTGTGACTGGTGATATGCACCGCAGCCGGCATCAGATTTTCGTAGGTAGCAGTTGAAGAATATTTTCCCGGTTCGAGGAATGCCTTTTCCTCATCAGAAAAATCATAAATATTTTCCACAAGCAAGTCTCCGGTTTTCGCATCAAACAAATGGTAAAATATTCCCATTGGCTCATCATCAAATCTATCTTTCGCAAAATATCCCATCAGCGCAATTATGTCCTTTTCGATGTGGAAGAGTGCCACTTTCTTTGGCATCCTGTTTTTAAAACTCAAAGTAAAGGTTTCGAAATTGTCTGAATTCATGTCATAAACCACAATTTGATGGACAACATCGTTAACTTCAAAAGGATTGGAATTTTCGACGTGGATAAAAAACAATCCATTGCCGCTGCTGATCAGCCCTGAAAAATTATAATCCATAAAATCGTCGGGGTAATCCAAAAGCCTGTTCCCGGTTAATGTCAGGTTTTCGTCATAAATATTTAAAACAATCCTTTCGGAAACCTCCTGAAAAGATGGTGTTTTAATTGTAAAAACGTATTGATTGGTGGTGTCGTAATGAATTTTGTGCAAAGCAAAAAAATCGAATCCGGCATCAGATTTACTTATGTTTTCGATGGTTCCTGGATTTAGCAGCTCTACAATCAATCCGCTTGAATCGATTTTAAACAGGTAGGCATTGACAGTAAGATTATGGGGTGACCAATTACGACAGAGCAAAACAAAACCTGTGTTCGCCTTAAAAAATGAGATTGGTTCCAATTTTTTCAGCTTTTCATCAATACTGTATGTCAAATCAAGCTTTTGAAGCAGCTTCAAATCATCATCAAAAATCAGGATTGCACATTCCGATTGTTCCTCCAAACCGAAATATCCTTTTTCGTCCAATTGAAGGCAATAGGTAATCTTTCCTTCCCTCGCCATGAAACCGGAAATTTTTCCGGAGGGAGGTTCAAAAGAATCACCTGCTTTGATTTGCGGGAATTCCTGGGAAAATCCCGATAAACCGGCGGCTATAAAGGCTAAGAGGATGAGAATATTATTTTGCAATGCTTTCAAAACACTTCGGCTAAATGACCTGCTAAAGATAAATGAAAGTTTGCAACAGGCGCTTATACTTTTTTATTGGATGGAAGTTCCAATCCGTATCCTGCTACTTTATCCTCTCTTTTCAGCAGCAGGGCAAATATCAGTCCGAGCATTCCCAGGCCTGCCAGCATCAGTATAGCCCAGGTGTAATCGTAGGCGTAATTGCCTGTTGCTTTCACCGCATCGGTAATGCCCGGATTGGTTTTGTCGAGCACAATACCTATGAGAAGCGGAAATGCCCACAAGCCGAGGTTTTGAATTGAAAACATGGCACCATAAGCTGTACCTATTCTTTTTTCATCCACAATTTTTGCAACTGTTGGCCACATGGCTGCAGGCACAAGCGAAAATGTGATCCCCAGCAAAACCATCAAAACAATGGGATTGAACATGGTTAAAGCAAAGGTGAGGTGAATGAAAACAAGCATCAGGGAACCAAATATCATAAAGGTGGCACTTTTGCCGATTTTATCAACCAGAAAACCAAAAAATGGTGTAAAAAACATGGTTCCCAAACTCAGGTAGGAAGCAATTTTTCCGCTGGCCTGCTCATCGAGGCCAAATTTGTTAAGGAAAAAATCGGGCGAAAACGACTGGAACGGGAACACAGCGGAGTAGAAGGTTAAGCAAATCAGCGAGACATAAATAAACGAGCGGTTGGTCAATAACTTACCCAACTCAGCCAGATTGAATTTTTCGTCCTGTTTCAGTAAAACCACATGTTCGTTAATCTGCCTGTCGATTTTTTTATCTATCATGGTATAATACAAAAAGGCAAGAAAACCTACGCCCAGCAAAATGGCAGCGAACCATACGGCAATGGTCCAATGCGAAGCATTATCTTTAATAATTGGAGAAAAATAAAATGCGGCAAAAGAGCCCAGCCGGGCAATACCTATTTTTAAGCCAAAAGCCAAAGCAAGTTCCTTTCCTTTAAACCATTTCACAATGATTTTGCTTATAACAACAATACTTGTTTCGGCGCCAAGCCCATAGAAGAAACGCCCCAGAAGCATCATTTTCAACTCGGGGGAATAATCGGGAAAAAACGATGACATGAACCCATACATTGGGCCACCGGAGGTATAAAATGTGCTGGCACCATAGGCAGTGATGAAGCCGCCAATGGTCATCATTCCTACAAATAACGATCCTGTGCGGCGGATACCCAATTTATCGAGAATGATACCACCAACAATGGCCATCAGCAAAAAAGTATTGGGCACCGAGTAAAAGGAAACAAACAAGCCAAAATCTGAGGAACTAAATCCAAACTCAGTTTCCAGCGTGCGCTTAAGCGGCGATATGGCATCATAAAAATAATAATTGGCCGCCTGCACAAAAGCCACGAGGAATAGAATGGAGAAACGCACGCCTATCTTATCTTTCAGTAGATTGTTATTCTTCATCATTGTAAAATTATACCAAAAAGAAAAGGTGCACGAATGCACCCTCTCCAATATTTTAATTGAAAACCATATTTATTTTTTTGCTGCAATATTCGGCATTTCAAGGCCATAACCTTTCTTCTTATCTTCGGCCTTGAGCATTAAGGCTACAATAATCGCAAGGAAACCTGTAGCAGCAAAAATCAGCATAGGAATCGTATAATCGTAATACATAAACTTGCCATCGGCATCAAGCACCTGGCAATAATTATCAAGTACAATACCTATTAATAAAGGCATACCCATCAATCCCCAATTCTGCACCCAGAAAATTAAAGCGTAAGCCGTTCCAAGCTGTTTTTCAGGAATGATTTTAGGCACTGAAGGCCACATGGCAGAAGGAACAAGTGAGAATGTAACACCAAGGAAAACAATAAGTCCGATGGCCACAAAATAATGATTAAAGCTTGGTATAGCAAAAACAAGGTGGGCTACCAATAACATAAGTGAACCAATCAACATGATGGTGGCACCTTTGCCTTTTCGGTCGTAAATATTACCAAAAAACGGGGTTAGAATTATGGTTCCAAATGGAAGCAGTCCCGGAATGGCACCTGCAAAATCAGGATTTACATGATATTTATTGATCATCAAATCGGCGGCAAAATACAAAAACGGGAAAACCCCGGAATAAAATAACACACACAGTAGTGCAATCAGCCAGAAGCCTTTATTTCCGATGATAAATAAAATATCCCTAACCTTAAATGCTTCCTCTTCGGAAATCTCGTCACCAATACCTTCGGATACCTCAAGTTTTCTGTCCATGTAGGTGTACCAGATAAACGCAACAAAACCTGCAACCAGCAAGCCCAGTCCAAGCATCATCGGTGCCGAAACATGGAACATGTGAATTTCACCCGCAACATCCATCAGGTATTTTGGGTCAGTAACTTTATCAACGATTTCAGGGGGTGCGATAAAATGAAAGAATTTTGCCATTGGATATGGGAGCGCAAGTGCCAGGGCGGTCCCCATCCTTGCCGTTGCCATTTCAAGCCCCATTGCAAGAGCCAATTCCTTGCCCTTAAACCATTTTACAATGACTTTGGAAACCGTGATGCCGGCAACTTCAACACCTACTCCAAAAACCCCAAATCCTAAGGCACCAATGGCAATTTGAGTATTAATACCAAAAATCTGCCCCTCCATCGGAAAAATCTGTTCGATGGCAATATATTGAAGAACTGTTCCAACTATCATGGTCAAACTGGCTCCGATGCCGGTAAACCTAACACCCATCTTATCTAAAATCAATCCTCCAAGAATCAACATCAGAAAGAATACATTAAACCACCCATAGGCACTGTTCCAAATGCCAAAGTCCGAACTGGTCCATCCCATGTATTGCTCCAGCAAAGGTTTAAGTGGTGATATTACGTAATTGATGTAATATCCGGTCATCATTGTAAAGGAAACGACTGCAAGCGCCCCCCATCTTGCTGCAGGAATGTCGCGCAAAGATTGTCTAATCTGTTCCATGTATTTTAGTTTTTGAGTTAAATATTTTAAACGGCCAAATTTACTATTATTCACTTAAAGGAAAAGGATTATTGGTTTGTATAATAAAAAAAAATTGAATCGGTTTTGAATTTGCATTTATGCCGGTAAAAAGCAATAAAAAATTAATTTTGTAAGGTTCAAACTAAATATAACTGGCATGCAAATCAAAATTCATTTCCTTATCACAATTATTGTGGTTTTATTTGTTTCCACAACATCAGCACAAATTAGCAGCAAAGGGATTCCCGCAACAATGAAGCAAAACATTTTAAACAATGTTTTTACTACAATTGAAATTCCCGCACCCGATGTAAAAACCCTGCTTGAAGAAGATGCTTTTACGGATAAATACGGCATCGCTATGCGCTTTGCTGTTTCCACCAAAGTAAATATCAACCTCACCGAACAAGGAACATGGTTAAAATTGGAAGATGGTAGCAGCATTTGCCGCCTTGCCATAAACTCGGCAGACGCGCTGGCACTCATCATGTACTACGATGAATTTAAAATACCTGAAGGCGGCGAATTGTTTTTGTACAATGAAACCAACCTACAAGTGATTGGAGCATTTACCAGGATGAACAACAAAAAAGGCGGTGCTTTTGCCACTGAAATGATTTATGGAACCACAACGATTTTTGAATATTTTCAACCCTCCCCCACATCTTCAAAGCCAAGTATCATAATAGGTGAAGTAGGCTATGTTTACAGGGCTGCTCAACCTGCTTACCAGGCCAAAGGATTTGGCAATGCTGATACCTGTGAGGTAAATGTGAAATGCCCCGAAGGCAGCGGATGGCATGAACAAGCCGGCAGTGTTGCACGCATCATTGTCAAACAAGGAGCAAGTTCCGTTTGGTGCACAGGCTCCTTGCTCAACAACACAAGATGGGATCATACTCCATATTTTTTCACAGCAGATCATTGTGGACCAAACGCTTCAGCCAACGATTACGACAGTTGGATTTTTTACTTTAATTATCAGAGTACGGATTGTGAAGACCCGAATTCTGACACTTCGTTCAACAGTTACACCATGGTGGGCGCTACTAAAATAGCCGCAGCAGGAGGCGCAGGTGTGTTGTCCGATTTTAAATTACTCTTACTCAACGAATCGGTACCCTTATCCTACGAGCCATATTACAATGGCTGGAGTGCAATAAACGAACCCAGCCCTAACGGTGTAACCATCCATCATCCGCAAGGCGATATAAAAAAAATCTCAACCTATCTAAATCCCCTCGTGTCGAGTAATTGGGGAAGCACTCCAAACACGCATTGGAAAGTAGTTTGGTCGGAAACCGAAACCAACTGGGGCGTAACCGAAGGCGGGTCATCTGGCTCACCCATTTTTAATGATGAAGGTTTGGTGGTAGGGCATTTAACCGGGGGAGATGCAAGTTGCAGTTACTTGCTGGGTCCCGATTATTATGGTAAGTTTTCGTATTCGTGGGATCAGATTGGTTCTTCAGCCGCCAGCCAGCTAAAGCCCTGGCTCGATCCTGACAATACCGGGATTATAAAATTAGGTGGTTTGGTAAGTATTGTTGAAAAAATACCTTCAACAGAACAAATTTCGATTTACCCAAATCCAGGCAAAGGGATAACCTTTCTGGAAATAAAGGGTGAGATGAAGGATGAAATATTGCAGGTTTCGGTGTTGGATCTTACAGGAAGAAAAGTTTTGGAAAAGCAATATTTTCAAAATCAATCGGATATCCTGGAAATCGATTTTTCACATTTAGAAAATGGTGTTTATCTTGTTTTTGTACATTTTAAAAACAAAAACAGCCAGACCATAAAGTTTATTAAACAGGATTAAAACCAAAGTTCATAAATCCCGGCCAGAACACTTGCGCTTACCAATGTTGCAATGATTCCAACAAAGAATTTTTTCAAATCATTAATGCGGTTGTAATGGGAAAGCAATTCCATGAGCGTATCAAATCTTGATTCCTGGAATTCTGGTTCTTTAAAAAGATCATCTGAATCTGAACCGATAGTGTGCTTTTTGGGAAAAGATGTGGCGAAAGTTGACATTTTAATTGGATTTTATTTTTAATAATTGATGGGTCAAAAATACAACTTTGAATTCAGAAAGTCAATTAAGTTAGGGTTAATTTTTCGTGAAAATTCTGATCATTTCGGCGAAACAGCAAACAAAAAGCCTCCTGTAAATTAATTTACCGGAGGCTTTTTATGAGGAATTCGCTGTGGTGAATTCCTCATAAAAGTAATATGTATTATTTATTTTGTTGCTGGTTTTACCATCAACATTAGCACAGTACCTACCAGTACAGCAATACCTGAAATGGTAAATGCCATCGGGAAATTCCCAAGATCGCCCAGGCGTCCGCCTAATATAGGACCAAGAATACCACCTACACCATAAGCCAAAAATACGAAAGGATAATTTTGGCCTACATTTTTTGCGCCAAAGGTATCTGCGGTAATGGTTGGGAAGAGTGCAAAATTACCTCCAAAATTAAAGCCTATAAGAGTTGCCCCAAGATACAGCAAATATTCGTTTCCAGCCATGTAGGTAAAAAGTATGACCAAAATACCTTGTGTCGCGGTCATAATAACGATCGAAAGTTTTCGACCAAGTTTATCGCTGAGCGTGCCCCATAAAATACGGCCTAAGCCATTGGCAAGACTAAAAAAGACTGCCATTGCAGTGCCAGCTACTGCACTTGCTGCTGCAGTGTCCATACCACCAGCGCGGAGTGCTTCTATCGGATAAAGTTTCATCAAGCCAATCGACATCAGACCTGCACCTGCACTAAACACAAAGGTGAGGAAAATCAGGTAGAATTGATAAGATTTCAGCATTGAGGTGCTATCAAAATTTGTGGTTCCGACAGGCTTTCCCCGGGCATCGGGTTTTGGGGGCACATATCCCTCGGGCAACCAACCCTCTGGTGGAAAAATCATCCACATACCTCCAACAACCACCATTACGGCAAAGGCAATTCCATAAACAACAAATGTACTGCTAAGGCCAATGGTTTCTAAAAGATTTCCCCAGCTTCCTGCAAGTTTTACCCATCCCATTGCACCAAAACCAAATCCGGCAACAGCCAATCCCGTAATCATCCCTTTTTTATCGGGAAACCATCGCATACCAACCGCAATGGGAACCACATAAGCAAAACCAATGCCTGCACCACCAACCAATCCAATCAACAAAACAAGAGCCCAAAAATTGGTTCCTCCAAAAAGCCCTGCCAGAGCATAGGCCAATCCCAAAATTAAACCTCCAATAATTGCAAGCTTCTTTGGACCCCATGATTTAAGCTTTTTCCCGGCGAAAACCATAAATACTGCAAATGAAGCCAGCCCTATTGCAAACACCCATTGCGTATCAGAACTTGACCAACCGGATTCTTTTAACCCGGGTGTAAAAACCGACCAGGCATAAATTGCTCCCAGCGCAAGCTGAATTAAAATGGCTCCCAGAACAACAAGGCTTCTGTTCATTACTTTTTCATTTTTCATATTCACTGCATTTAAATTAGTTAATCAAAATCATTTTTTCAAACAAAAAAGGCATTCCGGACACCAAATCCGAAACGCCTTTTATAATTATTGATAAGTCATAAATTATCGTTTTACTTTCACTTTGGCACCTTCGATAATTTCTTCGACAACACCGGGATCAAGCAAGGTAGAAGTATCGCCGAGATTTGTGGCATCACCTTCGCCGATCTTGCGTAAAATCCTCCTCATAATTTTACCAGAACGTGTTTTTGGAAGGCCACTAACGATTTGGATCATGTCGGGTTTGGCTATGGGTCCAATAAATTTGGTAACAGTATCCCTAATTTCCTTTTCGATGGTTTCCATTTCATGTTCCGAAAGTTCATCGCAGGTAACGTAGGCATAAATCCCCGACCCTTTGATGTCGTGAGGATAACCAACTACTGCCGATTCGTTAACTTTTGGGTGCTGATTGATGGCATCCTCAACTTCAGCAGTTCCGATTCTGTGACCCGAAACATTGATTACATCATCGATACGGCCAATAATTCTGTAGAAACCTTCTTCATCACGTTTGGCTCCATCGCCAGTGAGGTAGAGGCCTTTGAAGGCCGAAAAGTAAGTTTGATAACATCTTTGGTGGTCGCCATAGGTACTGCGCAACATTCCCGGCCACGGAAATTTAATACAAAGAATCCCTTCCACTCCGTTGCCTTTGAGTTCTTTGCCTTCGTTGTCGATCAAAATGGGCTGTACGCCAGGCAGCGGAAGGGTTGCAAAGGATGGTTTGGTAGGTGTGATTCCTGCAATTGGCGAAATCATAATGCCACCGGTTTCGGTTTGCCACCACGTATCAACAATCGGGCATCGGCCACCACCAACTACATCGTGGTACCAGCGCCATGCTTCTTCGTTGATAGGCTCACCAACTGTTCCAAGCACTTTAAGTGAACTCAGATCGTGTTTGGTTACAAAATTATTACCTTGTGCAACCAGCGCACGGATTGCTGTGGGTGCAGTGTAAAACTGGTTTACTTTGTATTTTTCAACCACATCCCAGAACCTGCCTGCATCGGGCCAGGTGGGAACACCTTCGAACATGATGGAAGTAGCACCTGTCAACAGTGGTCCGTAAACAATGTATGAATGTCCGGTTACCCAGCCAATATCTGCAGTACACCAATAAATATCGCCATCGCTGTATTGGAAAACATTTTTAAAGGTGTATTCGGCAAAAATCATGTAGCCGGCAGTTGAGTGCTGCACTCCTTTTGGTTTTCCGGTTGAACCTGAAGTATAAAGAATAAACAGGGTGTCTTCAGAATCCATTATCTCGGCTTTGTTTTCGGTGCTTACACCTTCAACAAGCTCGTGCCACCATAAATCGCGGCCTGGTTTCATTACTACGTTTTCGCCGGTTCTTTTATAAATAATGGAGGTTTCGACAGATGGGCATGTTTCGAGGGCTTCATCAACAATCTCTTTTAAAGGAACATTTTTGGTTCCGCGATAAGCGCCGTCGGAGGTGATCACCATTTTACAGGTTGAATCGTTGATCCTGTCGGCCAGCGCGTTGGCTGAGAATCCTGCAAAAACGATGCTGTGAATGGCTCCGATTCGGGCACAAGCCAGCATGGCAATGGCCAATTCAGGAATCATCGGCAGATAAATCGCAACACGGTCACCTTTTTTAATTCCCTTGCTTAACAGGACATTGGCAAACTGGGATACTTTTTCGAATAATTCGCCATAGGTATAAGTTACACTTGCCTCCTTTGGGTCATTGGGTTCCCAAATAATGGCAGGCTGATCTTTGCGCTGGAAAAGATTCCTTTCAAAAATGTTTTCGGTAATATTCAATTTCCCGTTTTGAAACCAATTTACATAAGGGGCATCTTTTCCATCAAAATACCAATCCAAAACCTTATCCCATTTTTTACGCCAATAATGGCTCTCTGCAATTTTTGCCCAAAATCCTTCAGGATTTGCAACACTTTCCTGGTACTTTTCAAAATATTCTGCCAGGTTCGAAATCTTGTTCGTCATAATAATTTTGTTTAGTTTTTAATGAATGAATAACGACTGTTTTAAGTTATTAAAGTTTAAAAGAAATAATATACTCCCAATAAAAATCTAATGTTCCCAACGGCTTCCGAATCGGTAATTTTACCTTTTGAATCCCTGTTTATCATGCTTGTGGCATTATTCACGGTTGCGTATCCTGCCACGGTGTATTCTATTTCAGGAGCAATTCTGAATTTTCCAACATTATAAATCACCCGTGGGGAAATGCGGTAGAGGTAGTCGATGTCGGCACCGCGTGAATAAATACTGCCCACAATATCATCAGGTGAGCCAAGATTTTTGGAATAGCCTCCAAACAATCCAAATTGCAGACCTTCTCCATTGGTTTGTATTTCACCCCAGAGCGACATATTCCGTACACAGCGGTACTCCTCTAAAAGGCCTGTCGTGTCAGAAGGAGCAGCTACGGCATACCCTCCAAGCATGGTAAGATTGTAGGCATCACCACCCATAAAGCCGTTAATCTGAATGGTTATATCTTCGGTTTTATACTTTATGTATCCCGAAAATGACCCACTCTGTGCCTTTTCATTGGTTTTGTAACCTTCAAGAGTTGCCAAACGTGGAGTAAGCGCTTTGTAATTTGTACTTACGCCAATCAGAAACTCATTGTTGTTTTCATTTTTATTGTAATATTCAAATCTCAGATTGAAGGCAGGATAGCCTGTATTCCTCAAATAAACCGACGAAGCACCACCAGGACCTGTACTGGTAAAATCTCTTTGCGAGAGCGCAGTAACTGCAAGGTTAAATTTGCCAAAATATTTTGTCAGCCTCACCTGCGGATTCCTTGAGAATGGCTGAAACGGAGCTCCTGTATTAAAAGAAACAGTTCCCGGAAAGCACCGCTCATTGAACATGGGATGCCAGAACT
>JAIOZV010000008.1 GCA_021740425.1 Bacteroidales bacterium | reverse complement strand
TAAAGGGAAGCAAAAGCAATGGAGCAATTTGCTTTCCGGCAATGCGGCCATTCACATCAAAATCTGTTTTCAACTCATTTTGATAGCGTATTTTTTCCAGATCAAGATAATCGTTCAGGAGCTGCACTTCTTTTTCGAGTGGAACAAACGCCGCGTAGCAATCGTAAAGCATATAGCTGAGCAGATCAGAAAGCTTAACAACAACCCCGGGGGCATTTTCGGATTTATCCAGCGTAAGCGCATACAAATTATTCAAAGTATTGAAGAGAAAATGGGGGTGAATCTGAGATTTTAAAAACTTCAGCTCCGATTCCATTTTGTCGTGGATCAATTCCTGGTTTTGCTTTTGATTGATAAACCAAAATTCAAATAGTTTAACGGAAGCGAAAATGGCCGCCATCACAAAAATGTTTAAAAATGTGTAGAGATAATTGAACTTGAAAAATGTGAAATTGGCTGCATATTCCGGATAAATGTAGCGGTAAGTTACAAGCATAAGCATGAGCCTTTGCAAAAGCATAAATCCTATGGCCGAAACAAAAAACAAGCCCAGAAAAGCGGTATATCTTTTTTTGAGCAGATATTGCGGAATTAAGAAATAAACCAAAAAATAGGCTGCCGAAATGTCGATCCAGACCGTAATACCGAATTGAATCAGCGATTTTTGCAGGGGAAGTGCTTCATAAAAAAGCGAATAAATGTATGCATAGGCAAAAAGATACAATCCCCAAACCGCAACATGAACAGGTATTCTGTAACTGTTGTATTTTTTCCAGCCTGCTATTTCACCTAAGGAAACCGATAATTTCTGCATGTTGTATCAATTACAAATCAAAGATAGAACAAAGCAGGGAGTTTGAGTTAAAAAGTGGATGATCGAAATCCTATCGCATACAAAAAACAAGCTGCGGCCTTCCAAGGGCATTCATCTAAAGGAAAATGATGTAGGAATGCACCCGCCGGCCGATTATCGAGTAAATTTTTGATAACACTTGTCCCGGACTATTTTAGCTACAAATTATTTAAATCATTAAAGATGAAAACCAACAACACAATGAAAAAGTTTCGATTATTCGCGATTACAATTTTTGTGATTTTTAGCGGTAACATAATCGGGCAGACTGATTTCAGACAATACAAGGTTTCTGATCAGTTTACCCACGGTATGGACGTTTTTGTGGAGGATATCAATGGCGACGGGCACAAAGATATTCTCGGAGTTGCTGATGTAAATGGAGGAGAAATAGCATGGTGGGAAAATGACGGATTCCAGCAATTCAACACCAAACATACCATCATTCAAAACCTGACAGGAGCGCGGTCGGCACGAGCAGTGGATCTTGATGGCGACCAGGACATCGACCTGATTGCTGCAGCCTGGCAAGCCAACAGAATTCTCTGGTGGGAAAATGATGGCGATGAAAACTGGACAATGCATGAGATAGATTCAAATTTTGTGGGAGCCCACACCGTGGATATTAAAGATATGAACGCAGACGGGTATTTGGATGTGCTTTGTTCGGGATTCGATTATTATGGCAAGGAAGGTGAAATTGCCTGGTGGAAAAACGATGGCAGCCAAAATTTTACCAAAAAACTTATTTCGGAACGCTTCCAGCAGTCGCCATTTATTTATGGTGAAGATATGGATGGTGATGAAGATTTGGATATTATTGCCTGTGGTGAATTGAATGGCGAACTTTACTGGTGGGAAAATACAGGCAACGATGAATTTGAAGAGCACATGATTGATGATGCTTTTAGCGGTGCACACACAGTGCTGGCCCGCGATGTGGACGGTGATAATGATATGGACATTCTGGGAGCCGCCTGTATTGGCAGCCGCATGGTATGGTGGGAAAACAATGGATACAATGATTTTGAAAAACATGATCTGGGTGCTTTTACCGGAGCTCTGTGGCTCGATGCTGCCGATATGGATCTTGACGGGGATATTGACCTGGTAGGTGGTGGCATGGGAATGCCCAGAATTGCCATTTGGTATAATAACGGAAGCAATGATTTTACACGCTATTTTTTTCCTGATGTATTCTCCTCCATTTTTTGTGTAATCCCTGCCGACCTCGATAACGACACCGACTTTGATGTGGTGGGCATTGGCTATAACAGCAATATGGTGGCTTGGTCGGGTAACCAAATGATCAACCCTGACTATATTGATACTCCCGAAAGTGTGGCCTTCGACCACGAACATGGGCGATACCTGGTTTCGTGTATCAATGCCGATGCCATCGTTGCCATCGACAAAGAAACACACAAACAGGAAATATTTATCAGGAATATCGAATCACCCCTGGGCAATTGCATCTGTGATGGTGTAATCTACGTTTCAACAGGGACCACACTTAAAGGATTTAATCTCGAAACAAAACAGGAAGTTTTTTCCATAAACATCCCATGTATCCAACACCTTGACGGGATGACCTGCGACAATGCCGGAAACCTTTATGTTATCGATACCGGAGGTAAAATTCACAAAGTCAATCTTTCGACCGGCGTGTCGGAGTGCATCGTTGCATCAGGTTTAACAAATGCTGTTCAGGACTGTATCTTCGACCCTTTTCACAACCGGTTGCTTTCGGTCGGCTGGTCGCCATTGGCTCCAATTCAGGCCATTGATCTCGAAACCTTTGAAGTATCAACGGCCACCACTACTTCATTTGGCTATTTTGATGGCATTACCATCGATCAGGCAGGAAATGTATATGTTGCTTCGCATGTAGCTCCCGGAAAAATCATCAGGTACGATGCCGGTTTTAGTGGCTACGAAATCATCTCAGAAGGGCATGACCAGCCTGCAGGACTCGACTATAACCCTTACGATAATATCCTCGCGGTGCCTAATTATGCAGGGGATAAGGTAGATTTTATCCAGGTTCAAACTACGGGGTTTGGCCGCAAAAACCCCCTGAAAGATAAGCCCATAAAAGTATTCCCAAACCCCAACTATGGCAGATTTGTGATAAAATTAGAAATCCTGATTACTGAAAATACAGGAATTGTAATAACTAACTGTTTGGGACAACAGGTCTTACACCAGACAATATCTGAAGATACTGAAGATAACCTCTTCAATTTCGACCTTTCATCTCATCCAAAGGGTATTTATGTTATCAATATTTTGAATGAAACAAAGTCCATATCCCAAAAAATTATCATCGAATAATTTCCTTACCTTTTTGTCGGGCGGCAAGCGAAAAAATAAATTAAACTGGAATATGAATTGGGAACAGCAGCGTGGTTTGAATATTTTACACGAAAAAATAAGCTATGCAAATACATTAAATTTGTGCGACATTTTAGAAAACTACAAATGGGAAGTAATTTTGTTAAATAGAAAAATGAAAGCAATATGTTAATTAAATAAAGGAGGAGTACTCATGACTGGAATAACTGTAATAATTGTAATTCTTGTTCCCATTGCATTTCAAGTTTTTATGCTTCAAATTAAACAGGCCAAAAGACATCATGAGATAAAAGAAATCCTAAAAAGAATTGAGGAAAAACTTGAAAAACAGAATCCTTAACCCGAAAAAATTCGCAAATTTTCTACGGTTAAGAAATGCCAATCCAGAAATTTCAGGAGGTTCATTACATTCCCAAAAATTGATTCCGAATGTTCGCGGTAAATCGGGGTTTCCCGAACTGCAACGCACTATCCAAAGCACATTCAACCAATTCACTGCACTTTTGGATGCATGGATCGGGCTAAGTTTTTTATTGCAAAACGGAAGATCAACTTGCAAAAGTGCGACACCGACTGATTCAATTTCCAGTCCTTTAGTGGTAATGAGCTATCAGAGGCCAAGTGAAATTTTCAGGTCTAAAAAGATAGGATGAAATACACTTTTTCGTAAGTCTTTTTTAAAATGCCACACTTTATCGAAGGGCTTTTAAAGGGCTAAACCTGGAAAGATTACCTTTCCCGCTCAATAACTTTCAGGGCTTCCTTGCGGCTCAGGGGTTTCAACTCATGGTTTTCCACAAATTTGATAACCTTTTCAGGGTCGGTTTTGGAATATTCGCGCAGTACCCAGCCAATGGCTTTGCGGATGAAAAATTCATTTTTGTCTGCCAGCCTTTCGATAAGGTTGAACATCAAATCCAAATCTGTGTCCTTTTTATATTTTAACTGAAACAGCAGGGCTGCGCGCTGAAGCCAAAAATCTCCTGAAGCCATCCACTTTTCCGTGTAAGCCGGGATTTGTTCAGGAAATCTTTTAAAATGCTTCCCAACAAGCGTTGCTGCAATATAATCCACGGTATCCCACCACGATTTTGTGGTAATCATAAACCCGAGCACAGCGATAAAATTTTCATCCGTTTTTTTGATGAATTTTTCGGTAAGCATCATAGCAAAATACTGAAACTCCCTTTCGGGCTGCAACCACAAATCATGGATGAGGGCATCCAAATTACTAATGTCAGGTAATCCGTTTTGTTTTATAAAATCCCTGCGAATGGCGGTCTGTTCAGGTGATTTCAATCCGAAATAATCGAACTTGTTGCGCATGTATGCTTTTTGCTGCATGGCAATTTCGGGATTGGCCTGAAGCAAAAAAGCCTGGCGAAGATTTTGGATGTATGAATTCATTCTAATTATTCCTATTTATCCTCTCTTCAATTTACAATGAGTTTATGGCTTTCGATTTCACGGCCATTTTGATCCATAAACCTGAAAAAATATGTTCCGGCCTTAAGTTCGGATGTGCTATATTTAAGGGCTTTGTATTTTTCGTAATTGCTTATCTCATCCACCAAATTGCCATTACTGTCAAATATTTTAACAAGGGTGGCATTTCTTTTTCCGAGTATAATCGCAACTTCATCACCGGCTGGATTTGGATACATACTAATTTCACCATCATTAGCAGGCAATTTTTCTGCTTCCTCTTCCTGAATTCCAACATATACATCGTCCCAAACTGCAAGGGTGTATTCTCCGGGAAGCAATTCAGGCAAATTAAAAAATCCTACATAAAAAGATCCAACCCTTGTTGCTTCAACAGGCTGCCAGTCGGCCGAGCGGCTTACCCGATAAAGTATCCCGACGGAATCGTTGGGATCGGTCAGGATGCCGTTATCCAGATTTCCATTGGCATTGTAATTAAACTTGCCGTTGAGTTGCAGCCCATCGGGCAAAATACCTTCGATGCGCCAGTGATGGTAATCGGAAATGGTAACTCCCGGTACAGGGTTTTTAATGGGATCGGGAGCTACCCAACGATGGGTAATCCTTATAAATGCAGAATCATTGGCAGGGAAATCATCAGCGCCTACCGAACAAAAAAGCAGGGAGGCAAAGCCATTGCTGAAAGGAGCATTGGGAGTAATAACCTTATCGGTGGTGGCATCAGAAATCTTATCATCAAGGTCAAACATCACCAATTGCGGATTAATGGATGAGGTAAAAGTCTGCTCACCACTTTCCCCTGAAAACTCCATCAAAAAAGTTTCCTGCTGCCAGTCATCATCCATAAATGTAACTTCTGCACGTACCGAATTTCCCAACTCCCCGGGGCCTTTGTGTTTCTGCTTTGCAAAAACAGTGACGTCAAAATTATTTCCATTGGGAACCACATTGAACGAATCAACCGAATATTCAGGAAAACCCGGGGTGAAAATCCATGCATCAAAAAATTCAGTCAGATCAACTCCGGAGTGACTACTTAAAAAATCGCGCAAATCCCATGAAGAGGCGAAATCGTTTTTAAAGGCCTGCACATAGGCTTTCACTGCAGGAAAAAACAGCTCATCACCGAGGTAATTTCTAAGGGTGTGCACCATAAGCGCCCCTTTTTGATAAACCGTATTTCCGTAGGTGATACTGGTAGGAACGCCACTCACGGCATAATACCCTCCATCGATGTTGTGGCCGTTTTGCAACACATCTTTATGCCGGCCTTCCATGTTCGTTTTGTAAGACTCGGCTCCGTATAAAATTTCACGATATCTTGACTCGCAGAATACTGCCCAGCCTTCGTTGAGCCACATATCTTCGGCTGACTCGCAAGTGACAAGGTCACCGAAATAATGGTGAGAAAGCTCGTGTGCCATCAATGATTCGTTGCTTAAATTCCCGTTGATGCTAAAATGCGGATAGGCAATATTGGTGGCATGTTCCATGGCTCCGATGGCCGTGCCCACATAGCCCACACGTTCCCATTCGTAGGGTCCAAAACTTTGTTCAAAAGCATCCAAAACCTGAATCAGGGTTTGGAACGAACCTTCAACTTTTGCCGTATCGGCAGGTTTTACATATATGTTGATTGGGATTTCACTGCCGTTCATGGAGTTAAAGCTCCAGGCCACATTTTCATATTCTCCCACAGCCACGGAAGCCAGATAGGTGGGAATATCGGTATTGAGTTTCCAGTGCCAGGTAGAAGTGCCGTTTCCGTTGTCTATCACTTCCATAAGTGTTCCTCCACAAACAGCTTTCTTTGGATTGTCAACGGTCGCATATACTTCGTAAAAAGCGCGGTCGTGAAAATCGTCGATACAAGGAAACCAGGCTTTACCGAGGTTGTGCGGGTCAGACTCGAAACCCACGCCGAGGTTAAAAGCATATTCGCCGCTCCAATGGAAACCACCCCAGCCTTCGTGAAAGGGTGAACCGTGGTAAAAAACTTCAACCTCTACCTCCTCGCCGGTATTCAGCGACTGATTGAGCGGGATATATAAAAAAGGATTTTGTTGATCGAAAGTATTGTTCACGCCATCTACCAATACCTGATCTACCGTAAGATCGAGCAATTCAAGGGTTACCTGTGTTAATCCATCAATTTTGGAAGCCAGGTTAACTTTGGTATTGGCAGCAATGGTTTGTGCACTTGTGTTTATTTCGGTGAGATGAATTTCGTAACTGATTGCATCCAAAGTATCGCTGATTAGCGAGCGATCGAAGGATGCGACATGATTGCATTGCGAATGATCGTGCTGGGCAAAAACAAGTATTTGTCCCAGGAAAAACATCAGTGCGAAGGCGGAAATAAGAGATTTCATACTTTGCTGTTTTTTGAAAATTAAAATGTAAAATTACACATTCCACCTGGAAATATGGATGTGTATTTTGGCTAATTAAAAAAACATTGTCTCCATTCTTTTTAGTGCAAAATCTTATGCACCACATTTCGCACCTGCTCATTATCATCCACGCTGCAGCGGCCGATCATAATATCGGGGTAGGGGTCGTAATGGCCGGGGACATCTTATCCTGTGGTTTATTCCCTTTGTTCAATATCGAACAAAGCATGTATTTATCTGAACACAAAGCAGGAGTAAACACAAATAACCAAGCATTTGACTTATGATTAACAAGGCTTTGGAAAGATGGCATGTTTTTGGCTAAACCGCTTCGCAACTACAAATTTTAAAGTTATTTTTGCAAATTATTAAACGAAATCAGCAAAACAACAGACAGATATGAAATTAAGACAAGTGGCACAAAAAATTATTTTTTCAATTGCAATAGTATTTCTGGCAGGAACATTTAACACTGTTCTTTCGCAGGAACTGCCCGCAACCTGGAGCCTGGAGGATTGCATCAACTACGCCATCGAAAACAACATTCAGATTAAACAAAGCGAATTGGGCATTGAAAACAATGAGGTGAACCTGCTCGAAAGCAAGCTAAGCTTATTGCCATCGCTGAATGCCAGCACACGCTACTCATACAGTTGGGGACGGATTCTCGACCAGTCGATCAATGCTTATGTGGATAAGGAAACCCAGCAGGGGAATCTTGGGGTAGATGCCAGTGTAACCCTCTTCAGTGGATTACAAAAACAAAACTCCATTAAAAAAGATAAAATTGACTTCCTGGCCAGCCAATATGACGCCGACAAAATGAAGGACGACATTTCACTGTTGCTCACACAAGCCTATTTATCCATACTTTTCAACCAGGAATTGCTAAAAGTGGCCCGCGAACAGGTAAGTATCACTAAGGAACAAATCGACAGGACAGCAAAAATGGTGGAAGCCGGAACCTTAGCCAAAGGAAGCCTGCTGGAGATGCAGGCTCAGGGAGCCCGCGAAGAACTGAGCGTAATTAATTACGAAAATTCGCTGGCTCTGGCCTACCTGGATTTGCTGCAAATTCTGGATTTACCCGGTAATACCGAATTCAAAATTATTGTTCCGGAAATATCAACACAACCCGAACCAACTTTGGACCCATTGAACCAGGTTTTTCAAAATGCCCTTGTTACGCAGCCGGTAATAAAAAGTGCCGAACTTGGTGTGGAAAGTTCTTACAAAAGTGTTGCTCTTGCCAAAGGCGGAATGAGCCCCTCACTTTCGTTATTTGGTGGCTGGGGTACCAATTATTCCAACAACCAATGGGTAAGCTACATCCCTGATACCCCGGGTTATAAAGATATAACCCCATTTGGAGATCAGTTTAAGAACAACCAGAACCGCTATATGGGACTTAACCTTAGCATCCCGATTTTTAACGGTTACCAGGTTTCATCAAACATCAGCCGTGCAAAAATAAATGCCGCAAATCAGGAATACAATTTTGAACTCACCAAAAATACCCTCCGCAAAGAAATAGAGCAAGCCTACAACGATGCGCTGGCAGCCTATAAAAGTTTTATCGCCACCAACCAATCTCTCCAATCTTTTGAAGAGTCGTTTAGATATACCGAACAAAAATTTAATGTGGGCATGGCCAATTCGGTGGATTACAATATCGCCAAAAGCCAGGTAACCTCGGCAGAATCGGAATTGATCAGGTCGAAATTTGATTTCATTTTCAAAACCAAAATCCTCGATTTTTATCAGGGAAAACCCCTTACTTTGGATTAAAAAATCAACGGGAAAATGAAGCCATCATTCTTCATAGTTCAGCCGGTATATTTTGAATATTCCGGCTGAAAAATTTTTATCCCCGCAACAAAAATCCGCTTTTCAATATCAAAATAATTAACTGGGATTACGATCAAATTTTCATAAAAATGATTTAAATATGGTTTCCAAACCGGCTCATTAGTCAAAACTTTATACTTTTGAAACATTGTTTTGAAATGCTTACATAATAACAAAAATTATAATGAATAAAAAGACCATCATCATTATCAGCGTGGTAGTTGTAGCTGTTTTAATCGTTCTTGTAATACTCAAAAATCAGGGAAAAATCGGTTCGGAAAAACTTACCAAAGTTTCTACCGAAAAGGTTGAATTACGGACAATTATCGAATCGGTGTCGGCCAACGGACGAATCCAACCCGAAAAAGAGGTAAACATTACCCCATATATTTCCGGCGAGGTGGTTGAGCTTAACGTACGCGAAGGCGACGAAGTAAAAGAGGGTGATCTCCTGGCAAAGATCGATCCTGAGATTTACCTTTCGAGCTATGAGCGTTCAGAAGCCAGTTTGCAGTCGCAAAAAGCCAATTTGGCAAATTCGAGGGCAAGGCTGGCCCAAACGAAGGCGCAATTTACCAATGCCCAGTTATCGTTCGATAGAAACAAAAAACTTTATGATCAGGATGTGATTTCCGATTCAGATTATGATGCCTCACTCTCACAGTTTGAAGTGGCCAAAGCCGAAGTGCAGGCCGCTGAGGAAACCGTGAAAGCAGCCGAATTTCAGGTTGCCAGCGCCGAAGCCTCGCTCAGGGAAGCCAAAGAAAACCTGACCAAAACCGCCATTTATGCCCCCACCGATGGAACCATCTCCCGCCTCATTGTAGAAAAAGGAGAACGCGTGGCCGGAGCTTCCCAATTTTCGGCAGGAACCGAACTGATGCGCGTGGCAAACCTCAATTCGATGGAAGCCGTGGTGCAGGTAAACGAAAATGATATTGTACGTGTAAAACTCAACGACACCAGCCTGATTGAAGTGGATGCCTACCTCAACCGCAAATTCAAAGGCCTGGTTACTGAAATTGCTACCTCGGCTGATGTAACAGGCGTAAGTACCGATCAGGTTACCAACTTTGAAGTAAAAATCAGATTGCTCAAAGAATCATATCAGGATCTCATCCCCGAAAACAACCCCTCCTATTCTCCCTTCAGGCCGGGCATGTCAACTACGGTGGATATCCAGACCAAAACCGAAAGTCAGGTCGTCACAGTCCCGATTCAGGCTGTAACTACCCGCAGCGACAGTACCGGAAAATTGGTTGGTAAAAAAGAAAATATGGATATGAACAAGTCGGAGGAAAGCACCAAAGAAATAAAGGAAATCGATGAATATGTGTTTGTTTTTGCAGATGGAAAAGCCAAAATGGTTGCTGTAAAATCAGGCATTCAGGACAACACCTACATCCAGATTCTGGAAGGATTGAAGGAAGGTGATGAAGTAATTACCGGCCCTTACCGCGCTGTTTCGAGAACACTCGAAAATGGCGAAGCCGTGGAGGTGGTTGACAAAGATAAACTCTTCAAAGAGGATTAAGCCTGACAGATTACCGGAGCAGTTTCAGCTCTCATAATCAATTACTCGAAAATATTCGAAAATGGGGCTCCTGCCACGGAGCTCCATTTTTTTTAACCCATTAACTGATTTTTTTTTGCACATTCCATTATTTATTCAGCCAATCTGAATTGTTGCCTACAATCCTCTCAACAGCGAATTACAATCAATGAGCACCTTGTCGGGGTAGGGTTTAACCACAGCTATCGAAATCTAAAAGAGATTCAAAACCACAGCAATCATGGCAGGGAAAAAATAAAAAGAGCACCTTCCGATGCCCTTTGCACTTGCTTTACAAGTTTGGTAAAATGTAATCCTCCGAAATTACCGTCTGATAAATATCTTTTCTGTTTTGATGCTTAACCCGTTCTGGCGAATGGTGGCAAAATAAATTCCCCCGGGTATGTTTTCGGGAACAACAATGGAAAAATTGTTTTCGAAGGATTGTTTTAATACTATCCTGCCTAAGAAGTCGGTAACAATGAACTCGGATACACAAGCATTTTCACCAGCAATCACATGCAGTTCATCGCTTACAGGGTTTGGAAATATTGAAATATTTTCAGCATCCACACTTTCAATCATGCCCACAGGGTTATAGTTCAGCGAAAGATCATCAACTTTAAGCACACTGCCCACATGATAGCTGTCCAGCGACGAAAACAACATCACATACATGGTGTCGGCTTCCTCCACAGGGTCAAAATACATGATAGGAACTTCAAATTCGGTGTAATTGCCAACAGCATTTCCTGTAAAGAAAAACCCTCCACCGATCGAGTCGAGGTTATTTTGTGCTTCATCCCAGTGAAACATTCCGATAACAATAGCCATCGAATCGTTGCCCTCAGGTGCGTATTTATAAAATCCTTTCAGGCTGGTGGGCCTTCCCTCAACCGGAACACCAACATTAAAATTATACTCGAAAGTTGTTGGGTCAAAATCAATACTTCCTGTAAAAGCAATTCCGGGAATATCACCAATTAAACTCTGGGTAATGGTTTCAACCTGTGCGGCATAGTTGCCTGTATGTGCATCGGTGGTGCGCATAAAGGTGTGAAAGTTGAGAAATCCGCCATCATAGTTCAATCCGTCCCAATTGGGAATATGGTACTGATCTGTCCAGTTTTCAAAATCACCATTTGGAACGGCTGTTTGAGCAAATGCCTGACTTATGGCCAATGATGCGATAAGGAATACAACAATTTTTTTCATCTTTTCTTTGCTTTTAAATTTTAAAAATGTGAGTTATTGATATTTTCGATGATTAGTAGAGTAAATGGAGAAAAAGTAACCCTAAAAAAATTAATTTTGAAAATGGTTACATTTTACCTTTATCAGATACAAAAACATGAACCTTCTTTATTCGGACCGGAAAATAATTGAAGCATTACAAAGTACAGATGATCATAAAACTGACAAGGCCTTCAGAATGCTTTACCAGACATATTTCCGCATGGCGGTTCAGTTTGTTAAAAGCAATAGCGGCGAAGATGATGATGCTGAGGATGTTTTTCAGGATGTACTTGTGAGTTTCTATCAAAATGTGAGGAAAGGTGTTTTTAAGGGTGATTCTGCAATAAAAACCTATTTGTACGCAATGATAAGAAATCAGTGGCTGGTAAAACTGAAAAAGAACAAACGTTCTGTTAACATGGAAGAACCTGAACGAGCCGCCGAAAGCAGGCATGTTCTCCAAAGGGATTCCACTTCCGGCGAACTTCAGCGAATGGTGGAAGGTATGCTTGATTTGGTGAGCGAAAGGTGCAGGGAAGTGCTAAAACTGTATTACTTCGACAATTTGTCGATGACAGAAATAGCCTCCAGAGCAGGCTTCGACAACGAAAACTCGGCAAAAACCCAAAAATACAAATGCATGCAGCGCTTAATAAAACTTATGGCTGAAAAGCCTGAACTGAAAGAACACCTTTATGAATTATTGGCTGCCGATGAATAACTCTACTATTTTATTGAATTTTAATATGAGGATAAAACAATGAAAGAGCACATTCCCCTTCAACCTATCGAACAATATCTCGAAGGCGGGCTAAAAGGCAATGAGCTGAAGGATTTTGAAAAAAGCCTTGAAACAGATCCTGAGCTTGCTGCAACTGTGAAAGATTACAAAATGGCAGTTAAAAGCATTGACCTGTATGGCCGGAACGAATTGAAAAAACGTCTGCGCAAAATACACCACGACGAAATTTCAGGCAAAAATATATTGGTTCGCAGGCAATTATTAAAAATTGCAGCAATATTTATCGGATTTTTGATCGTTAGCGGGCCATTTTTGTACAACCATTTTTATGGCCAGCCCAAATATCAAAACCTTTATGAGCAAAATTTCACGATTTATCCTGACATCCTAAGCCAGCGAGGCGAAGCCATTCCCGAAAACCTGATGCTTGACGAAGCCATGAGCTATTACAAAAACAATGATTTTGAAAATGCTTCCGTCTTGTTCGAAGCACTTGATAGCAGTGATTTACCCATCGAAGATGCCATCATTTTTTATCGTGGCATTAGTTATCTTGGCGAGGGGAATCCCGAAAAAGCTTCAGGGATTTTTAAGATCATCATCAGCGACACGAAAAACCCATTCAGAAAGCAGGCCGAATGGTATCTGGCGTTGAGTTTTATAAATCTGAAACAGCCGGTTGAAGCAAAGTCGCTGCTTGAGGAAATTGTAAAAAATAAATCATGGAATCATGCAAAAGCATATTTGTTGCTGGAAGAGCTTGAATAGCCACGTATAAAACCATAAACTGGTCAGCACCACAACAATGATCAGGAATTGAAGTAAATACAAAAAAATAAATTCATGAACACAACAAGCCGTGAGTTTAAAGAAGAAGAAAAATTGGAGGGGCAAAACCAAACAAAAAACAAGGCAGCAAAAGCAAAATATACAGCAGCATTTCCGGGAAGATACATTCAGGGAAAAGGCCTTATTGCGGAGTTGCCGGCAACTTTGGAGCCTTTCGGCAAAAAGGCATTGATCCTGAGCTCGCATACAGCATTTAAAACGGTACTTTCAGAGCATTCGCAAAAGTTCTCAGATGCTGACATACGCGTGGAGGAGTTCAATGGCGAGTGTTGCGAAACTGAGTTATCGAGGGTATCAGAGCTCCTCAAAAACAATCACATCGATGTTTTGGTTGGAGTTGGAGGAGGAAAAGCCATCGATACTGCCAAAATTGTTGCCGACAGAGCCGGAATCCCTGTGGTTATTGTACCTACAATTGCATCCACTGATGCCCCTTGCAGTGGTTGTGCAGTTATTTATTCCGATCAGGGCGTTTTTGAATCGGTGTATTATCAGAAAACCAATCCTCAGGTGGTATTGGTGGACATGGATGTTATAGCCCATGCGCCCGTAAGGTTTTTGGTTGCCGGCATGGGCGATGCTTTGGCTACATGGTTTGAAGCACGATCGTGCGAACGAACACAAAGCATGAATGAGTGTGGCGGATATAGCACACTGGCCGGGTTTAATCTTGCCAGGCTTTGTTACGACACCATTCTGCAATACGGATCGGCCGCCAAAATGGCCTGCGAAAACCATCTCATCACGCCCGCACTGCACCATGTTACGGAAGCCAATATTCTTTTGAGCGGAATTGGATTTGAAAGTTCGGGTCTGGCTGCTGCACACGCCATCCACAACGGCCTTTCTGCCCTTGAAGAAACGCATGCCTTTTATCATGGCGAAAAAGTGGCTTTTGGTGTTCTGGCAGGCCTTCACCTCACCGATGCTTCACCTGACGAAATGGAAACCGTTTACACTTTTTGTGAAAAGACAGGCCTGCCAACTACATTGGCCGAAATTGGACTTGAGGACTTCAGCAAGACCAATCTGATGAAAGCAGCCCTGAAAGCCTGCGACCCCAGCGAACGCATACATCATGAAGCAGGTGAGATAACCCCTGAAAAGGTTTTGGACGCTATGATTGCCGCAGATGTGATGGGGAAAATGAGAAAAAGATATTCAAGCTTGAAATTATAGCCTGATCCTGATTAAAATTTTGGGCTCTGCTACCAATTTCGTGGTACATGATTTATTAGAAAAAAAATAGATTATTAATAAGCCCACACTCAACAATTGCCAGTAGGCAATAAATTTCCCGAATCAATCAAGCTTAATCATTGAAATACAATTTTATGAAAGTTGCAACCTTTTTAATAAAATCACAAGTTGAACTCAAAAGCCCTCAATCGGTGCAAATCACCCTCTCCTGCGCAGCCTTCGCGAAGCAGCGAATAAAATAAGCAAGGCAATGATTGCGCTTGTAAAAATGATGATTTTTGAATAATCCGACTTTTGGTTAAATTCCAAAGGATTGGTGTTGCCCAAATGCACAAAACCTCCCCAAAACCAGGGATTCGCCATAATGTCATCGCAGGTGCCGAGGTAATCAATTTTGGCCATTTGCAATGCAACAGCCTGCTCTTTCCCTTGCGAAAGGTACTGGTAAAAACGGGTCATAATTTTTGAGGTAGAGGCATCATTCACGTTCCATAAACTAATAACTAAGGAGGGAACGCCGGCATACATAAAACCGCGCGCCAGGGTCATCATGCCTTCGCCCTGTTGCAGCTTACCAAAGCCAGTATTGCAGGCACTCAGCACGGCAAGGTCGGCGTGAATTTCCATATTGAACAATTCCCAGGTGTAGAGGTTGCCATCTTCCAGATTTCCGGAATCAGGAGCGAAAACCAGCCTTGAAAACATGGGACTGCTATTGTCGATGATGCCATGGGTTGCCACATGAAGCACTTTTTGACTCCCCCTGAGATGCTTGAACTTTTGTTCGGTGGCCATCGAATCCAGATAAACTTCACCATCAACAATTTCAAGAATATTGTCAACTTCAAGCTTAACACCAGGAAGCGCCCCAAGTTCTTCTCCCCGTTCGGTCATATAATTTACATTTTCGGCAGTGTAGGTATAATCGGTTTTTTTAAAACTTAAGGCAAAAGCCACCAGATTTTTTTCATTTTTTGCCGACACATCTTTTTTAGAATTGATATACATGGAGGCTGAGTAACTGTAGCTTATCGGATACTTATTGACAAGATAGGGCAGTGTGGCATATCCGGCATTTTCATTCTCCGCCTTTTCGCTAAGCAGCAGGTCAAATGGAATATAAAACAATGGCCCGTCGGGCACAATGATGAGTTTATCCTTTTTGACATAGTGCTCTACCGGGGCAATCAAATAATCATGCAAACGATGAGCCGACAGGATGAAATCACTGTCATGGTTTCCGAAATTAACCCCCGGACCTGCATTTAAAATAGCTTGCAAATACCTGAGGCTTTCCATAAAATCGGGGCGCAGCTCCACCTGAATAATGCTGTTTTGGGTGGCAGTGATGATGAAAGTATAGAGCACTGAATCGGTAAAATGATATTGTAAAAAAAGCTCATCATCACTCAGGCTCTGTTGTACATCAACAAACGAAAGTTTTGCCCGTGTATATTTCAGGGTAGCATATTCGGGATATTGATCTTCGAGCATCTCCGAAAATTCTTCGAGCTGCCTTTTCTTTTCAAATATGCGTTTGTTCAGCGAATCATTTATTGATGAATTTATACCGGGGTTTTCATGTTCCATTTTTTGCAGCATGGCAAGATCATGTTTCAGCATTTCCTCAGTTTGGAGCAATGAATCAGGTAATCTCAGGGTTATGCGTGCTTCATTTTCTGTAATTAAATCCAACAAAATCCTTGCTTTGCCCCGTTCGGCAATCTCAAAGGCAATCCCCTTGTTGATGGCCAGGCCTGTGCTATTTAGCAAATCGATGGCTGTTGTTACCGCGTCCGAATACATATCGCGGCTGTTATTCATCAGGTAAAGCTTACTTTTTTCATCGCCATAGCCTTGCCTTATCTGATCCATAAAATCGATGATGAGCAGATGCAAATCGAGACAGGCTTGCAGATTTTCGGTTTCGGAAGGGTTTGATTTGAAAAGATCCCTGAAATTTTCGGCTTTATTTTTTAAAATGATGATGGCGTTGTAATCCAAATCGTACATGCCGGGTTGAGGATTTGCATAAATACCTGAATCGCTGAATCCCGGAATTATGGCAATGAGTGCCCGCTGGAGGTGTTGCAATGCGCTATAATACTTCCCCTGCTTTGCAAAAAAATCGCTCATACTCACCAGGGTTTTTGAAATGCCATAAGCATCATCTATCATTTCGCGACAAGCGAGGGATTCATTAAAATATTCCATTGCTTTTTCATCGTTTCCGTTCAATACAGCAATCTCTCCCAAATTATTCAATGAGCTTGCGATGAGTTCTTTGTCGTTCAGCTTTCTTTTTATGGCCAAAGATTTCTCGAGGTAATAAATGGCTGAGTCGTAATTTCCTGTCATTTTGCTGGTAACTCCCATGTTGTTGAGCGTTTGAGCCATACCTTCCTCATCATTGCTTTCAATTCTCATTTTGAGCGCTTGCCTGTAATAGTCAATTCCTGTTTCAAAATCACCCAGCCTGATATATACTGTTCCAATATTGTTGGTAGTATTTGAGATCATTTTCTGATCCCCGATTTTTTTTCGCACAGCCAGAGATTGCAAATAATATTCAAGCCCTTTCTCAAGATTACCTTCGCTGGTAAGGCATACACCCATGAGGTTGAGCGCGATGGCTTCCCCGGTTTCATCTTTTCGGCTTTTTGCAATATGATAAAATTCGTCAGCAAAGCTGAATGCTATGGTGGTTGATTTCCTCACATTCTCGATGGCCAGTCTGCGGCACAGGTCGGCTTTGAGCGAATCCGGCAAGTCATCATAATCGGAACTTTGGTGCAGGCGCATTATGCTGTCGATGCTTACTTCCTGAGCAAATACCGGTAAATTTGTGATGCTCAAAAGAAAAAACAATATGGCTGACCAACTCCTCATTTCACAATTTTCAATCTTCATTTTATGAATGATATGATTGCAAATATAGAGTTTTGAATGAACAAAAAATCATCCCAATTAAAAAGCTCCAACAAAAAAAGGCACTCTGCCCAATGCGGACAAAGCACCTTTCAGCATTGAAAAGTCAGAGAAAAGTTACTGTTTGATCAATATTTTTTGTGTTTTACTATATGCTTCAGAGGAAACCTGGATGAAATAAACCCCATCGGGCAAATCCAAATTTAAGCACATCGTGGTGACGTCAGAACAAAGTTTTTTATATACCGCTTGTCCCTGAGCATTGAAAACTGATAATGTAAAAGAGCCATCAATTCCACTTTTGATATTCATGCTGCCTGAGGATGGGTTGGGGTAGATTTGGAAAGTTGCAGGGATTTCATCGATTGCCGTGAGATTAAATACAAATCCTGTAATGGCTGAAAGGCCGTTATTCGCAAACTGTCCGGCGTTGGGCATTTCCTGGGCAAAATCAGCCTGGGCTTCATATTCAGTTTCATTGGATGGCCTGTAAATCCTGAAAGCAATCATTTCTCCATCCTGCATCCCGTCAATCTCTGTGGTTGTCGGATCGTCACCAAACACTGTCAACGCTGTGGGAGTGCCGGCATTTTCAGCAAGGCCCACACACAATCCATTTTGATTGAAAGCCCCGATTATGTCGCCGGGCTCGAGCTGAGAAACTGCTTCTATGGTTAACCCGATGGTGTGTGTAAGCCCTGTTTGAAAGGGCAGATTCCAGGGCGTTTCAATACTTTTGAGTTTGCTATCATCAGGATTGTAGTGATCAGGACAGTCAGGAAAATATAAACTGGCCATACCTGTGAGATTCATTTCATAAGCCTTTCCGGGTTTCAGGGTTTGTAAAGTAAAAATACCAAGTTGCGGCCAGTAAACTTCGGTTCCGGCTGCTTCTTTTATTATCACCAAATTCTCAAGGCCGTAAGAAAACACATCAACGGGGGAAACCTCACAGCTTGTCAATACCGGGATTAAACTCCAGCCTTCGTCACACGAAACTACCGGAAGGCTCATTTCACTGCCTGTAAAAGTCAGGTTTTGTTCCTGCAAAAGTTTGATCTTATAGCCCGTTTCATTGACCCAGTTCCCAAGTGTATTAATATTTTGACCAGGCCAGTAAAACCCATCTTCACCCATTAATATAACCAGATCATCCCCAACGGAAGAAAATACACTTTCGAAATCGGGGTTAAGGGGTTCGACATAGGACGAAATTCCGCTCCAGCCATTTGATATTTGAACCTGCTGCTGAGCTGAAGTGCTTACAAAAACAAATAACGGATTCCCTTCAGGGTTGGATTCACCTTCGCTATATAATGCCGTAACCTGGAATAAACAGGCTCCAGGCTCAAGGTTGTTTATCTGATAATTTGTTTGGGTGATAAGCGATTCGTTGACTTTTTCACCACTTTCATACACATTGTAACCAAGCAAACCTTTACCGGAAGGTGCCAGCCAGGTGAGATCAAGGTCGTTTCCCGTGAGGGTAAAGTCCAGATTGGCTGGTTTGGCCAAAACAGAAGATGCCACCTCAAGTCTGACGGGAATCACAAAATTTGGCATACCTACAGCATTTGTTTTAAAATTAACATTGGCAAAATATTCGCCCAAAGGAAAATCGAGCGATTTGAAATTTACCAATACAGCGGATTCGCTGCCCGGGTCGATTGTACCGTAGGGCAAATCCATATAAATCCATTTTACCCCCGGGTTGAAAAATCGTATGGCAAGTTCTTCATGCAAATAAGCCTGGTTGAAGGCCACCTGCAAACCATCGTTACCACTTCCGTTTTCGATGCCGATGGTGCATGAATTGGTGAGGAATAATCCGGTGGTATAATCGAGGTACTGGATCAAAACATCTCCGTTTTTATAGAGGATTACTTCGGCGTTGATTACATAACGCAGGGATAGGGTTCCGTTTTGAGCGTATTCCTTAAACTGGATTACGGTATATTCTTCAAATTGCTGATAAAAAACTTGTCCGCCGGTTTTCTTTTGCAGATCGTCCCAGCACCAAGCTATGAAATTGTTGTTACCATCCTGTGTGGGAATGGGCGAATTTACAGGGTTTGAGAAAGAACCGCCGAAAGTAATGATGCCGTTGGATGAGATATAAAATTCATCATAGTAATTGTCGTAAAAGGGGAAGGAGAAACCCATCGAAAAGGGACCAACGGAATTATCATTCAAGATGCCCGTAATTTCGATGCCTGTTCCGGAAATATCGATGTAATCAAAACCGGGGCCTCCGGGGTTGTCGCTGTCGATCCATTGATAGCCAAAATCGTCGGGGTCGGAGTCTATGGGCACACTGGCACCAGGGTCATGATCGATGGTGAAGCTGTAATCCACCGGGAGGGTTCCTTCATTTATGAGTTTCAGAACATAGGTGGTTTGCGTTCCCGGAGCCAGTTTCACATCAAAATTGTCGCGGTTGGCCGAAAATTCTCCCGCACCCCAGTCCATAAAATCAGTCACTGGCGCTGATTCCATCGATTCAAATTGTGCAGTAACCCGATAGGTGTAGTTTCCAAAAACTGTCAGATTATCCTGAAATTCGATTTGGTTTGTGGTTCCGATCAGTTGATTGTCCCTGTAAATATTATAATGCTGAACTCCTGCCGGCGATTCCATAGTCCACGAAAGCAGCACGGTTCCATTATCCCAGTCGATAACCTGAGCCTGCAAATCATTGGGTTTCGCTACGGGTTTTTCGTTAAAGGGACTGGTTACTGTGCGGCAAAACTGGTTCCTGAAATCTGCCCAAACAGGCACTACTTTTCCATTGGCTGAACTCACCCCTATTTTATCAGAAATAAAATTGCCATCATAGCTGATGAGATTCGTGCGGTTCATGGCCACATCACTAATTTTAAAATCGCTGAAATTGCTGCCTCCGTCAAAGCTAACCGAGCCCCACACTTCCAGCATATTGCTGCCCAGATTGCGGTTATCATAATAAATCACCGTAAGGGTTCCAGTTTCGGGATCGCAGGTTATGGCAGGCATAAAATGCTCTTTCGAAAGCCACAGTGGATCCTGATTCACTTTGCCGGGTACTGACCAGTCGTTTCCCCAGGTTTCAGAAGTAATCATGTAAATATCCACATCCTGGCCGGTGTTTGTTCCCGGAACACCCACATTGGCCCATACGATATACAAATTACCATCATTGGGTCCGCCACTCACATCAACGGCCATGTCGGGAGCAGAAATCAAATTCAGGCCAATAAGGTTTTGATAGCCCGACAATCCTTTAATATTGGTCAGGATATTTCTGTTGATTCCGAAATTATTGCCACCATCAAAAGATGAGTTAAAACCTATGGAAGTTTCGCCGGTTCCAGGGCCTCCGTCATGGTTCATCCAGCAGGTGTAAACCTCACCATTGGGACCTGTTTTTACCACGGGCCATTCTTCAAAAGTATTATCACCAGCTTCAAAGCTGCAAATATTTGCAGGATTCGACCATTCATCCGAACCATATTCGGAGCGTGAAAGCTCGATACAATAATTGGAGGATTCGTAAGCTACAAAGCGCCATGCCGCATACACATTCCCATTGTACATACTCCTTTCGCTGTTGTCGATCCAAAAATTATTGGTTGAAACATAATACAGGGGCTGGTCGGGTTTGGCTTTCAAGAGCTTCTCGTCCCATGTATTTCCCATATCATCGCTCCAGGCCATAAAAATGCCAATGTTCGAATCACCATAATTCAGATAATAGCGGCAGTTTTTATCAATTTGCACGGCAGGGTAATTATTCGAAGAAGTCTTTTGCGGTAAACTGCTTCCGGCATTCCAGGTATTTGCTGAGTTTTGGGAATGGAAAAAATCTGTGGGTTGCATGGCAAAAAATACAGTTTGCCCCTGGATGGTGTGATTAAAACGCTGATTTGAATTGATCACTACATCAGGATTCCATGGATTAACAAATACCGAAGGATTGTACTGATCGATATTCACCTCTGTGGTAACAAGAATATCCGGGGTGTTGCCCGGTTGGGCTGCAAGCTGGAATTGAAGCAGGATAGAAATTAAAAAGGCCATTGGTTGAACTAACTTTTTCATAACTTTTCGTGATTAGGTTAAACATTTTGATTGAACATTGGTACACGGAAGTATGGAAAAGTAACCTGTAAATAAGGAAAAATTCAAAGTTTTTTTCTTCTGAGGCAACTTCCGAATATCCCACAGCATTTTTGCGTGATTTACGGAATTTTTCGCCCAAAAGATGAATTTTTAGACGCTTTCGTTAATCGGTTAACAGAAATGATTTATCATTGACGGGTGAATTAACAATACATTTTTAAATACACAAAAACTTAAAATTATGGCAAACGTATTTGATCAATTAGTGAATGATTTCATGGCAAAAGTTATTGCCAAAAACCCAAGTGAAGTTGAATTTCATCAGGCAGTTCACGAGGTAGTGGAAACCCTGATTCCTTACATCGAAGAAAACCCACAGTATAAAGAAGCCAAAATACTTGAAAGGTTAGTTGAGCCTGAAAGAGTAATCCTTTTCCGCGTTCCATGGCTGGATGATAAAGGCGAAGTGCAAATCAACAAAGGTTACCGTATTGAAATGAACAGCGCCATCGGACCTTACAAAGGCGGCCTGCGTTTTCACCCGACTGTAAACCTTGGCATCCTGAAATTCCTGGCTTTTGAACAGGTATTGAAAAATTCACTCACCACATTGCCTATGGGCGGTGGTAAAGGTGGCTCTGATTTCGATCCCAAAGGAAAATCAGACAACGAAGTAATGAAATTCTGCCAAAGTTTTATGACAGAGCTTTCAAAACATATAGGACCAAATACTGACGTTCCTGCCGGTGACATCGGTGTTGGTGGCCGTGAAATCGGCTTCCTTTTTGGCCAGTACAAAAGAATCAGAAACGAATTTACAGGCGTACTTACAGGCAAAGGCCTTGGCTGGGGGGGATCACTGATTCGTCCGGAAGCAACTGGTTATGGTGCAACCTATTTTGCTGAAGAAATGCTGAAAACACGTGGTGACAGCTTAAAAGGAAAAACTGTTGCAATTTCAGGCTCAGGAAACGTGGCACAATATGCCTGCGAAAAAGTTACACAAATGGGTGGTAAAGTAGTTACGCTGTCCGATTCAAGCGGTTTCATTTACGATCCTAATGGTATAGATGCAGAAAAACTGCAATATGTTATGTGGCTGAAAAATGTAAAACGCGGACGCATCAGCGAATATGCCAAGAAATTCGATTGCGAATACCACGAAGGCCTGAGGCCATGGGGTGTTAAATGTGATGTAGCCATGCCAAATGCTACCCAAAACGAAGTGAATGAAGACGAAGCAAAAACACTTGTTGCCAACGGATGTTTTGTAGTTTCAGAAGGTGCCAACATGCCATCAACTCCCGAAGCCATTGCCGTGTATCAGGAAGCAAGAATGCTCTACGGCCCCGGCAAAGCTGCCAATGCAGGTGGTGTTGCTGTTTCAGGTTTGGAAATGTCGCAAAACTCATTGCGTTTGTCATGGACACGCGAAGAAGTTGATGCCAGATTGCTCCAGATCATGAAAGATATACATGCCAACTGCGTAAAATATGGTAAGCGCGAAGATGGAACCATTGACTATGTAACCGGTGCTAACATTGGCGGTTTTGTAAAGGTTGCCGATTCAATGCTTGCACAAGGTCTTGTTTAGAAAAGAGGTTAGATGTTAGAAGGCAGAGAATAGAAGGCAGAAGCTGGATTTTTGATCTCAACCCTAACATCCCCGGTCTAAAATTGAATTTTCGAGAACTCCATATAAAGCCATCCCAATTGGGGTGGCTTTTTTTTGAATGCTGATTGAAGAATTAAGATTAACGATTTGAGATTGCAGATATGAAAAAACGTAAATCTAAATTCACCGATCGTTGATCTGAAATAAAAAGAATATCAGATTTCCGATGTTTGATGTGTGATATTTGATTTTAAAAGATCAAACATCTGAGTTCTGACATTAGACTTCTAACATAAAAGAGTATTATCCCGCATTATTCATCTGAAAGCGCAGCGAATCGGATGAATGTGTGCTGGCACGTGGGGAGCAATGCGGGAAATCCCGACTTAGAAATACCCAATTTTGGGGAATGCAATGAACCTCCCGAAATTTCGGGATTGGTATTACTTAGTCGAAAGAAAATTCATGAATTTTCCGGGTTATTCAAAAACTCCATTCGAAGCCATCCTGAAAAGTGTGGCTTTTTTTATACATCCAATTTTCATAACTTCGCATCTGTTTTTTGTTAGCCAGTCATCAAAATCACACACATTATGTACAATAAATTTGTTAAGAATATCAAGCCCCTCGGATTTACCTGGGAAACAGGAAACCCCTTTTTATTTTGCGTACACCATCTCGATCACTACCCAAAAGGAAACGACCAATTTGGCCCGGCAGCCTCTCTCGCCGATAGAAACCTTGGCCAGGATTTTACTACCAAAGACGGTTGGCGCATGTATCACGGCGAAACCATCCCCGGTTTTCCGGCACACCCCCACCGCGGATTCGAAACTGTAACAGTTGTTTTAAAAGGTTTTGTGGATCACTCCGATTCGCACGGTGCAGCCGGAAGATACGGAAACGGTGATGTGCAATGGATGACAGCCGGCTCAGGATTGCAGCACAGCGAAATGTTCCCGCTTCTCAACAAAGAAAAAGACAATCCCCTGGAGCTTTTCCAGATTTGGCTTAATCTGCCCAAAGCCGACAAATTTGTAAAACCCCATTTTAAAATGCTGTGGGCTGAGGATATTCCGGTAATCAGCGAAAAGGATGAAAATGGAAAAAATACCCGGATAACAATTATAGCAGGGAAATTGGGCGATACCCCGGCAGTGGCTCCTGCACCTGATTCCTGGGCTGCCAAAACTGAAAATGAAGTCGGCATCTGGCTGATTAAAATGGAAGCAGATGCCCTATGGACCATTCCTGCGGCTTCACCTGATGTAAACCGCTCGCTGTATTTTTATCGTGGATCCAAAATCCAGGTGGCCGGGCTACAAGTGAAATCCTACCATGCTGCCGAATTAATGGCCAAAGAAGCCCTTACCCTGGAAAATGGAGATGGAACCGGCTATCTTCTGCTGCTTCAGGGCAAACCCATCCATGAGCCCGTGATACAGCATGGCCCCTTTGTGATGAACACAGCAGAAGAAATCCAGCAGGCTTTTTACGATTACCGAATGACCCAATTTGGAGGATGGCCCTGGGAAAGGCATGACAACGTTCATCCCCGCGAACGCGGCCGCTTTGCAAGATTTGCCGATGGAACTGAAGTTATAAAGTGATAACTAATCAGTAAATAACCTGATTACGATTAAATGTTTTCCTGGTGAATATCAGTGCCTACTCTACGATTTTTTGCAGCATGAAAGAAAATATTTTTTAGGTTGTAAAGCCCCAAATTATTGTGGCTGAAACAATTTATTAGTAATCCGGCAAGCCCCAACTAAAACAGAATTTTAGAAAAAAATCCACTTCCAATTGTCAGGAATTTTATTAAGTCTATCATAAAAAAGCACAAACAGAAATTTTTCTAAAACTTCAAAGGCCTTATTACCAAATCATAACTTTTTTACTCGTGTTGCACTTATCACCTTCCAATTTCACCAGATAAATGCCTTGCTTTATGCTGAGCGTTTTGGTGTAGTTGCCTGTTGTGGCAGAATCCTGAAAAATCATCTGACCTGTGGTGTTATAAACCAGAACTTTGAAATTTTCTTCACATCCGCTTATGGTTAAAACCTTTCCGATAACAATTATCTTGTCATCCACAAACGGTAAATCTGGATTGGATGCGGACAAAAAACTCAGGACAAAACGATTTACATTATCGCCCGCAAAAGATGAAAACGAAAATGTACTTGTTTCAGAAAGGTTGGCTTGTGTTCCGGTCTTCAAATCTTCCACATAAATCCCCTCGCCTGTGGTATTTTCCAAAAGTTGCAATTCAAAACTTCCAGATTCATTTTTGATGAAATGAAAAGGGATTTCAAGGTTTTCATCAAAACTTTGAAACGCATTCACCGAAAGCTTTTCCCCGCCCGAAACCGAAAAAAACTGCGGTGCATAACCTGCCAGGAAGCGGGAATCAAATTTCGGGTCGAAGCCTTCGGTGACTTGGGGGTGGAAAAGGATGGTACTTTCCTGGGCTGTGTTTTGTTCCAAATCCTTTACCAGTAATTTAATTTTAGGATAGCCTGAATTTTTATACCAGCTTTGATCATCGTGGGTTCGGTTGGTGGCAGGAATGGTGAGCGACCCTGTGGATTGGGTTACCTGTACCATAAAACCGTTCATGGCCGGGATGATGCCATTGGCCGGAATATCGGTGTAGGAAGCGTTGCTTTCGTTCCAGATTTTGGCGGTACCGCCAATGTTAGTCATGTCCCAATTGCCGTCGTTCCAGATGATGGCCGATGAAAAAGGATTTCCCAGCAGGTGCCAGCCTGAATAATTACCGCCTGATTTTGAAAGATTGGTGTGTTCCACATCCTCCACATTCAAATATTGAGCAAACAATTTGGTTTGATCATTGTCCCAGGCTGCCAGATAACCCCGGCCAGGCACAAACTGAGTTTCAAAGTCAGGATTCCAGATGGTATTTCCGCTGTTTTCGAGTTTCGAATTGATCCAGGTTGCGGTGAGTTCATCCCACTTGTAAAAATCCTGCGAAGCGGTGGGAGGATCGGGTACAAAACCTGGCTGAATATTCTGGCTACTGACCGGAGCCGATAAAAAGTGCCAGCCGTGAATGTTGCTCGTCCAGGCTGTGATGTATCGTTGAATGCTTGCAGTTACTTCTGAATTGTGATGTATGAGCGAACCAGTGCCGGAAGCATCGGAGACGAGAATCAGCCCGGCTGCACCGCCCGGGTTGGTTATCGAATTGTGAACAGTAAGCGCCCTGCCTGCAGCAACAGTAACCGTAGCTCCGTCTTCGATAATCAAATTGCTGCATTCAGCAGGTTCTTCAACAGGGCTAGTTATTAGCGGAAAATGATTTACTCCGGTTGCCGGAACAATAACTCCGGAATTGGCACCGGGTGCATGGCCGTTAGCCCAGTTTGACTGGAGAGACCAATCGCCGGAAGTTGCTCCCAACCATGAAACATCGGTGGAAGAAGTGTAGCTTACTTTCCATCCATCGCCGGTGGTGTTGTCACCGTCAGTTTCAAAATGCAGTACCATGGTTCCTGTATTTGAAACCACAGCATCCGGCAACGAATTTCCTGTATATGCTGCCAGCAAATTGGCGGATGGATCGGAGCCATCATAAATTTTCAGGTAATCTCCGTTTTCCTCAAGGTCAAATTCCAAAAATTCAAGGCTCACCGAAGTGGCATTCTCAGGGGAAATGATGACTTTGAAATCCAGATCCCAGCAGTTATTACAGGTTCCACGGTAGTTACGGTTTGAGCCGCTGCCATCGCCAAAAACAAAAGCAGGTTTTGTTAGTAAGATATTCCCCTGGGTGTTCCATTTTCTAAAACCTGAATAGCCATCTACACCTGAAATTTCGTAAAATTCCGCCCAAAAATCGTCAGCACAACCGCCGGGTGCCTCAGTGTCGGGGCCAATGTCTGTCTGAGATACTCCCGAAATCCATGATTGGCCTGCATTTTCGAGCAAGGTGCTGCCTTGGGTGGTGATGCTGTTTTCCAACAATTCGAAATAACTTCCTACGGTTTGATCGGACAGAATCTGATCGGGAGTTTGACTGAAAACATTGCTGATGTTTGTAAAAAGGGTTGAAAGTTCGGTTGAACCAAGCGTTGAAAATTCGGATACGTTGTTTATCGAGACTGAATTATCGCCCGAATAGGTTGAGGTATTATAGATAGCATTTTTATTAACAGAAGAGTTTTCGAGGTCATCAATCATGGCTGAAACCCCAATACGGCTGCCTTGGGCCATGATGTTGTTGATGGAGTGCATGTTGGAAGCGTTGTGGGTAATGGCATTGTAGGAAACAGTTGTGCCCGTGCAGGGATCAGAAACTGTTTGGCCGGAGTTCCAGAAAAGGTTGTTGGCTACAAAATGGTCGCCCCCCGGCCCCGAGCCCTGTGCTTCGCCATAAATATCATCAAACTCAACACCACCCCACACATCGACCACAATGTTGCGGGTAAACATTATGTTGCGGGCGCTGTGCCATCCCACCATGGCCTGCCCTTTTCCATCAATCCAGATATTTTTATCAAAAACTGCTTTGGTTTTGTATTGTTCGCTCCCGGCACGACCTGCCATAAAAATTGCCGGCGGATCGAGGCAAACGCCCATCCTGACAAAGCGGTTTTTGTGCATGAACAGATCCGTGTAATAGCCATCGCGAATGCTGTTGTAGCCAAAAAACGTGCAGCCGATAATTTCGCGGCCTTCGGCAATATCAAGAATGGAATTGCTACCCAGGTTGAATTCATTTCCCTCGCCCCAGGCACCACCAAACCATATTCCTTCCAGGCGGATATAATCGCCGCGCAAACGGATGGGGTTGGCCTCGTGCACACCACCGCCAACATCCGGCCCTGTGATGATGACACGTTCGCCGGTTTCAGCTTTAATCACAGTGGCTGCCGCTGCCGATGTTCCTCCCAGCTCACCGCTGTCGCCGCCAATCTCCATTTCAGAACCACCACACACATAAACCCCACCGCGGATGATGAGTGTGGAAGCCGGCGACATGCTGTAAATGGCATGTTCAAAACTCTGCCAGGGTGTGCCGGGGCTTTGCGCCTGTTCGTCTGAATATGAATCGTTACCGTTTTCAGCATCGAGGTAATAAATTGCACCGGCGCTTTGGTAGCATCCAAAAGCGCTGTAATCAGATTCAGGAGCAATGCAATTTAGACCCGATTCATCAGCTTCGCAAAGGGCATTCTGATAGCAGTTTCCACATACAAAATTGGGCGTTAAAATGGCGTTTGCATTTAGGCCGGTAAATTCCTGATGCGTAACAAAAGGCGGATAGGGAAAACTGTGATAATCGCGTGTTGGGTTTAGAACACCACCATTGATAACGTTTCCACGTACTTCGTAGTTACCTGTGTAGCCCGAATAATCTGTCGGGTTGGTGCACGGTGAACCCGGATCGGCAGGTTCGCAGTTATCGTTGGCATGGTTGGTGATGCGGTAAAAATCGTTGAGGGTTACACCCGAATTTACTGTATTGCCAATCACACGGAAATCGGTGAAATAAAACGGGGCATGTACCCGCCGGCCAGTGTTGAAATTGCATCCCGATTTCTGTTGGACAAAAACGTTAGCACTGCCGCCCAACTCATTGTTAAGGATTAGAATTTGAGAACCTGAAACGCTGACAACTTCATTCATCGAACCTCCATAGAGGCCAAAACGGTTGTTGGCAACCACAAGGTATTTGGTCATGCGCAGTTCGTTGGCATCCAACTCGCAATCGAGGTCGGCATCCACAGTGCAGTCGTTGTTGGTATAAAAGTTAAAACCATAGTCGGTATTAAAATCCACATCGCAATCCAGAAAACCGCATCCGTGTGTTCCATCAAATAAAACTGCCATTTGTCCGGTGGTGGAAGTGAAACGGCAACTGCGAAACCAGATATTATCAGAAAAACAAACTGCATGGGAAGCATAGGCCAGGTAGTTGATAAACTCGCAATTATCGAAAACTACGTCTTTTGTAATGATAAATTCAACAGCTTTATCTGCCACACCGTTCATGTCGAACAGAATATTATTGAAATAAAAATTCTTTGTGGGAGCTAGATATTTCCATGTTTGTGTCAGTCCGTTGGCTTCGTAGTTATCCACCATTGGGTCGCCGGCATGAGCCTGAATGTGAATCATGTTTTTGGCCATGCCGTTGGATGTTGAAAAACCTGTAAATGTTGCAGGCGCTTTAATGGTGGCTATTCCACCTACACAAACAAAATGCAGATGACTTGTTTGTGAAATTTTTATAGCTTCATCAGGAACGTAATAGGTATTTCCGGCGGTAAGCAGGATTTTGGCTTTTTCATCAGGATCAACATCGAATGCTGCCATGGCTGCTGACACAGCATTTGACAGATTTCCCGAATAATCGTTATCAACATCATAAATTGTGTATGGCGTACCTTCGGCTGATTGCGAAAGTATCAGCGGGTTGTAGTCTGGCGAATTTTCATTGTATGGATGGTATTTCCAGTAATCAGTTTCCACATCCTCGCCGTAAGGAATATTTATTTCGGGAACGCCGGCCTGTCCGAGATCGTTTACAGTTATTGTTACCGATGCCTGCGTTAATCCTGTTGATGTGGCTGTGATGGTAACCTGTCCGACACCGGAGGGTAAAAAGGTAACCTGCCGTTGTCCTGCAACTGCTGGCAAAGTAAGTGGCGAGTCTCCCTGTGCAAAACTTCCGCTACCCCTTATCGTAAAGGTGATATCGTTGGTGGCGATGTTGATGAAATGGCCGGCGTTGTCGTAAATTTTTGCGGTGATGGTGCTGCTGCCTGTGGGTAAAATTTGTGATGGTGAGGCTGAGAGCCTGATTTCGGAGGGAACAACTTCGAAAAATTCCACCTTGTCGAGCCAGAGTGTACCGGCGTTTAAACTTCGCATTTCAAAATACAGCCCTCCACCCAGTTCACCCAAATTGGCCGAAGTAGTAACGGTACTTGTTATTTGTCGCCAGTCGTAAGTGCCAGTAGGTATTCCCATATAATAGTAATTTCCATTGGCGCCTTCCCAGTAAGGATTGTTCCACATGAGCAATCCGCCGGATCCGGTTGTGGTGAGGTTTTCGGCCTTGGCCATAAAGGAAATCATGTAGTGAGTTGAAGTGGATAAAGCGCCACCCGGGCCACACGATGGAAATCCATTGCCGCTAATCACCCAGTTTTGGATACGGTTGTTTTTCGAACCATTGGGCTGTTCAATGCCGTTGGGTGATATTTTCAGGCCATATTCGCCATCGTAGGTTTCAACATTGGTGGGATCGTAAACACGTTCAAGCCAGTCCCCCCACGACGGGCTCACGTTGGAAAATTGCACCCGCCAGTCGGCTGGTAAACTGCCATCGCGGGCGGTTTCAAAACTTTCGTTGCAAACATGATTTTGTGCCAAACCGGTTTGCAAAATCAAAAATACAAATAAAAGTAAAAAGTACTTTTCCATGGTTGATGGTATTTTAAGGTTAGCATTAAATTGGGTTACAAAAGCATATTATTGGTTCAGATAAATTTTTTTGGTAAATGATGTGTTGTCATTTTGAATGCGCAAAAAATAGATTCCCGTGCCTACCTTTAAACTTTTCAGATAATGATCACGATGCGAAATATCCTTAAGAATGATTCGTCCGGTAAGATCGAAAATTTCAATAACTGCATTGTTGGCATTGATGATTTGTAATAGGTTCCCATAGATATGGGGGTCGATTTTTTCTGGATCAGCAGGAGCAATTCCCGCCGAAGAAAACTTGATGAGAAATCTGATTTGTTCATCTCCGGTTTCAGAAACGAATTCGTAAAGCTCGTATTCGGTTAAAAATGTTTCTACGCCGGTCTTCAAATCTTCCACATAAATCGCCTCACCTGTGTTATTTTCCAAAAGTTGCAATTCAAAACTTCCAGATTCATTTTTGATGAAATGAAAAGGGATTTCAAGGTTTTCATCAAAACTTTGAAACGCATTCACCGAAAGCTTTTCCCCGCCCGAAACCGAATAAAACTGTGGGGCATAGCCGGCCAGGAAACGGGATTCCAGTTCGGGATCAAAATCTTTGGTAGCTTCGGGATGAAACAGGATGGTGCTTTCCTGGGCTGTGTTTTGTTCCAAATCCTTTAACAGTAGTTTAATTTTAGGATAACCTGAGTTTTTATACCAGCTTTGATCATCGTGGGTGCGGGATGCAGCAGGGATGGTGAGCGAACCTGAGCCCTCAGTAATCTGCACCATAAAGCCATTCATAGCCGGGATGATTCCATTTGCCGGAATATCGGTGTAGGAGGCGTTGCTTTCATTCCAGATTTTGGCGGTTCCTGCAATGTTGGTCATGTTCCAGTTGCCGTTGTTCCAGGCAATGGCCGATGAAAAAGGATTTCCCAAAAGGTGCCAGCCGGAATAATCGCCGCCTGAGCGGGAAAGATTGGTAAGCGTTACATCTTGCACATTTAAAACTTGCTCAAAAAATTTGGTTTGGTCGTTGTCGTAGGCTGTCAAATAGCCTTTTCCCAAAACAAATACTGTTTCAAAATCCGGGTTCCAGGCAAATCCCCCGCCATCATTAAGCTTGGTGTTGATCCAGGTTGCCGAGGCTTCATCCCAACTAAAAAAGTCCTGATTTTCTGTTGGTGGATTTGGGACAAACTCCGGCTGAATGGCCTGAGCGGTAACAGGTGATGAGAGGAAATGCCAGCCGTGAACATCGCTGATCCAGGCGGAGATGAAGCGTTGGACTGTTGCATTTACCCCTGTACTATTGTGGATTAATGAACCAGTGCCGGAAGCATCAGAACGGACAATCAAACTACCTGAATTTGAAAGTTCATCTGTAATTGAAAGTTTTCCTGTTGAGGCAATTTCAAGGTTTGCCCCGCTGTTGACAGTTACTGATTTTGCAATGATCTCATCTGAAGTGCTGATAATAGGTTGATTTGATGTAGAAGGGATAATAACTTTTGTTGTTTCAACAGGTGTTAAATCTGTTATCCAGTTAGCGGCAACATTCCAGTTTGTGCCTTGAGCTCCAGTCCAGGTAAATTCATCTTTAAAAAATGCTTTGAGATTTTCGCTTACTTCATCTTCGCTGGTATGGAATCCTGTCCAATTATTGTATAACCCGAAGGAATTCCCCTGATATGAAAAATAAAAACGACTAACTATATTTCCTGTTGCATTATCCCCATCCAGCAAATTATAAAGGTCGCGCATGTATTGCATGGCCCCCACATCTTCGGCGTAAGCTTCCCACACAATTCCGAATTCGCCAACATTTGCCGGGACGTTATTTGCCGAAGTGAAAGTGAGGATATCACCAAGCAGATAATTTTCCAGGTAGCCATCGTCGAATGCTTCAGAGTTTGGTGTGCCCTGGGGAACTATTTCACCACCCCAGTCAACATACACCGGATCGTCCGGATCATAGTTTCCCCACTCCTGACCGCTGTTTCCATAAGCAGCAGAATATTGGGTAACGTAGCCCCAGGTGTAATAAAAATGTGAGTCGTAAAGCACATTGTCATCATCAATCAGGCGCATGGTGTAACCTGAAATCAGTGGCACTTCCGCGCAGATCAAATGGTTCACATCATAATTCCTGATTTCGTTGATAATTTGCTCAGCATAGGTGTACCACTCTTCGCTGTTGTTCGGACGTGGTTCGTTGATGAGATCGTAGCCAGCTATTGCAGGCTCATGTTTGTAACGGTTGGCAATGGCAGCCCAAAGGTATATGAGCCTGTCTTGGTTTGAGGAATTAGGAGCTGCTCCCGAACCATCCCAGAAAGTACTGAACCCGGGGGGCTGATCGCTTTGATAGCCCCCCGGCGGAGCATGCATATCGAGGAGAACAAAAAGTCCGGCTTCCTTTGCCAGGCTGATGGCCCTGTCGAGCCAGTTCCATCCGTCTTCTTTGAAAACACCTGGATTTCCATCATCTTCAAACATCACACAATTCAAATGCAGCCTGATAGCATTAAATCCCATATCAGAAATGTTCTGAAAATCTTTTTCAGAAATAGATTTTACATCCCAAATATTTTCTTCGTCATCATTAGTGTCAACAGGAACAGTTACATTTATTCCATCTAAAACAATATTATCGTTGGAAGCACCAACAACAAGATTTGCCCCGCTTGCCCGGATAAAATCTGTTGTAGTTGAAGAAGTGGGAGGTGTATAATTTTCTGTTTCACCCACAAAAAAGTCATCAGCAAAAAAATCGAAAGTTTGCCCACTACCTGAAATCACATATAATTCAAGGTTTGAAAGTGTGCCTGAATAGTCTAATTTGTGGTGGCCAACCAGTTTTGTCCAAATGCCGGGATCACAGTATTCATTACCAACCGTGATATACCTTGTGCCTTTGCTGCCATCAGTTTGCTTTATGTTAAGATAAAGGGATTTACCTGTAGATTCGGTGTGTTTGACCCATACCGAGAAAGTGTAGCGGGTTCCATCGGATAATTGCCCACCAGTAACCATCGGTAAAATATTAAAAGCAGTACCGTGATAATATTGCGTGCGGTTTGCTGATAAAAAGCTGTAATCTCCACTGTGTTTCTCATCAACTGATTGTTGAATTACAGGTCCTGAAGCAAAACAATAACAAGGGCTAACACCACTTTCGGCACCGGGGTTTGCTAAAAAGTTTTCTGTCTCCGGATTGCTGTTTTCCGAAATAAAATGTGCCAGCAATCGGGTGTAAGCTGCCTGATAAATTATTTGGTTTTCAGTAATCTCGTAGGAAGCATCCTCCGGTGTGTTCCATGACAAATAAGATTTTTGGGCCGGCTGGTTTTCCGGAGGTTCAAGATTTTGACCGGTAAGACTATAATTTTCATTTGGCCCGCCAACCAAAAAGCCAGGGGGAGGCCCGTAAAGTGAAGTATTCACATTATCAAAATCCGTCCCGTCAGCAAACCACAGATGATAAAATTCAGGCACTGAGCTTTCAGCTCCGAATGTGGCCATATTGGTCAAATAATTTTGAGCCAGTGGGTTCACACCATGGATATAATGAATATATCCGGCTGCTCCATTTTCATGGAGTTGTTCATTGGGAGTATCAATACCATATTTTATCATCGAAATAAAAGTTGTTCCGCCATTTGCTTTGTATTGATTTGAACCCCAATCATAAATATCCAAAAATGCCCGATAGGCATCCAACTGATTGTTGAGTGCATATAAAGGGGCAAAATCAGCCCACTGATTATTCATCGCAGTCAGATATTCTGATTTGATATTATTTACAACCGATGTTGTGGCAAGGGGTGAGTTTTCGTAATACAAGAGGCCATCATTAATCCATGGGTCATCAAAATTATAAGAAATAGCTCCCCAGGTGAAAAGATGGCAATATTCGTAATTGTTGTCAAAGTAAGTGCGGTATTCGGTATCATTGGTCAGCACTAGCAGGAAAGCGGCATCTGCAACCATTTGGGCATATTGTGTATATTCCGGGTTTTCTGCGGCAGCATTTTGAAATCCTGAATTATTATACTGCGAAGGTATTTCCGATGGGTTGGCCATTAGCCAGTCCCAGGCGGAGATAGCAGCGGTTTCAAGTGTTTGGCCATGCGTTTGCAAAGTGGGATTGGAATGATTTTTAAAAATAATGGCAGCATGTGCAAACACTCCGCAGGCTGAAATGGTTGCAGAGGCAGTAGCCGGAGCATATCTTCTTACAGTTCCTTCGGCAGAAGGCGGACTTTCGGCATCATCCCAGTTGATCGCCGAAACTTTGTGCAATACCGAGCCATTGCTTTCCTGCATTTTAAGCATCCAGTCGAGCTCGTATTTTACTTCATCCAAAATATCCGCAATCCCATTTCCTGATTCAGGGATGCTAAAATCTTCATGCCAAATGTCAGGGTAAAATTCATAGGCAAACAACAAGTCGTGAACCGCCGGTGCAGCATAGTTGATGTATTTGTTGTAATCGCCGGCATCATGCCATCCTCCTGATAAATCCTTTGATGTAGTTGCAATCGGGTTCGTAACCAGGCGGCAATCCAAATCCTGTTCATTTCCATGGTGGCAAACACCATCTGACCAGTAAGAATCACAATAGGGTGTTGATTTGGCTATTCCACAGCGTTGATAATAAAAAGTACGCACAGACTCACGCAAAGCATCTTTATACACTAAATCGCTTATTTTGAATGACTCCGAAGAAATATCATTTTCAGGATCATTAATAAAGTATTCGCCGTAAGCTGTTAAATTACTGAAGTCGAACCACCAGGCTTTGTCGCCTGACTGGTTATGGGTTATCCCGATGTTCCATGCATTCGCACTACCTGTGAAAACTATTGAACTGTCAGATACTTTTCTTACTTCGATGTCAGCTCCCGGTGTATAAGTGTCGGAAGCATTAAATCCAGTTTGTGGATTACTTAATACAGCGACTTTTTCGGCATTCGGCAGATACCCAAACTGGTCAACTGTAATAAAAGGAATGCCCGATGTTTGAGCCTGTGAAAGCGAACAAAACGCCTGAAAAATAATAATTACAAATACCCGATTTGCAAATTTGATTTTTGTCATGGTAAAAAGATGTCTAATGATCAACTTAATTATTATTCCTGTAAATATAAAATTTAAGAACCTGGTAAATATCTGAGCTGCCTAAACGAACAAGATACATTCCGGTTGGCTGATTAACCGAAATGATGTGCATCCCTGCTCCCCTAATTTGATGTGATTGAAGTAACTGACCGGTCAAATTAAATACTTGCACCAACACAGATTTATCAGTCCCGGTAACATACAACTCGTTGTTAAACATCCATGTAACAACACTTTGGTTTGAAAGATAATCAACCCCAGTACTTTCAAACTTTAAGCTGAATCTGAAAATATCATCCCCATCCGCGGCTTCAAACAAATAAGATCCGCCGCCGGTGAGGTCATATTCCAATTCCAGTTTCCGATCGAGCAGGAATACATTCAAATTATCAGATGTTTCAACAGTTTCAATTATATGGAAACCCATATTATTTTTTTCAAATCCCATTTGGATTTCGGATTGTAACCCATTTATTGGCAATGCGATTGTTGAAAATTTTTCCTCGCCCGAAACCGAATAAAACTGTGGGGCATAGCCGGCCAGGAAACGGGATTCCAGTTTGGGATTATAATCTTCGGTAGCTTCGGGATGGAACAGGATAGTGCTCTCCTGGGCTGTGTTCTGATCCAGATCTTTCACCAATAATTTAATTTTAGGATAACCAGAATTTTTATACCAGCTCTGATCATCGTGTGTGCGTGATGCAGCAGGTATGGTGAGCGAACCTGAACCTTCAGTAACCTGCACCATAAAGCCGTTCATGGCCGGGATGATGCCGTTGGCCGGAATATCGGTGTAAGATGCGTTGCTTTCGTTCCATATTTTGGCGGTTCCTGCAATGTTACTCATGTTCCAGTTGCCGTCGTTCCAGGCAATGGCCGATGGAAAAGGATTTCCCAACAAATGCCAGCCGGAATAATCGCTGCCTGAGCAGGAAAGATTGGTAAGCCTTACATCTTGCACATTTAAAACTTGCTCAAAAGATTTGATTTGGTCGCTGTCGTAGGCTGTCAGATAGCCTTTTCCCAAAACAAATACTGTTTCAAATTCAGGGTTCCAAACCAGGCTTCCACCATCATTAATCTTGGTATTGATCCAGGTTGCCGTGGCTTCATCCCAACTAAAAAAGTCCTGATTTGCTGTTGGTGGATCTGGGACAAACTCCGGCTGGATGGCCTGCGATGAAACAGGCGAAGAAAGAAAGTGCCATCCATGCACATCACTTGTCCAGGCTGAGATGTGGCGTTGAACGGTTGATAAAACGGATTGATCAGTAATCAGAGAGCCTGTGCCTACTTCGTCAGAATTTACCACGATGCCGGCCCTGCCATTGTAATTTCTTAAATATCCTGACACCGTCAGGCAGCCTCCCGGAAGTATTTCGATGTTGGCACTGCCTTCGATGCTTA
>JAIOZV010000326.1 GCA_021740425.1 Bacteroidales bacterium | reverse complement strand
ACGCAGCTACTAAAGAACAAGGCCAAAATAAATCCTGTTAAAATATATCTTTTCATGTTTTGCAAATTTATTGATTAATGTTTAAGAGATTAAAAAGCAATGAGAACTCTTGCCTGTATGGTGCTGAAATCGATTCCTGCTTCGCCGGAAGGCAAGGGATCAGCCTCGTCTGTAATGTACGAGCCTTTTCCATCGGCCCAGCGGTCGTGGTTCAGGTAGGCATAGTTGAGCATGAATTTTACATTATAATTCACATGATAATTAATACCAATAGTGTAGGTTTCACCTGCGCCTCCCGGAATGAAAGGTATATCTTCTCCATCTTTAAAGGTGTTGGCATTCATGTATGAATATCTCAGTGCCACTTCAAATACGCCCTTGTTCATTTCCCTGAAATCGATTTGCGAAAACTCGGCATCTGTCATATTGTAATAATAATCGCCATTGTTGATCAGCCATGAACCCTGCACATAAAAACCAGATTGTTCGTATTTGTCTTCACCATCAGGAACTTTATCTGCATCCCTTGTAATATCTGCTCTGATGTATTCTCCCTGAAAACGAATATTCTTGAAAGCATAGGCCGCTTCCAGTCCCAAAGCGGTTTTGTGATCACAATTGCTTACCCAATCGCTGTCGATGTATTTTTTGCGGTTAATTTCAGTTTCGGCATTTTCGGCATATCTGAAGCTGTTTTCAGGGTCGCCAATTTCAGGAAGTTTTGGTGTACGATACGAACCTGAAATCCCAAAGTGCAGGACTTCCTTATCTTTTTTGATGGGAGCCCAGGCCAAACGGCTTGTTACCGACCAACCCGAATTGGTTCCCTTACTTTTATTCTGATCCCTCATCAAATCGTTGGCTACGGTACTCGAAAACAGTCCTCCTTCTAAATATAGGTGGTTTGAAAAAACTTTATAATCCACCCCAAGGCTGCGTGATGGGGCTTGCTCGGCGGCATAAGGCCTTTCTATGAAGGTGAGGTATCTCGAAGTAGTCATCGTTTCGATTGAAAAGGGCTCTCTGAATTGCCCTGCTTTTACCTGCCAGTTTTTTCCGATATAGCGGATGTAGGCATCTTTGATGTCAACGGCGTTGTTGCCGAAATCAAAATCAATTTCGCCACCCCAGTTTCCATAAATGATGGCTTTCATGGCAAAGCGCATTCTGCGGATATTCACACCATTTCCTATTTCATGTTTTATACCCTGATAGGTGTTGTCGCCAAAGTATGCAGCACCATCAAAATATACCCTGTTGTCGAACCAGTATTTAAACCTCTTGTCGGTGGACGAAAACATGAGAATTCCATCTCTCGACTCAGGATTGAGTGCCACGCGAATGCCAACATCCTGGCCATAATCATTTTTTTCGATCTCGCCTGCGCTCAGATAAACGGTTATGTCAGAAGCTCTTTTTACAGTAACTTTTTGCTCCTGATAATTTTCAATATTAAACACTAAGGTAACGGGAAAGGAGGGAATCACCATTCTGAAAAACCCACTTCCATCAGTACTCGTGAGGGTAGCATCGTTTCCTTCAATCTGAACAGCTACATCATGCATGGGTGTGAGCATACCCGCAGGAAACACTTTGCCTGTAACAACATTGCCATCCTGTGAAAAAACATCATTGCTTGCCAGAAAGAGTATAATCAGCCCGACGAAAGTTAAAGTCTTGTAAATTGTTCTTTTCATACATTTTAGTTTTTAGTTCGAAAATAGAATCAAGATTTGCCGGCTAAATAACATCATTAACGGTATGCAGCTAAAAAATCAGCCTCTACAACGACCCTACAATCTGTCTTTTTAAACACTCTCAAAACCTTTATCCATTGATTTAATGAACATTAAAACTGTTTCCCATTTGGGATTATCATGCTTTTGCTTTACCCGATTTACCTGTTATTCGTTACTTAATTTCTCGTGGTTGAAATTCAGATACAAATATCCTTCGGATGTTAAGCCCATCCATTAAAAATCCCTGATAAAATCGCTGAGGCTGATTTTTGGTTCAACTTTTAGTTTTTTCCTCAAACGATACCTGTTCATTTCAACGCTTTTGGTGGATATATTCAGAATGGAGGCAATTTCTTTTGAGGATAAATTAAGACGCAACATCGAAGCAAGGCGTTTCTCATTATCAGTCATCGAAGGAAACGCTTCGCTGAGTTTGTGAATGAAATTACTGTGTTGCTCATTGATGTTCATCTGGAACTTTTCCCTGTCGCGATCCAGGGATAAATCCTGTGTAATCATCAGCGAAAGCTTGTTCAATCCAAGCCTTGTTTCCTGCTCCTTTACGTTTGATTTTATTTTAACTACCTCCTCCTTCAACTCATTAAGGAATTCATTTTTCCTCAAAATACTCATAGCCATTGTTATCATTTCGCCCTGACGGAATTTTAGCTCTCTGCTAAGATCCTCCTGCAAGTGCATTTTGTTGTCGAGGCTTTTTGCCAGGCGCTCAATTTTCAATTGATAGTTGTTTTCTTTGGCCTCATTTTGAAAGGTCACAAGCGTAAGCCTTTTTTTTAATTTTCGGATCCAAATTATCAGTGCTGCAATTGTTGCGATGAAAAGGGTTAAAATAAGCAGGTAATAAATGTGGATACTCCTGTTGTTTTCATCAATCGGATTTAAATTACCTTGATTGGCGCTGAGGCCGGGAGTTTCTGATTCAGTTGTATCGGCCAGTTTATCAGGAAAAATAGTATGAGATTCATCCAACTCAAATCCATTTTCAAATCTTTCGCTTACTTCTGTCAACTGTCTGTCGCCACCAACATCCTGCTGAAAAACATTATTTACAAAAAAGAGCATGAAAAAAGCAATCATACCTGCAACGAGAGGTGTTGCAATCCATCCCAGACTGATGCTGCCTAAAATATTGAATTTAATTTGTTTGCCACCTTTATAAATGCCAATGCCTATGATGGCTCCAATCACCACCTGGGAGCTCGAAACCGGAACCAGCGGAATAGCCGGCAGCCCCACCGAGACCAGTGCATCCGACAATCCCTGTGATGAAAACACAAAGAGCACAAGTGATTGCGAAAGCACTACCACAAAGGCAGCTTCAGGAGTTAAAGGCATGAGGGTATTTCCCACTGTTTGCATCACGTGCTTCGAATAGGTAAAAATACCGACGGCAATGGCTACTCCGCCAATAAAAAAGAGCTGCCGGGTACTACTGATCTGAATGACCCACAAATCGATTTCAGGAAGATTTACCGAGGAGGTGAAAACACCCATAACATTGGCAATGTTGTTGGCTCCAAGACTATATGCACCAAAGGCACCAACCAGCAACAAACCATATTTGGTGTAGGCATCCAGAATCAGAATATGTGTTTTTGTTTTTTTGGCTAAATACCTTACCAGAATGTATAAAGGGATGGCAAAAAGTCCTCCTAAAATGGGTCCGGAAATCCAGGTAGTAATAATTTTTGATAAAGTACTCAGGTCGGTAGGGTTGCTGGTGTATAAATTCCATCCGATAATGGCTCCGACAATGGCCTGAGATGTGGACACCGGCAGGCTTAAACGTGTCATCCAGTAAACGGTAAAGGCTGCCGAAAGAGCCACCGTAAATGCAGCAGCAAGGGTAGAAACGCTTCCCAGTTCCCCAAGTGTTTCGTTGGCGCCAGCACCCTGAATTACCGCCCCAAGAATTACAAAAATGCTGGCAACAATTGCCGCAGTTTTGAATCTGATCATACGGGTGCCTACCGCAGTGCCAAAAATATTGGCAGCATCGTTGGCTCCAAGTGACCATCCAAGGAACAACCCGCTTGAAAGAAAAAACAATACGATCATAAGCTCATTTTCAATGCCAGAATCGACAGGTTATCAGCAAGTTTTTCTGCTTTATCCGAAACCGTTTCGATGTGTAGGGCAAAATACCGGAGGTGCATTTTTTGGCTCAACTGCAAGTCTTTAATTTCATGGAACAAACGCCGCTTAATATTCCTTGAAACCTTGTCGGCTTCTTTTTCATAAAAATAAACTTTGGCAAGCATCTCCTTTACTTTGAGCGATTCCCTGAAAAATGCCCTCGCTGCCGGAAAAACATTTAGAGCTGATTCAACCGAAAGGTCAACCAAACGAATATAGTCGTTGCGAAGGTCTTTCGGTACAAAGGGCAATTCATCGTCAAACTGGTAGAGGTTGTCCTTGCAAATATCTATGATCTCATCAATTTTATCCAACATCCCCTCGATGTCGCTTGCATTTTGAGGAAGTATCGAATGGCGGTAAAACAAATCATCGATTTTTCGCTGTAGCTTATCTGCCGAGGCTTCAAGTTTGCTGATCTGAACAATTTTGTCAGCAAAACTTGCTTTTTCATCTTTCAGATAATTGATTACGCCTTCTTTAAAAACAAGTACGCCTTGTTCTACTGTATCGATAAATACATCAATATCAAAAACCAGTTCTTTTACATTTTTATAAAGCAGTGACATAAATGAGATATTTTATTGACAGACAAAGATACTTAAAACCATTTGCCATGATTGAACCACAGTGTTGATGTATGGTTGATTTTGGGATGTGTAGGGTTAAAAAATTTCTCTAAAGTTCATTTTTCCAAAGGTTTATGGTTTCATGATGTAGAGGTGCACTTTATTTAGTTTGCACTAACCATCATAAGCGTTCTGAAAGTGTAGGGTCAGAATAGAGTATGAAATTGTCGCATTGATGGATTTAATTCATTTATATTTGCTCCCATTAAACAAATCGTTTATTCACTCAATAAAAATTTTTAAATGAAAAAGTACTACATTTTTTTAAGCACAATGATGGTTACCCTGATATTCTGCTTATCCCCTATCAACAGCGCCAACGCTCAACTTTACATCAACGAGTTTTTGGCCAGCAACGATGTTTCCTTCCCCGGTCCGCAGGGCGATTATCCCGACTGGATCGAAATTTACAACGCGGGCAGCGAAGACGTGATGCTTGGCGGATATTATTTGTATGATGTCTTCGATCTCACCGAAGCCATCCAGATACCTT
>JAIOZV010000007.1 GCA_021740425.1 Bacteroidales bacterium | reverse complement strand
TCTGTTAAGGTAAAAAAACCACCAAAGCCTGTCGACTTAGGAACATCATCCAACAAACAGATTAATGACTACCAATCATTGCATCAATATTTTATTGACAATGAAAAAAACAAATTTAAAACCTACGACAATGGTTATTATTTGTATAGTATTTATCATAACATTAAGTCGATTGACGATAAAAAAATACTTTTCAGATTAAATTATGACAACCTTCTCATGCTCTATACGCACAATTTCTCAGCCGGCTTAAATCTCTCTGACAACGACCCTGAAAAAGTTAAAATATATTTAAGCGTTGGCATGGGTTGGGGATACAATGAATCCCCAAAGTTCTTTAAGAATCCAATGAACGAAAACGCCATAATTAATACCCAATATTTTATACAAGCCGAAGTCGAAAAAAGATGGGGAAGGATGGGAGGATTTGCTGGAATTGGATTCAATGCAGTATATCCTGAAAGGTATGATAACAATGGGACGTTGGAAAAAAACAATGGAACAATGCTTGATATTTTTCTTGGACCCAGGTATTACATTCCCATTAATGTAAAAAATCAAAATTTCAACCGTAATTACAATTTGTACGTACATGCAAAAGTTGGCTTTCCATTTACCAACGGCTTTACCTACGAAAACGGAAATTCATCATCTGCCTATTATGGTTTAGGGTTTGGCATCACAACGCTGGAGTCATCATCTGACTTAGGTAACAGAAGCAAATTGATGGATATTGAAACTGGAGCTTTCATGGCTATAAATTCAAAGGTTGCCTATAGTCAATTTGTTTTACCAATAAATTTTATGGGTAATTTGTCATTGGGATTAAATGGACAAATTGGCGTAGGATATGGGGAATCAAGCAATAATGAACAAAAACCGGTTTATTATTATGGATTCGGTGCTGATTTCAGGTTCTTTGCCCATGACCCTTCCCGATTGTTTAATCCGTATTTTGGTGTAATGAGAAACTATTACGGTTACCAAATTGATAATATTAATTACAAAGGTAAAATATCATACCTGCGAATTGGTGATAAAATAAGACTTGGAAAGGCTGTCAGCCAGGACAGTGATGGGTTTGCCAATTTGTTATCCAATTTATTCCTGGATATAAATATTTCCGTTCCTATTGACGCTGATAATGAGTGGGTAAATTATACTAAAACTTCTTACGAGTCGAATGCTATTGATGCCAAAAGTGGTGGAGGATACATCCAAACGGTGGATTCATTAGCTATGGATATTCCGGCAAACTTTGACTTTAGCATTGGTCTTGTTTACAAATTTAATCGCCCTGCAAATCAACGAGCCGGCAAGTATAGTGCAAAATGGGAGGTGTATAATGAAGAGGATCTCTCTGATTTAAAATACGCTTTACAAAACGATTCTGCATTCAAAATTAAAGAACCTTTCGATGGTATGTTGCCATTAGAATCCAATGGAGAAATGTTATCAGAAAAAAGACTTTATATCAAGAAGAAAGGCTGTCCTCCTCCCCCTCCTCCTCCTACCGACGTAGTTCCCAACATTGACGCTTCTGATATTAAAATGCTCACCCTTACCTACGAATCAAAAACAGACGTTAACAGGATGTCTCACAACCTTTTTAAAACTGAGTATCAACCAAAGGATTCCGTAGTTCTGTTGCTTGCCATGTTCGATAAAGAAAGAAATGATACAAAAGCCATACAGAATGCCAACATGCAATTGGTGTTTACAGATTTCAATACCGGGAAGCTCTTTGGCTATGAATATGACAACAACGGCAGACTGAAACCATGTAACACCGACATTTATCGGGAATATGTAAAAGAGTTGCATTGGCTGGATACCGATGAGGTAGAACTTCAAAGCCATTACATTTCAGGCGATCAAATTGTAGATGATGTTTTCAGATCGTTTGATAACAAAGCTAATAGAGACAGAACCTATCCTGTGAACAGGGAAAACTACAGATTTGCCTACGCCGTATATCCCAAAGAAGCCTTCGATGCCATTCAGAATACAACCGACCAAAACTTTGGCATTTCCATCAATTTTAAATACGACTACGATAAAAACTTTGATGGCAGCGATGTGCTGTTGGGGCATTTCAAAAAAGAAGGAAACGAATATGTGATTGATGAGAATGATGTTTCCTTTTTCTCAAATATGGTTGTAGGCAGTGAATTGGTTCAGACAAAAACAACTCCTCATCCTGATACTGACAGACCTAAAAAATATGACAACTGTTCCCATCAGATAAACATGGGTAATTTTTCCTTAGGTAGCGATCGCTTAAGCCCTGAGCAGGAAATAAAGATTTTTGATGCAGCCAAATTGTCGCTCAATTGCAATATTTCCCTTATACTGGGTTACACCGATAAAGTTGAATTTATGCGCAATGCCGACTTCATGAACGATTTCCTGGCCATGGAGAACACTGCAATGAACGCAGTTTCGCCGAAATTAAAAGAGGAATGGCAAAGCATTGCCGATGACTGGAAGGATGAACTCAAAAGCAATCCCAAAGCAATACCGGGCGATGAACTTTGTCAGCGCGGCCTATCCTGGAGAAGGATTAGAACAGTAATGGAAGAAATGAATAAATACAACCTCGTTGATATGAAATCCATTGAAATTAAAGCCGAAGGTACTTTTGATGATATGGGTCAGGGCAGTAACCTCCCCAATAATCCTCAAAACAGAAAAGTGGTGATAAAATTTACCAATAAAACTAAATAAGTTCATTGCATCATGCCTGGTTTAAAGTAAATCAGGATCTGCAAATTTTGTTTCATGGGTATCTTGCCTGGTAGGAAATAAGGTTCATCTCTTTTCTGCTTTTGTCAAGATGCAAAATTTCCTCTCCCGACAAGGTATCCATGTTTTTTATCGAAAGAATCTTTGAACTGATTGTTTTTAGAAAACCCTGGTAAACTTAAAGAATTTAATACAACGCTTTAACAATGGAAGCCTGGCACATCATCGTAACCCTCGGAATTATTGCCTTCATCATCGAAATATTTACCGCTGGATTTGTGGCCGGTTCTGTTGGCATCGGGCTGATATTGTCTGCCATCGCCAACTATTTGGGGATGGATCTAAAATGGCAGATACTCGCCTTTGCTATGGGGGTTTCATTGACCTATTTTCTGATTCGTCCGGTAATTTTAAAATATGGCTACCAAAAGGAAGGAGTCAAGACAAACAAGGATGCATTGATCGATAAAAAAGGTATTGTAAGCGAAGAAATAAATCCTGAAAAAAATACCGGCCATGTGAAAATTGATGGCGACGAATGGCAGGCCAGATCCACAGTGAACGAAATAATTAGAAAAGGAGAAGAAGTAAAGGTTGTATATATCGAAAGCATTGTATTATTTGTAAAAAAATCATAGTTATGGAAATGGGAATTATCATTATTGCAGGGGCAATTGCACTGTTTGTTCTTATTTTTGCAATTGCCGGATTTAAAATCGTTCAACAATCAGAAGTCATTGTACTCGAACGATTGGGAAAATACAGCCGAACCCTCACTTCCGGGATAAACATCATTTGGCCCATCATCGATAAACCCCGTGAAATCATGTGGCGCTATGTGGTGGAAGGGCGAGATGGCGGTAAGGAAATTCGTTTTAAAAACAAAGTCCGGATCGACCTGCGGGAAACAGTTTATGATTTCCCAAGACAAAATGTAATCACCAAAGACAACGTGAATGTTCAGATCAATGCGCTGTTGTATTTTCAGATCATGGATCCAGTCAGAGCCATGTATGAAATCGAAAACCTTCCCGATGCCATCGAAAAGCTAACCCAAACCACACTGCGTAATGTAATTGGCGAACTGGAACTGGACGAATCCTTAAGCTCCCGCGATACCATCAACACCAAGTTGCGAACCATCCTTGATGACGCCACAAATAAATGGGGAGTAAAAGTAAACCGCGTTGAGCTTCAGGATATCAATCCTCCCGAAGACATCAAAGCCGCCATGGAAAAACAAATGCGTGCAGAAAGAGACCGGAGAGCAGCAGTACTGGAAGCCGAAGGGCAAAAACGATCCAAAATCCTTGAGGCCGAAGGATTTAAGGAAAGTGCCATCAAAAAGGCTGAAGGTGAAAAACAATCGGAAATTCTAAAAGCCGAAGGGCGTGCCCAGGCAAGAATAAAAATTGCTGATGCCGAAGCTGAGGCCATTCGTCTGGTTAGCCAGGCCATCACCACCAAAAATGGCGATCCCGTAAATTACCTCATTGCCACAAAATACATCGAAACCTTGAAGGAAATGGTTTCGGGACAGGAAAGCAAAACGGTGTATATCCCATTTGAGGCAACCGGTGTGCTGAGTTCTTTGGGTGGCATCAAGGAAATGCTAAGTCAGAAATAAGATAGTTTGTAAATGGCTAATAATTTATTAACTTAAAAATTGTCAACGTTATGAAAAATCAAGCCTTTTTTCTTTTTGCGGTTTGCTCGATTGCTATTTCAACAATTGGGCAAAACAACCCCCAAAAATTTGATCCTGTAATTATCCTCGAACCTTTGGATAGTTTGGATTGCGCTAATTATAATTTTGAAACATGGCAATGGCAGCCATATCAGATTGAGGCAGAGGTGCAGAATGCGGATGTAATAGAATGGACCACAAGCGGAGACGGCACCTTTGATAATGAGAATATAGCAGCACCAATTTATTACATCGGAAAAAATGATCATCTCAATAATGCTGTTACGCTTACAATTACAGCCACTGGGAATGGTTTAACCGAAACTGCTAATATTGCATTAGGGATTCCCCTTCAGCTTATACCAATTACCAAAGATGGATGGACAGGGTTATCTTCTTTTGTGGAAAAGTCTGATGTTTCCGTTACTGAAGTCATGGCTCCCGTAGTTGAACATTTAACGATAATGATGAATTCTGAGGGAAGTTATTATTGGCCTATACCAATTCCACCCATTAACAATATTGGCAATTGGAGTGCGGTAGGCTATGAGGCAAAATTCTTTGATCCTCCGGCATGTTTGCCAGTTTATGGAAATCCGGTTGCTGACCAAAGTGTTTTTGCGGATGGCACTTTTATATATTTGCCTGTATTAACTAATTATCCGGTTGCAATTGAGGACTTACTCGGAGAAAATGCTGAAAAAGTTCTAATTATTTATGATTGGAAAGACTCTCTTACCTGGACACCCAGCAGCCCCGGTTTTGAGTATTTAAATCCGGGAATGGCTTACAATATGATATTAAATGTTGGTGAGTCATTTACCGTTCAATTTCCTCCATATAGTTGGGAAGATCCACAGAGTATAAAAGTGAACACAGCAACGGAAATCGAAGTATTTCCAAATCCTTCCAATGGTATTTTTTCTGTTAAACTTTCTGATATATTTCAATCTGTCGAATTTGAAATTTTCAATATGTCCGGAGTGCCAATTAAAAAAGGACATGCAAAGCAAAGCTCTATAATCAACATTTCTACTTATCCAAAAGGAGTTTATTATCTGAAAATATCTTTCAATGGCACTAAACTGCTTAAAAAAGTCATCGTTTATTAGAATTAATTAAGTATTTAAAATGTTAAAAAACAATAAATTATGAAAAAGCTAATTACTTTCATTGCTATCGTTTTTCTTATGCTGAATTATAGCTGCAAAAAAGATGAGGAATCAAAACCACAGCAACCGGATATCAGTGTTGTTGATGTTTCGCAAACTACAGATTGGGATTATTGGGTGGCCGGTAAAAAAGACTATTACTTTATTCAAACAGAGAACTCAAAGCCTTCGGTCGTAGAATTCCATTCATACGATGCAAATAAAGACATATCAATTTTTTTCAGTGCTGACGGCTTACCACAAAAATTGGTGGTTTCTAACTATATTTATCTGTTTGATAATTTTAATGGTAACAAAGTGGATATTGGTGTAGTCTATCCTAATGGAGATATTGAAATTCTTAGAGAGGTTGAATCTGATGCCGATTGGGATATTTACAAGAATGCAGTGACTATTGATGATTGGAGTGACCTTGTACGTTGGACTGGCAGAGTTGTTTCAGGTGTCCCCTGTGCTTTAGGTGTTGGTGCTACTGTTGCCACGGGAGGAGTTGGGTGGCCTTTGGCTGCTTTTACCTGTGGAAATTATTTGTTGGGTTTATCATCAGATATTGCCCAAAACGAATTCGATGTTCATAATGGATTTACCGAATTTGTGGATCAATACGGGACGGTAAGCACATACTATGGCTGCACAACCGATTTTGGAGTTTCCTGTTTAACTGACCTTTCTTCTAATGCCTTAGGGGATATAGCTGATCACCTCCAAGAATTGGAAAATAAGGCTGAAGATGTTAATACCACCGAAGCTGCCTTATATGCCGGATCTGGTGATGTACAAATTACACTCACCTGGAACAATGAAGCAGATATCGACCTGCATGTTTTTGATCCAGACAATAATGAAATTTATTGGATGAATCCAGGCTCACCTTCAGGTGGTGTTTTAGACTATGATGATATTGATGGCTACGGACCCGAAAATATTTACTGGCCAAAAGACGAAGCCCCTTCAGGAATCTATTCGGTACTGATTCATCATTATCCATGGGAAGAAAAACCACAATCAGCCGGTTTTACAGTATTGATAAATGCCTTTGGTCATGTTGAAAAATTCACTGGTAGCATTTCTTATGATCAGACCATATCAATTGCTGAGTTCAGTGAGAATGGGATTTTTCCTACAGCTAAAAACACAATGATAATTTCGAAAGCAACAAAATAATTTGGTTAGTAATAGTAATTCAACTATAAATGTTTTAAAGTTTTAGTTTGGTTGAAACGAATCAATTACCCCGGATTTCCTTCGTTCATTGCTCAGTTGAAGGACCGGGGTGTTGATTCTATGTTTTAGGACAGATATTGGAGTATGAGAAAAAATCAAAATCCAATGATCGACAGATAAAAACAATGTTTATGCTTAAAAAGCACCATCAACGAATTACGTTCAAGGTAAAAACGAAAATCATTCTTGTTTTTGCGTTTTTGCTGTTACATGCATCCTGTGTAATCGTTGACTGTGTTGAAGAAAACTATAGTGAAGAAGCAAGGGAGCGAAGGAGGTTGGGCTTAAACACCCCTGAGGATGAATTGTTAACACTCGATTACGCGTCTACCTTACTTCAAAATGAACCATGGAAATGCTTTCTTGCAAAGGATAAATTTATTATCGAAAAGGATATTAAAAGTAAAGCAGATTTTCTATCCTTCCTGAAATCAAAATATTATGATTTTCCTCTCTATAAATATTCTATTTTAAAAGGGGAAACGCAACCAATCATTCCTGTCAACAACAACTTTCAATTGACTGTTTTGGATACACTTACCCAATCACAAGGTGCGGATAGAGTAATTCTTGGAAGAGTGACTGATCAATCAGGTAATGTTGTAAAAGGGTTAACAATAAAAGATTTCAATGGTACGTCGGATCAGATTGAAATTAAAACGGTAACCGAAATAGATACCATTTCCAATAAAATCATCGATCTGGTTTTCATTGTCGATCAGTCTATCAGCATGAATACCACCATTCATGCCTTACGAGAAAACATTCAAAACTTTGTTTCCGGTCTGTCGGGGTCGAATTTCGATTGGAGGATCAATCTGGTTGTTTATGGAGACGATGTTTCAACCATCGGATCGTATGGAACTGATATTGAGAAATTCAAATTTGACCTTCCTAAGATTACAAATTTGCAGGGGGGATATGAAGTTACAAAAGAAGCATTATATGCGGCTGTAATGAAACTACAATTCAGACATGACGCAAAAAAAATATTCGTGCTGTGTACTGATGAATACGGGGTTCAGGATTATGGGAAAGTTTCAACTTGTGAGCTGATCAAAGTTTTACTGAATAACAGTGTTAGTGTATTTCAGGTACTAAACCCCGAACAAAATAATTCCGGATTTCTTTCGGATATTACCTTCGGAAAGGTTTATGATATCCAGCAGGAATTTGTTCAAATATTGAGAGATATCGAACAGCAATTGATGCATGGTTATCGAATAAGCTTCCATGAAATTTCTTTCAAAAAGCAATTGTATATTAATGAGGTGGTAGCTGAAGGCCATATTGATTTTACAGATATGGCATTAAAGTTCCCTGATCTCGACCCCTTCCCTCTTGGATACTATAAACCATTTATTCGTGAAAACGAAGATGATTTCATGTCATGGATTGAGGCTAACCCAACATTTGCTGATATAGAAGAGTCATTACGAACAACAAATGATAATACCACAAAACAAACGATTGGCTTACTGATAACGAAAGTTGCTGATAAATTACTGATACTTGCCGATTCAGTGAATGATTATCCCGGACTTAACCTTAATATTTCGCTTACAGGATTTACAGATTCTTTGCAGATTATAAGTGCAATCAGGTATGTTGATGAACCTGTGAATTTTGAAGCAATTAAAATTATAAATAGCTATTCAAGTAATAAGGAATTGGCCTATTTGCGGGCATTTCACAGCTGGAAAAATCTCTTCGAACAGATTAGAGCAAGAGATAGCGAAGGGATTTTTAATAAACTCATCAATCAAAAAAGAATAATTATTCAGAAGGAATTTGCCCCACCTGATGGTGTAAATCGCGATCGGTCTCTAATCAAAAAACGAACGGATTTAAGATTTTTCAGAAAAGTTGTAATTGAATATTCAATAGTTAAACAATAAAAAACAGTAACATGAAAAGAAAAGGTTTTGTAGTACTAGCAACAATTGGCTTCATTTTCTTGCATAATTTCACTATAAAGGGTCAACAAATCCTTTCTGTACCTGAAAAATACCTGACACCAGTAGAAAACCCTGAGCCTCCAAGTAAGAATGATCCGTTATCTGAAAAACCGTGGTTTGTGTGGTCCGACTGTGGTAATAACCCGGTTTATTTAAGCTCAGATGGAGGTGAAAAAATAGCAGAACTTGAATATGGTGCTGCCTGTGCTGTAGTTCAGGTAAAAAGTAAAAGCCTCCTCTTGGCAAGGATTGAAGATGTTCATAAGGGATTTCTTATGCAAGGAAAAAAAGCACTTGGTTGGGTTGATTTTGATAAATTGTTGTTATGGGATCACTGTTTGAAAACCGAACAATGCTTGATCGATAAAAAAGCAATGATTATAAATGCCATTGATTCAGATTATTTAAACACACCTGGCCAAACCCCCAATTTTTTAAATGGTCCCGGATCAGGCTATGAAGCCATTGGTGATGCAGGATATGGAATATCACAATTTTACTTTGTTTACAAAGAAACGGCAGATTACCTTCTTTTGGGGAAAAGTTCATTAATTCAAAAATCAGATTTTCGAGAGTATGTGGCCGGGTGGATACCAAAAAAGTACTGTACTATTTGGAACACAAATTTAGCTTTGGAAATTAACTGGCATCCCGATGCAGTTAGCGAACGTGAGAGTTTGGGCAGCAAAGTGACGGTTTGGGAGAATGAAATTGGTGCAGCAAATTTTGATAAAAACGATTTATTTCTTCTTACCGAGTCTCCAACGTATCAAGAACGAACGAATGGATTTAAAAATCGTTTTATACCTTTAGAGCGAAACAACACCACCACAAGTAATGAAGCCAACCTGCCAATAAAAGTCGGGATGATAAGTGATATTATTCCTGCATTTGATAAGGCAGAAGTAGAAGAAATGTATAACTTTTTGGATATGTTAGAAATGCTCCAAAAAATCAACATTATTTTTGTTGTTGATGCAACAAATAGCATGGAAAGCTATTCAGCATCAATTTCAAACGCTATGCAAAATGCAATGCGTTTGATAAAGGAAAACTACAGCGATGAGTCATCTTCACAAAATCAATTCAGGTTTGGAGCTGTGTTGTTTCGTGATGAGGCCGAAGAGCAAATTGTACAAAGTTTTGGATCGCAGCTATCCAGTAATATCGATGAATTGGGATTATGGATAAAAACCACCATGAATCCACAGTACAACAAGAATGATAGGGACATTCCTGAAGCACTGTATTTTGGAATGCAACAGGCATTGGAACTATACTCCCTTGACCCCGAAGAAACAAATTATATGATCGTTATTGGGGATGCAGGCGATCATCAAAATCCTGATAAAGTTCATACTTACATTCAGGAAGAAGAAATCATCAATGGACTGGCAGATTTCAAGATGAATTTGTTGGCATACCAGGTAAACCGACCAATAACTAAAACTTATGACAATCCTTATCAGGACTTTGAAAACCAGTTAAGGCGAATCATGATTAATTCTGCAAAAAAAGTCCGGGAAGGAATAAGTATTTCTGGTGTTGAAGAAATCGAATTTGAAGAATCCGGCAACAATACTTTTAAACTAAACAGTCAAAGCCCTTTGGTAGGTGAGATAGTAATATCCCAGCCACAATCATCTATCACCATCCAACAACTTGAGAATCATTTGACTGATGCTATTCAAAGAATTGACAATCATACAACAATCCTTATAGAAAAGATAGAACAGATATTGGAAGGAACTTCTATGACTTTTTCAATTGAACATTTGATAGAAATTCTTACATATTTGCATAAAGAGGGTTTAAGTAATGATGATATTATGAATATAATGTCAGGATTAAACACATCTATGTATCAGGAAGGATACACGCTTATGAAACCTGCAAATGCTAAATACCCATGGTTTCAGTATGTTTTACTTGTTGAAAGCGGGGAACTAGGCAATTTAAGTAATTACCTTAAAGATTTAATTGCTTCACAAAATTACCCTTCTTCTGTAAAGCGATCGAGATTGAATGACGTTTTCGAAGAAATTTTCAGAGCCTACTTAGGAAATTTAAGTGATATTCAGCGAGGAAATCTGACAATAAACGATTTGTATTATTGCTTGACCGGCTTGCCTGGCAGAAGCAACATAAATAATTTTTCATTAAATGACTTACGTGACCCAAAGAGGTTTACCGATAAGAATGTGATGGAAATTATTATGGATTTTGAAGAAACCAGCAGGATTGTTGATCAAATATTGAGTTTAGGAAAAGAATATCCAAACATTAGATTCCCAAATTCCGAAGAAATTTATTACTGGGTTCCGGTAGATATTTTTCCTCATGATTAAGAGTGGATGATTTATTTAAAATTTGTTGAAATAGGAATGATAATGAATGTCAAAAAAAATCCAATCAATATTAACCTAAACTTATACTACTATGAATTTAAGAATATTATTTCGAAATTTAACCGGGCAAAAGCCTCTTGAAAATGAGGTTGCTAATCTCCCCGCCATTGAGCAAAAGGACTATAAGGCTGAACCTGCAAAAAAAGAACCGGATATGGCATTTATTAATATGATCAATCAGATGGTTCAACAAAAACAGGAAACCCAATATGTTCAGTCGAACCCTGAATATTGGGATCGGGCTGCAGAAAAGATATCAGGGTATTATGCAAGAAGGCATTTTTCCCCCACCGGTGATGAAGACGTTATTGAAAGCATCGAATACTTTTTTTCAAACCGAGATGTATCGCGCACTTTTTTTCATCATCATAAAAACATGGCATCTGCAGCGGAAATTCTAATGAATTGCAAGGACAACCCAACAATAAGAGGCTGGGGAATCGACATTTTTTCGCGTTCATGTAATGTTGATGAACTGGGAAGAATACTTGTTTTTCTGGAAGCAGAGAAAGACCCCGTAGTCCAGCAGGAGACCATTGCTGCAGTTACGAATTTTTTAAAATTTCGTTCATCTACGGAAGATCAAAAAAAAGCTGTACATTTTTCAGTAAAAGTGTTTTTTGATCAAAATCCATTAATCAATGAAAAAATTGAGATTGCACTGAAAATATTGCAGAATGAACTGGAGAAAACAGTTTTATAGATATCAACCCCCAGGAGGCCTGAGTGATTTTGGCTTCAACCAGTTGATGAGTTATTATTTGTCGATGTTCAACTCGGCACATGTGGTGGATTACAAAGGCAGTATGGAGATTTCGCTCACAAAAAACATCGGCTGCAAATACAAGCCAAAATGCAATTGCGGGAATTATGGGTTTTAGGATTGGATTTGTCTTCTTAGAGATTTAAACTTTTGTAAACAACTTATTCTCAAAATAGAATTTTTTAATGAAAGATACCAACATGAAAAAAGCTATAATTCTTATTTTACTTTCGATTCTCTGCCACAACAATGAGGCTTTTTCCCAGAGACCAAGTTGGGTTGAGCTTAGGCCTGTTGATAGCAGTTATTACATTGGAATCGTGCAGGTAAATAAAAACTCTTCAGATTATATGAAAATTGCCCGCCAAGAAGCATTACAAGAAATTTCAAACGAAATATCAACAATTATCATTAGTAACATCGATCATTCCATAAGTGAAATTGGAGAGTCAATCAGGGAATTATTTTCATCAAACGTAATAGCCTATTCCAGCAATCAGTTGGAGGGTTATGAGCTATTTCAAAAATGGGAAGATAGCACAGAATGCTGGGTGTATTACAGACTGTCAAAAAGTACTTTTGAAGCATTGAGGGAAGAAAAGCTTAAGGGTATTAAAATGGGTTGCATTGAAAATTTGAACAAAGCTTCACAAAATGCTGACAATGGAAATATTGAGCAAGCATTATATTTTGCCTTCAGCGCATTGAAATCAATCGAGGACTATTACTTTGATAATTTAAGATACTTAATTGATGGAAACCAGGCTTATCTTAGTATTGAAGCAATTCAAATGGTGAATGAACTATTTTCGAAAATTGAAATTGAAGGATTGGCTGAGCCAATAATTTACAAACATACTTTCCCTATTAATAGGAGTTTGTGTTTTAAAATATTATATAAAAATGCCCAACAGCAATTAAATTTAACGAATTTACCTTTTCATATTTCATTTTCAAAGGGGGATGGACAAATTTTAGCAGATAAAAAATCCCAGTCAGATTCCATTTGTGCCAGTATAGTTCAAATATTTTCAGTACAGCCTTACCAAACAATCGAAGCAAAGTTAAACACGGCATATTATGACTCTGCGTTTAGCTTTAACGATGATATGAAAAAAATCATTGGCTGTTTAAATGTGCCGTCAAGTGAGGTTTCTATTCAGGTACTGAGCCCCGTTTTCAGTGTTATTAGCTCCGAAATTAATTTTGCTGATACCCTTATGCAGCCTGCTATTTCACCGGGAATAATTGAACAACTTGTTGCCAAGCATTTTACTACTTCATACCAATCGGATAGTGAAATTGATTTAGAAATAGTTGTAAACGGAAGAACAATAAAAGGGTCTGAATTCAATGGTATTACAACTGCCATTGCTGAGGGAGATATCGAAATTACCAATATAAAAACCGACACTCAAATTTTTTATAAATCATATAGCAGGGTTTCGGGAGGACATCTAATTGAAAAGGATGCAGGATTGAATGCACTCCAGAATTTAAGGGATTTGATGCTCGAAGATTTAAATTCTTTCCTTGAAATTAATAATTAGTGGCATATTAGAATTCATTTTATTCAACTTAAATTAAAAACGAAAAATTATGAAAATTAAATTTACAATTATCACAATCGCAATTCTTTTAATTGCATCAGGGTTTACTCTTGCTCAAAGTGAAGGCATTCAAAAAGGCGACAAAGAAATACTTTTCAGTGGCTACATGTCCACAAATACCAATTTTGATTATGGTTACGCAAATTTTTTCTTTAGCTACAGTAAATATGTTACTAATAGACTATCGCTTGGAGTTGGCCCGACATTAAGTTTTTCCTTTTCTGATGATACCGAGTCAAATCTTGGATTAAGTATATTCACAAAGTATAACTTTAATCAAACAAAGAAAACGGTTCCGTATGCTTCTTTGTCATATTATCAATATTCTTTTAAAACCGAGGGAGATACCAAATTGGGTGACTTGGCCTCGATTCAGATAGGTTTGGGAATGAAAAATTTCATTAACGAATTCTTAGCCGTAGATTCTCAGCTTAGTTATGGTTTTGGTTTATCATCTGCAGATAATGGTGGTAGTTTATTATTAATCATAGGCTTAAGCTACATGTTCTAATCAAAGTTTACTATTATTATGCCACTTTTTTTATCTTCTAATATTCAGATCTTTTATCTTATAATATCCAGAAATATGAAAAAAATTCTACTATTGCTTTTATCGTTTGCAGCCTTTTACCAGGCCACACCGCAGGTCTCATTTTATCAACACGAGAAAATTAACATCCCTCTAACCAAAATTCCCGAAATCAGCATAAGCAACAACGGAAAATTTTTGGCTTATTCAACACTCGAAGGACGGGTAATCGTATGGGATATTAAAGCAAGTCGCCAGATTTATGATATTGGTTTTCACCAAAAAGAAGTTACATCCCTCAAGTTTGACCAACAAAACGAATATCTTGTAGCTTCAGGTAATGACGAGATAATATCAGTATGGGATATGTATTCGGGCACAAAAACGCAAGATATTGAGGTCGGAATTAAAGTAAAATGCCAGTCTATAAGTCCTGATAATCATCTGTTGGTTGTTTCTGGGATGGCAAAAGAATTGTTGTTGTTCGATTTCCCTTCACTCAACAAGCGCGGCGAACTTAAAAGCGGACACAAGAAAAAAGGGATATTATTTTGTGCATTCAACTCCAATGGCGATCAGATAGTTTCGGTAGGGGAAGACAATAAAATGATCTTTTGGAATCCGAATAATTTAAGCATCATCCGCGAAACCAACATTTCGCCCAATACATTGAATGGGTCGGGAATAGAAGTTACGGATGTCAAGTTATCATCTGATAGTAAGATAATTTGCGTTGCATTTCAGGAAACCATACTTGCCAAAGGGGGCAATAAAATGATCTTTAAATACAACCTGGCTTTTTATGACTGGAACACAGGGAAGTTGCTACAGGTAATTGAAAACAATGCCTGCCCAATAAATACGATGGATTTTACTCCGGATAAAAAATTTGTAGTAACCAACAATTCTACACTGCGCGAAACCAAACTTTCATTCTGGAATGTTCAAAACGGATTAGTTGATCAAAATTATTCATTTGATGAGCTTTACAAAATCTCAAAGCTTGCCATTTCGAATGATGGAAGCTGGCTGGCAGTGGGAATGAACGATAGCTATCCCAATGCAGTAGTCCAAATTTTTGAGCTTTCAGGAATCGACGGGTTCGAGCGGTTTGACTACAGTAATCAGTTGGAGCAGTCTCAGGGTAGTAATATGGGAAGTTCGATCAGGTTAACAACCCCAAAAGAGCCGTTGATAAACATTGGTGAAAAACGAAAAATGGCAGTGATGTACCTCGATGCTGTTGGTGCTCCTGAGGATGTAGCCAAATCAGCCTCCTATTTACTTGAGTCAAAATTGGGCAACAGCTCAAAACTAATTTTGGTTGAGCGTAATCAGATTGACCAGGTACTTGATGAAATGAAGTACCAGATGAGCGGCATGACAGCCAGCGATGCCGTAAAAGTTGGCAAGCAACTTAATGCTCATTTTGTACTTATTGGTAGCCTTAATAAACTTGGCAATCTGCTTATTATAACAACAAAGGTTGTAAACGTGGAAACGGGCCAAATTGAAGGCTCACGCGAAGTAGAGTGTTCAAATGCCACCATCGAAGATATTTCGCAAATGGTGATGATGTTGGCACCAACTATTACCGTTTTTTAATCAATAGCTTAATAAATAATTGTAGAATGAAAAATAAATAAAAATGAAAAAAATTTTACTCAATTTAAGCCTGTTTGCATTTTTAAGCTTTATTTTTTTGGCCTGTAGCAAAGATGAAGACAAAGTTGATCCCCCTCCGGTTGCCAAAATATCAGCAAGCTCAAGTACCGTCATACAAGGGGAATCAATCTCCTTTAGCGATATTTCCACAGGTATTGTTGAATCCAGAAATTGGAATTTTATCGGGGGTTCTCCTTCACCAAGCTCATCAAAAAACTCAAGTGTTACTGTTACTTTTAATGCCGCCGGAACTACAACAGCTATTTTGACAGTTTGTAACGATGGAGGTTGTGATGAGGTGTCAAAAACAATTCAGGTTTTGCCTTCCACCAAAAGCCTTACTTTGGAAAACACTACACACACAAACATGACCATAACTGTAGATGGAATAACCAGACAGGTTGATGCCGGTCAATACACAGTTTTTGAAGGCTACGAAACCAACGACCAGATAAGCTATACTGCCTTTACTTCGGGGAAAACAACATCAGGAACTCAGGTTGGCACTAAACTCACCTGGGCAAATACAGTCACAATCGGATCCACTGATAAAACAGTACGACTGGTGGTTTCTTCAGAGTATTTCTTTATTTACATCACCAACAATGGTTCTACTTTGGTTGACCTTTATGTAAATTATGGTTTACAATCCGAATCCCATGATAATATCGAAATTGCCAACGATGGTGTAAAAAGGCGTTGCGGCTACTACAAAGCCTGGTCGAACGGAAATGTGCGTATGTACAAAAAGAATAACTCAAGCCACTACGTATATTGGAATCAGGGTGAGCATTATTCCTTACCTTGGGAAGAAAACCAAGCTGCTTCATTAAGCTATTCGTTAAAAGAATTGGAACTCAAGATGGAAAAACAAGTCGAATCAAATCCTTCCAGTCAATTACCTGCATACTCTGCAATTCCAAGTTCTTATGATGAAACTGTGGAATACGAAAAAGATTATTGTAAATAAAAATTTCTATTTATTCTTAACTAATAAAATTCAAAAATTATGAAAAAACAAGTTACACACATTATTCTTGTAATTCTTCTTTCATTAAATTTAATCGCTTATTCCCAGGGGGGAAAGCAAGATAATCCAACTTCAAAAGGGCAATTGTTGCAATGGAAAGCGAGCGAAAGAAGTGAAAAAATGCAGTTAAAAGCAGCTACTGTGATTTGGGAAGAAACCTTTGAGTCAGGTACTGCATTTTGGGATATCAGCGGATGTTGGAATATTGGACAACCAAGTACAGGCCCTGTTGGAGGATATAATTCATCCAACTGCGCTGCAACAAATTTAGAGGGAAATTATCCAAACTATGCCAATGAATGGTTGATAAGCGATGAATTATTTTTGCCTGAAGTATCGAACCCTCTCGGTGAATATAAACTCAATTTATGGCAATGGTTTGCTATCGAAAGTGGCTATGATAACGGATATGTAAAAATTTCGATAGACCAGGGGATAAATTGGGATGATATTTATAGTATTAGTGGTTCTTCCGGATGGGTCGAAGCCACAATTGATATTACTCCATATCACGGACACAACATTCAGATTGCGTTTCAGTTTACCTCCGACTATAGCGTTACATATGATGGTTGGTACATTGATAATTTAAGTGTCGAATACGAAGAACCCGAATACCTTACTGCAACTATTACAAATCTTAATGCACAGAATTTTCCATTTATCTACCTCAATGTGGCGGTTGATACAAATGGTGTGGGTATTGCCACTTTAGATCAGTCCAATTTTATTGTAACTGAAAATGAAATCCCACAAACAAACTATTATGAAGTTTTTCCTCCTGATACTGCCGGTGGTGTGCGCCGCGCTGATATTATTTTTATAATGGATAATAGTGGTAGCATGGATGAAGAACAAAATGCAATTGAAAATAACGTTATAGATTTTGTGGATAATTTAAGTACTTCGGGAGTTGACTTTGCCTTGGGTCTTTGCAGGTATGGGCAAGATTTACAATCAGGAATACCGATTATTGAAGATAATGGTGTGTTAACTTCCGATGCCAATTACTTTAAATATGATGTCTGGCAACGAAATGTGATTGATGGTGGCGATGAGCCCGGCTATTATAGCATTGTTCAATCTAACAATGGATTTATATTCAGACCAGGGTCGCAAAAAATATTTATAATTATTACTGATGAATCACCAGACCAGGGATATGCAACACTTGAAGAGGCAAAAGTAGCATGCATAAACAATTCGGTTACATTATTTGCTTTAACCGAAACTGATCTTTTCACGCAATTTCAACCCATTACTGATGAAACAAATGGGGCTTACTATGATATTTACTCAAATTTCGATGATATTCTTGATGCCATCTCAAATCAGGTTGCAAACAGTTACCTTATAAAATATGCCTCTAGCGATCATGTATTTAATGGTATTCTGAGGCACGTTAAAGTAAATGTGGAATATAATGGAAACGAAAATGATGATAATGCGTCATACACACCCGGTGAAATACCCGCTATTTCCCGAACCAATTTAACCTTGTCCCACCATGAACAAGCATGGATTGAGGGGACATCTTTCAATATTGAGGCAGATATTATTGATTTAATAGAACCCTTGACTACTGGAGCAATACTATATTTCAAGAATACTGATGCTATTACCTACCAATATGTAAGCATGCAAAATACTTCGGAAACCCATTGGAGTGGCATAATTCCGGGTAGTGCTGTAATTACTCCTGGCATAGATTATTACATTACAGCTACCGATGGAATTTCAACAGCCTCCGATCCTTCTGTTAACCCAATAAACTATCCGTATCAAATTGCTATCTTACCTAACTTTGCCCCTACTATTAATCATACTCCCATTGGTGATATATCAGTCAACCTGCCGGTTGAAATAACTGCTGAAATCCAAGATAATACCAATGTGTTAGAATTTGCAGGTGTTTTTTATCGCAAATACGGTCAACTCAGTTATCAATCAACGGATTTAGAACTTCAGCAAGGAAATACCTACCTTGCAATTATTCCTGCACAATACGCAACTGAAGATGGGTTGGAGTACTATATTTATGCGGTTGATGATTTTTTGGTTGGAAATTATAGCGGGACACCTGATAATCCACATTTTGCTACTACAACGCCGGATTTTGCTGATTACCTCTATGAAAAACAGGAAATTATTACCAATATATCTTTAATTGAAAGGCCTTTTCTTGGGACTTCAAAGCCATTTTACAATACGATTGAAATACAGGCACAAAATTTTCTCACCAATGTTACGAATGATTACAATAATGGGATTGCCGATCCTTTGGATTTGGAAGGTATTGCGCGATTAACATTAAGCGAAAGGGTATCATACAGAGGGGTAACGGATGCGATCGAAATTTCAGAATACGGGGCAAAAGGTTGTAAGTCCCTTGCATTTTCATATATCTGCAAACAGGGACTTAAACATGTAGGGAAAGCAGTGAAGCATATTCCAATTATAGGAAACAAACTTTACAACGGAATTCAGGGAGTAAATGATAAGGTCACCCATTCTATCGACAAGCTTAACCTTGCATTTTACAACGGATTTGAGCCTTCAGTAGGGGAATTATCTATTGAGCAGATAGACGAGGCATTTGGTGCAACCAACCAGGGAATGTCGAATGCCCAGGAAGAAATCTTTGAATTTGTTGCAGAAACCGGGCTTTCATCATTTGGGAACGGGCTCTTTGAAACAGGAGAAAATATCATTCAAGACTACATTTACTTAACGCCTTTGGGATGGCAAACTAATAATAAACAACAAAGCTCTGTTGACAATGCAACAGGACATCTTTTCCCAGAGAATTCATTCAATGGAGCAAAACTACAAACTACCAATAAATTGCAATCGATGATTCAGGCTGATGAAATTGCCATGGATGCAGGTAATTTCACCAATACGATAAACGAAATTACCGGTTGGATTGCTCTGGGTTCGGCATTGGTTCTGATTATTGCAGGAATTGTGGGAGCATTGATATCAGGCGGTACAAGCCTATTGGCTGCAATTGCCGGATTTGCAACTTTATTATTAACGTATTCAACCCACATCAACCAGGCCTCAGCAATCGTAGAGGCAGCTGGTGCCGCAGTATATGTAAATGGCATAATGCCTTATGTTTATATTAATCCTTCCGTTGATAAAGCCTTTGGAGATGGCACAAGAACAGATGATTACATTCCTGAAAAAGTCCGCTCTATTATGCAAAATTCGGATTATAAAATATCAGAAAGAAGTGAGTCCCTGGACAATTATCTTACAAGACTGAGGAATAAAATTGTAAATAACGATACTACCTGGGCAAATACCGGAATGGATTCTTTGGCATATTATGAGGCCATGGCAAATCAGGAAGATTATACGGCCATTGCAAAATTTTTAGCCTCATCCGAAGATGCAGAATATTATATACTGAACTACAATCAACTTACCAATTTGTATTTACATCAGAGTGCAGCGTATGATATTGCTTCAGCGGCTCTTTTGATTAGTGCAACTGTATATGATGCAGGATACAGAGAAGCTTCTGTAACTACGAATGCTTTAACTGCACTCGATAGCCTAAACCTAAATATTGATCGCCTGATACAAAACAGAAATGATATCAACTCGCTCTTGCTGGCATATCAGATACCTGCACCTGTGGCAGTTGGGATAGGCGAGATTTCAGCACAAAAACAAAGTGCCTCTGAAATTAAACTCGAGGCAAAAATTACCAATTACGGGTCTGAGAATGTTGAAAATGTGCATGCAGGAGTGTCGTTAAACAATGAAAATGCTGTCGTATTAAACAACGATCAGGTAATTAATGTGCCAGCGCAGAGCACTTCTAACCTGATCTTTAATGTAATTTCAATCGACACAACCCTCTTTGGGTCAATCAAACTTACGCCAGACGCTTCAACACTTTCCTATTATGTACTGCCTCCAAAATTATTTGCTTTTGATTATCAGGCTTTAACATTTGCAGTAGAGGAGCTTGTTTCTGATAATATTGCAGTAGATATCTCTCCCAATCCGTTCAACCCTTCAATGGGTAATATGACAATTGCTTTATCTGCTGTTGATGATTTTACAATATCAGCATTTGTTTATGATTTGAACGGGAAACTAATTAGCACCATACTCAACAACAAACGAATTATAGCGGGAAATCCTGTTGAATTCATTTGGAGTGGTAAAAACACCCACAATGAATTTGTGGGTAATGGCATATACTTTATCAGTATTGAAACCAACAATGGAAAAACAATAACTAAAAAAGTTGCTGTAATTCATTAATTGTAAAAAATTTATGAAAATATTGATTCCATAGACTACCCGTGACTCCCCTGAATCTCATGGCAGAATTTCCTTCCAGGAGATTCAGGGCGAGGAGGAGTGGATAAAGAAATATAATTGTCAGACATGAATTGATCAAAATAACAAAAAAACAAAAACTATGAAAAACATTACTTCATTTCTATTTGTGATTGCAATAGCGATTATGTTGGCACCCGGCTGCGAAAAAGACGAGGATGATAATAATGAAGCCGTTTATGATGGTTTGAGTAACGACATCCAAAACATTGTACCGGCTGATATTCTTCAGGAAATAATTGATTTAGGTATGCCTGTTCACCGGGGAAATACTCCTCCTGATTTTGAAAACACATACTTGGCGACACCCATGATTTTATTGAAGACAACAGTACCCGGTGATGTTGATTTAGGGACTCAATTTGTTGACCTGAACATGAAGTTTTACGAACAAAACAACACAGCACTTACTGTAAAAATTGACTACGATGGTGGTGGCGAAACAGGAGTTGGCAAGGGTGGATTTATTGTTGGAGAAAACAACAAGTTTACTGTTTTTGCAAAAGTGGATGTTGAAATTATGGGATATCATGCAGACATGGTGGAGATTTATTCAGCAAAAGTTGTTACTGGCGGACTTGATGATTTTTATTTTGCTAATTTTATGATTGATGACAAAGGTAATCCTGGAGGCGTGTTTATACCAAATGGCACAGGCAGAATCCTTTATGACAGCGATGGTTTCTCGGAAATCATCGAGTCATCTTCATCTGATTTACCTGTAGTTGCGACGCTGAATGTTACCAATATTACCGGAAATAGTGCCACCTGTGGTGGAAACATAACAGATGACGGCGGAAGTAGTGTTATAGCCCGGGGCGTTTGCTGGAGCACTTCCCAAAACCCGACAATCTCAAATAACCATACAAACGATGGAAATGGAACGGGGCAGTTCACAAGCAGTATTGCGGGGCTTTCTCAAGGAATAAATTACTTTGTCAGGGCTTATGCTACCAATAGCAAAGGAACGAGTTATGGAAATGAGGTGAGCTTTACACCGATTCAAGGCCAATCAATGGAATACCTAATCGTAAGTGCTTATGATGGTGTATATAAAGTTGATAAATACGGTAACTCAAGCTATTTTTCATCAGGATGTTATGACATTGAAATATTTGACAATTACATTTATACTTTAACTTCGGATTATGTTAAAAAATATTCGATTAATGGAAACCTCATCGCATCCATTCCAATCGCCTCGCAAGTTGATTATAAAATTGCTTTTGTTGTCATACCTAACCAGGGTTTTGCTTTTCTTGATAATCAATATGACAAAGTTTATTTTACCGACTTCAACGGGAATTATATTACAGAAGTATCCATGCCAAATGCTAATAGTGCTTCTCTACAAAATGTTAAAGGTATAGTTGTTAATGATAAACTTATAGTCTCCGAAAATGGAAATAATGGCATAATCAGTATTGATCTGAATAATTATTCTACCGGCATATTTAAGGATTTTAGTAACCTACAAGGCTGGTTGGGTGCAGTAGGCTATTCGAACGGCACATATTATTTATGCCAGGCAACTAAAATTCATTCATTTACTAACAATTCAAATCCGAGTTTAATCACAACTGTACCCAATGGGAATTTAACAGGTATTTCAATTGATGGGGCAATAGCATACGCATCCATAAATTTCGAGAATAGAGTAATTAAATTGGATTTAAATACTGGTACATACAGCAATTTCATAACCGGAATTAACAAACCTGATGATATAGAAATCTACTGGGGCTCCAATTAGACAAGATTATATTAAATTGTTCAAACCATAAAAACTCAACATCATGAAAAAGATCAATGTAATAGTTCTCACCATCTTCATCACTGCATTCGTAGCTTTTGTTTATTATGGATGCAAAAAAGACGAAGATTCAAGCCAGGCTCAAAATTCCGATGGCCACATAGATATGACCATTGATGGGCTGGCATGGAGCCCAACAGAGCTTTATGCCTGCCAGGAAGGTGAAAATTTAATTGTAAATGGTCGTGATCAAAATAATAATGAATTTAGTTTTTTATTAACATCACCCGCTATCGGATCTTTTACTGTTGGAAATACTACTGAAAATGGCTGTTCCTATTTTGATGGAGAATATTATTATAAAAGCATAGACCAGGAGCAGGGGAGTATTACAATCTCAGAACTTGGCAATGATTATGTTGACGGGGATTTTGATGTAAATCTTACCAGGCAGATTGCGGAAAGGGATAGTACAAGCGAAATAGTCCTGAAGGGAAATTTCCATGTGGAACGCTTTTTAAACAACCCTTATGGATGGGACAGGGGAAGAGTAACTTTTTATACAACTGAAGAAAGCTGCAATCTGCCTGTAAGAGTTGATATGTATTGGTTAGGGGGAAATGCAATTTCTCCCCATTTTGATCATTCTGTAACGTTGGTGGGAAGCTTTTCAGGTATCCCGGAGTGCGAATATGGCGGATACACGATCGATTACCCACCATTAGGAAGTCGCAGTGGTTACCAATATCAATTACTTCAAGAGGGGGAATATGCCGTTAAGTTCTTATTAAGAGATGAAAGCTGGAGCTGGACAAATTTAATAGGTGAGGATGTAATAACAATAGAAAAACAGCATTGCCTTTTATATGAAGTACGTTGCGATACGGGTAATAGTATCAGGGTTATTACCAAACAAGTTACAGATATTACAGACCATACAGCCGTTTGTGGTGGCGAAATTTCCTATTCAGGAACTGGCACTATCGACCTTACTTCACGTGGCGTTTGCTGGAGCACATCACCCGATCCAACAATTATTAATGATCATACCAATGATGGAAATACCTTGGGTGAGTTCTCAAGTACGCTTACCAATCTAATGTCCAACACCAAGTACTATGTGCGAGCCTACACTTACGATTTTATTACAGGGCGTGACTATTACGGCAACCAGCTTTCATTTCAAACCACTGGTACAAGTTCTGGAAACCTTTCATGGCTCAATCTTTCAATAGATGGTGTCACTTATTACTATGAAACATATTATGCGGTTGGGAGTCATGGTCAAGGTCAATTTGGAAGATATTATATTGGTTATGATGGTCTCCAGATAAATTTATTAAATCCTTTATCAGTTAGAACATATGATATTAACCAACCATGTTTTGAAGGTTCCTGGAATGAAAATAGTGGAGATGTTTCTTTGTATGTGTTTCCTTTTCCTAATTGGATTGGCCTTGGTAATTCTGCCAGTTCATACTGGAGTACAAATTGCCCTACACAGAATAACCCAGAGAGATACCTAAATTCATTCAATGGAACTGTAACCATTACTGCCCTGAATTTTGAAATGATATCGGGTCAATTCAGTGCCAAATTAGATTTTTTAGATGAAAATTTTAATCATATTATTATTAAAGATGTTTATGCTGAATTTACATTTTACAGAACCATCTTACCTGATGACAACAACAAATTAAACCATATCCGATGAAAACAACACTCAGCTCAATACCATCCATGAGGCTTTTTATGGCCATTTTAATCTGCCTTTTCATTATCCAGGCTGCCTTTGCCCAAACCACACCCATAACCCTCAACTTCAGCGGTAAAGATGCCACAACCGGCAACACCGTAACATTGCAAAGCGTCATGGTGAGCAACCTCACCCAGGGTGGCGATACCACCCTATGGGGTGATACCCCTTCGCTTGTCCTGCAGGAATCCTACGGGATTTTTGAAATGAACTATGGGCAAAATGCATCATTCACCCTGGAGCCCAACTTCCCCAACCCCTTTGCAGGGACAAGCACCGTAAGCATCCAACTCCAAAACCGGCAGGATTTAACACTTACCATGTACGACCAGCAGGGAAGTATTGCAGCCAGCCTTGAACAGGAATTCAGCCGTGGCGCGCACCGCTTTGAGGTGGCCGTGCCACAAAACCGGCTTTACCTGCTTTCGGTGAGCGACGGCAGCGCAACCCGGACCTTAAAACTTTTCAGCACAGCGGGCAGTTCCAGCCGGATAAAATACTTGGCCTGGGACGAAAATACAGCACTTAAAACCGGGAACGAAACCACCGCCTTTGGTTTCCAACCGGGCGACATGCTCGAATATACCGTAAATGCTACAGGCTACTACGAATACACCACCTACGACAATCCAACCGAAAGCACCCCTTATGTTTTCGAGATGCAGCAAAACACCACCGAACTACCTCCCACAGTAACCACCGCCGCTGTTACCAACATCACCGCCACCACTGCCACCTGCGGTGGAAATGTAACGGATGAGGGCAGCGCTGTCGTAACCGCCAGGGGCGTTTGTTGGAGCACTTCGCCCAATCCCACCACTGCCAATAATTTTACCAACGATGGCGTTGGAACAGGAACTTTTACCAGCACCATAGCCGGCCTCACTGCCAGTACAACTTACTATCTGCGTGCTTATGCAAGTAACCAATTTGGCACAGCGTATGGCAATGAAGTGAGTTTTACCACAACCGCCCTGGAACCTGTATATGTTTGCGACAGTGTAATTATCTACAATGAATCCATTACTAAAAAAGTTGTTTTTGCATATAACCACGATGGACAAATTTTAAAAAAAACATACAAGTATTTAAATGCTACTTATGGCGTCTGGGTGAATGATGACCAAGACATTTACACCTACGATTCACTTGGAAACAGACTTTCACACTTGAGTCAGGTTTGGAACACCGAAATTGGCAGTTGGGTGAACAATATTCAAAATATTGGCACTTTCGATACCTCTGGGAATTTACTTTCATGGACTTATCAGAACTGGAATGGCACCATTGGCAGTTGGGTAAATGTTTACCAGCACCTCTACACCTACGATTCCCAGGGAAACCAATTATCCGAAATTTATCAGCATTGGCAGACTGAAATTGGTAACTGGGTGAACTATTGGCGTGATCTTTACACATTTGATGGTTTCGGGAATCGACTTTCATATACCTATCTGGTGTGGAATACAAATATTAATAATTGGGTGAATGACTGGCAAGTACTCCACACTTACGATGCTTCCGGGAATATGCTTTCCTATACTTATCAGGAGTGGAATACCAATATTGGCAGTTGGATAAACTTCGATCAATCGCTTTACACTTACGATGCTTCTGGGAACAGGCTTTCATCACTTTATCAGGAATGGGACACCACCATTGGCAGTTGGGTAAACACCTCACAAGCCCTTTACACCTACGATGCTTCCGGGAACAGGCTTTCTGAGAAAGGCCTGATTTGGAACTCCACCATAGGCAGTTGGGTGAACTACTGGCAAGAACTTTATACCTACGATGCTTACGGCAACAAGCTATCAGAGACTGAACAGAGTTGGAACTCCACAATTGGTAGTTGGGTGAACTACAATCAGCGCCTCTACACTTACGATGCCTCAGGGAACACGCTTTCATGGACATATCAGGAATGGAACACCAATATTGGAAGTTGGGTGAATGACTGGCAATACCTTTACACATATGATGCCGTTGGTAATCGACTTTTGAATACTTATCAAGTTTGGAGCTCTGAACTTGATATCTGGGTAAACAGCTATCAATATCTCTATACTTATGATGCATCAGGGAATAGTCTTTCAGAGATTTATCAATACTGGGACTCATCTTACGGAGCCTGGATAAATTTCTATAAACATGAATACACGTATGATTATGCCATCAAAAAGATTACCTGGATGTACTATGTCTGGTCGGGTGGATGGATTTCTGCAATATGTGAATATGGAACGCCAATTATTTTAAACGATAATTATTTATGGAATGGGGAGGACGACTGTTCTAAATTAGAAGTCTGGTGGGATGAATACCCATCAAGCAACAACAATTATAAGATGTTATTATCCCGCATACATTCAGATATTTCAACATCAGGTGCAACTGATGGAAATTACCCTCCCCACGGGCATTTCGGAGAAAAAAAGCGGACTGAGGTGGAAAATTTACTTGAAATGCCCGAAATGAAAAAACCAGATTACATGCATTTTGACAGGAGTCCTGATTTTAATCACAATGAAAAGCCGATTCCTAACTTCTGTCCCAACCCAATAAAACCCAGAATGAATAACTTTCACAAAAATATTTAACAATGAAACCAACACTCAACACAAAACAAACATTTCGCCCATTTCTGGCCGTTTTATGCTGCCTTTTTATAATCCAGACAGCCTTTGCCCAAACCACACCCATCACCCTTACCTTCAGCGGTAAGGATGCCACAACCGGCAATCCGGTTCCGTTGCAAAGCGTTAAGGTGAGCAACCTCACCCAGGGCGGCGATACAACCTTGTGGGGAGATTCGCCAACACTTGTCCTGCAGGAAACTTACGGGATTTTTGAAATGAACTATAGCCATAATGCATCATTCACCCTGGAGCCCAATTTCCCCAATCCCTTTGCCGGAACAACCACTGTGTCCATCCGGCTCGAGGATCGGCAGGATTTAAAACTTACCATGTACGACCAGCAGGGAGCTGTTGCAGCCATACTGGAACTGGAGCTTGGCCGTGGCACCCACCGCTTTGAAGTGGCCGTGCCGCAAAACAGGATATACCTGCTTTCGGTGAGCGATGGCAGCGCAAGCCGAACCTTAAAACTTTTCAGTACAGCGGGCAGTTCCAGCCGGATAAAATATTTGGCCTGGGACGAAAATACAGCACTTAAAACCGGCAACGAAACCACCGCCTTTGGTTTCCAACCGGGCGACATGCTCGAATATACCGTGAATGCCGCCGGCTACTACGAATACACCACCTTTGATAACCCTACCGAAAATACGGACTATGTGGTCGACCTGCAGGCCAACACCACCCAACTGCCACCAACCGTAAGCACGGCCGCCGTAACCAACATCACCGCCACCACAGCCACCTGCGGAGGTACTGTAACCGATGAAGGCAGTGCTGCAATATCTGCAAGAGGTGTATGTTGGAGTACTTCGCCCAATCCCACCACCGCAAACAATTTTACCAACGATGGCGCTGGAACAGGAGCCTTTACCAGTAACATAACAGGCCTCACCGAAAGCACAACATATTATGTGCGGGCTTATGCTACTAATTCATCTGGCATTGCATACGGTAATGAAATGAATTTTACTTCAGCAACTATCATCCAGTCGCCTCCCACAGTTAACACAGATGTAGTTACCATCATCACTACCACCACCGCTTCCTGCGGCGGCAATGTAAGCGATGAAGGCAGTGCCGCAGTTACAGCCCGTGGTGTATGTTGGAGTACTTCGCCCAATCCCACCACTACCAATAGTTTCACCAATGACGGCACTGGAACAGGGGCTTTTACCAGTAACATAACAGGCCTCACCGAAAGTACAAGCTATTATGTAAGGGCTTATGCAAGCAATACGTTTGGTACTGCTTATGGTAATGAAGTTAGTTTTACCACAACAACAAGCCAGGAACTGGTTTACTTCTGTGACAGTGCAATAAACTATTCAACAATAGCCAATGGACAACAAAAAACAAAATTTACATACAATGCCAATGGAAATAAAATTTTAGAATTAATACAGATTTGGAATTCGGTATATGGTATTTGGGTGAATGGGTGGAAATACAACTTTACATACGATGCCTCAGGTAATATGCTTTCAAATCTTTACCAAACCTGGAACATAAGCATTGGAAATTGGAAGAATAATAGTCAAATACTATTTTCATACGATAATTCCGGGAATCTACTTTCAGTTCTGTATCAAAACTGGAATAGCAGTATTGGAAATTGGGTAAATTACAAACAGTATATTTACACCTATGATACTTCAGGTAATATGCTCTCTGAAATTTCCAAGCAATGGAATTCAAGTATTGGAAATTGGAAGAATATCGAAAAATTCATTTTCACTTATGATGCTTCCGGGAATCGACTTTCTGAGATGTATCAAATTTGGAGTTTGAATAACAGTACCTGGGTCAATGTTACGCAATACCAGTTTACCTATGATACTATAGGAAACATGCTCTCCCGGGTTTTTCAGGATTGGAATTCAAATCTTGGCAGTTGGATGAATAACTTGCAATTTACCTTCATTTACGATGAATTTGGGAACATGCTCTCACAGACTTATCAGGAATGGAACTCTACAATAGGTAGCTGGGGAAATACTGAAAAAAATATATACACTTACGATGATGTAGGAAATATGCTTTCTGACCTTCAACAGGAATGGAATACAAGTATAGGAGTTTGGGTAAATAACTGGATGTACAGTTACACCTACAATAATAACAACGACATGCTTTCTGCACTTTATCAGGAATGGAATGCAAACATTGGAGGCTGGCTAAATCAATCACAAATCGTATTCCTATACGATGCTTCGGGGAATATGCTCTCAAGGACTTTTCAGGATTGGAATGTAAATTATGTAACCTGGGTGAATGACATTAAGTATGAATATCAGTACAATTACACCACTCAAAAAATTACAGCAATGTATTATGAATGGGAAGCGGGTTGGATTTCTATTGAAACAAATGATATGGATGTTTATTTATTTAATAATAACCTATTTACCGGACATTACTGTCATACAATAGAAGTCTGGTACAATTCATATCTTTCAGAAACAAAAACAAAAGGTGATTTTTCAGGAGTACCTATTACTTTAAACAACCCCAATCCTAAAAACAGTTTGTTTGGTTACTCTTTCGAAGAAGATACCGATGGTAAGGATCACAATAGGTATGGCATGCATATAAGAGGGGAATGGCCGGACAAACATGAATATAGGATGCCCTGCCAAGCCCATCCTGAGAAGCAGATTCCGGTAAACGATGCAATAAGGAGATTCATTCATTCAAAATAAAGTATCAGCCTATTTAAGTCTTAACCTAAAACTTAAGAATAATGAAAACAATCTTCACAAAACTAATTGCTACCATTTTCTTTTTAATGGTTATTTGTCTTATCATGCCTCGGCAAATTTTTACCCAAACCACACCCATCACCCTTAACTTCAGCGGTAAAGATGCCACAACAAGCAACAACGTTCCGCTGCTTAGCGTCAAGGTGAGCAACCTCACCCAGGGTGGCGATACCACCCTCTGGGGTGATACTCCTTCGCTTATCCTGCAGGAATCCTACGGGATTTTTGAAATGAACCATAGCCAAAATGCATCATTCACCCTGGAGCCCAATTTCCCCAATCCCTTTGCAGAAACAACCACTGTGTCCATCCTGCTCGAGGATCGGCAGGATTTAAAACTCACCCTGTACGACCAGCAGGGAGCTGTTGCAGCCATACTGGAACTGGAGCTTGGCCGGGGAGCCCACCGTTTTGAAGTGGCTGTGCCGCAAAACAGGCTCTGTTTATTATCGGTGAGCGATGGCAGTGCAAACAGAACCTTAAAACTTTTCAGTACAGCGGGCAGTTCCAGCCGGATAAAATACTTGGCCTGGGACGAAAATACAGCACTTAAAACCGGCAACGAAACCACCGCCTTTGGTTTCCAACCGGGCGACATGCTCGAATATACCGTGAATGCCGCCGGCTACTACGAATACACAACTTTCGACAACCCCGCCCAAAGTACCCCTTATGTTTTCGAGCTGCAGGCCAACACCACACAACTACCGCCCACAGTAACTACTGCCGCTGTTAGCAACATCACCGCCACCACAGCCTCCTGCGGCGGCAATGTAAGCGATGAGGGCAGCGCCGCCGTAACGGCCAGGGGTGTGTGCTGGAGTACTGCACCCAATCCCACCACCGCCAATAATTTCACCACCGATGGTGCCGGAACAGGGGCTTTTACCAGCTCCATGACCAACCTTGCTGAAAGCACCACCTACTATGTGCGGGCTTATGCAAGCAACCAGTTTGGCATAGCCTATGGCAATGAGGTGAATTTTACCACAACCGCCCTGGAACCTGTATATGTTTGTGATAGTGCCATAACTTATTCAAGCGAATGGGGTACCGAAAAAGTAATTTTTACCTCCAACGATCAAGGCCAAATCTTAAAGGGGCTTTACAAAATATTAAATACAACATACGGTGTTTGGATAAACTCCGGGCAATACCTTTGCACCTATGATGCATCTGGGAACAGGCTTTCCTCTACTGGCCAGGACTGGAACACCACCTTCGGAACCTGGGTGAATGACTACCAATACCTTTACACCTACGATGCATCCGGGAACATGCTTTCCATTACTTACCAGGACTGGAACTCCACCATTGGCAGTTGGGTGAACGACTGGCAATACCTTTACACCTACGATGCATCCGGGAACAGGCTTTCAGAAACTAACCAGGACTGGAACTCCACCATTGGGTCTTGGGTGAACAACTGGCAATACCTCTACACCTACGATGCATCCGGGAACAGGCTTTCAGAAACTTACCAGGACTGGAACACCACCATTGGATCCTGGGTGAACTACGGGCAATACCTTTACACCTACGATGCATCTGGGAACAAGCTTTCTTATACTTATCAGGAATGGAACTCCACCATTGGGTCCTGGGTAAACGACTGGCAAGTCTTATATACCTATGATGATTCAGGGAACATACTATTTTCAATTGGACAGGGATGGAACTCGACAATTGGCAGTTGGGTGAATCAGTCAAAAGGAATCTACACCTATGATGCATCAGGAAATGAGCTTACAGCAACTCACCTGGAATGGGACTCTACTATTGGCAGTTGGGTAAATAATTACAAAACAACTTTCACATATGATACTTCCGGAAACAGGCTTTCAGAAGCTTTTCAGGAATGGAACCCTACCATCGGCGATTGGGTTTATTACCTCCAGAATTTATATTCATGGGATGAATATGGCAACCAGCTATCTTATTCATATCAAACATGGAACACTTCTTTTGGTGCCTGGGAAAACAATTGGAAACATGAATGCACGTATGATTACACAATAAAAAAGTTAACCTGGATGTACTATATTTGGTCAGGGGGTTGGATTTCGGAATACTATGGACCTCAACATGTTATTTACATGAATGATGATTTTTTATGGGTTGGTAGCTTCAATTGCAACAAAATCGAAGTATGGTGGGATGAGTACCCGGCAGGTGCCGATAATAAAATGCCCTTTCCCGGCCTTCCTTCAGATATCTCAAAATCGCACGGCTTTGATGAAAACCACATGCTCCCCGGGCATCCCGTAGAGCAAAGACAACCCGGGGGACATCATTTGCCTGAAATGTCTGAATTGAAAGAACTCCAAACCAGACCTTTTGAAGGAATGCCCGATTTTAGCAGAAATGAAAAACCCATGCCTGAATTTGAATTCAACAAGATTAAAAACATCAATAAATAAAATAAAATTCTTACCTATGAAAACAACACTCAACACCAAACCATTCACCCGGCCCTTCCTGGCCTTTGTATGCTGCCTCTTCCTTTTCCAGGCTGCCATTGCCCAAAATCCCATCACCCTCACCTTCAGCGGTAAGGATGCCACCTCCGGCAATCCGGTTCCGCTGCAAAGCGTCATGGTGAGCAACATCACCCAGGGTGGCGATACCACCCTATGGGGTGATACCCCTTCGCTTGTCCTGCAGGAATCCTACGGGATTTTTGAAATGAACCATAGCCAAAATGCATCATTCACCCTGGAACCCAATTTCCCCAATCCCTTTGCCGGAACAACCACTGTGTCCATCCGGCTCGAGGATCGGCAGGATTTGACACTTACCTTGTACGACCAGCAGGGAGCTGTTGCAGCCATGCTGGAACTGGAGCTTGGCCGTGGCACCCACCGCTTTGAAGTGGCTGTGCCGCAAAACAGGCTCTGTTTATTATCGGTGAGCGATGGCCTTGCCACCGAAACACTCAAACTGTTCAGTATTACGGGGAATGATTACGGCATTGATTACAAAGGACCGGACGAAACCAGCCAGTTAAAAACCGGGAACGAAACCACTGCTTTTGTTTTCCAACCCGGCGATATGCTGGAATTTACGGTGAATGCTGTCGGTTACTACGAATACACCAGCTACGACAACCCCACCGAAAACACCCCTTATGTTTTTGAGTTGCAGGTCAACACCACACAACTACCGCCCACAGTAACCACCGCTGCCGTTACCAACATCACCGCCACCACCGCGACCAGCGGCGGCAACGTAAGCGATGAAGGCAGTGCTACCGTAACAGCACGGGGTGTATGCTGGAGTACTGCACCCAATCCCACCACCGCCAATAATTTCACCAACGATGGTGGCGGTACAGGGGCTTTTACCAGCTCTATTACCGGCCTTGCCGAAAGCTCAACCTACTATGTACGCGCTTATGCTACCAACCAGTTTGGAACAGCCTACGGAAATGAGGTGAGTTATAGCACCACCGCTCTGGAGCCGGTATATGTTTGTGATAGTGCCATAACTTATTCAAACTATTACGGTACAGAAAAAGTAATTTTTACCTATAATGCCAGTGGACAAAGATTAAAGGAGCTTTACAAAATATTAAATACTTCCTATGGTGTGTGGGTGAATTACACTCAATATCTTTCTACATACGATGCATCCGGGAACATACTTTCAAAAATTAACCAGGACTGGAACTCCACCATTGGGTCCTGGGTGAACAACTCGCAATACCTTTACACCTACGATGCATCCGGGAACATGCTTTCCTATACTTATCAGAACTGGAACTCAACCATTGGGTCCTGGGTGAACATCTACCAATACCTTTACACCTACGATGCATCCGGGAACAGGCTTTCAAAAATTAACCAGGACTGGAACTCCACCATTGGGTCCTGGGTGAACAACTCGCAATACCTTTACACCTACAATGCATCCGGGAACATGCTTTCATATACTTATCAGAACTGGAACTCAACCATTGGATCCTGGGTGAACAACTGGCAAGAACTGTACACCTACAATGCATCCGGGAACATGCTTTCATGGATTTACCAGAACTGGAACTCCACCATTGGGTCCTGGGTGAACATCTACCAATACCTTTACACCTACGATTCATCCGGGAATAGGCTTTCAGATACTTATCAGAACTGGAACTCAACCATTGGATCCTGGGTGAACAACTCGCAATACCTTTACACCTACGATGCATCCGGGAACATGCTTTCCTATACTTATCAGAACTGGAACTCAACCATTGGGTCCTGGGTGAACGACAGCCAAGCCCTCTACACCTACAATGCATCCGGGAACAGGCTTTCAAAAATTAAACAGGACTGGAACTCCACCATTGGGTCCTGGGTGAACGACTACCAATACCTTTACACCTACGATGCATCCGGGAACTTGCTTTTAGAAACTCACCAGGACTGGAACTCCACCATTGGATCCTGGGTGAACTACAGCCAAGGCCTTTACGCCTACGATGCCTCCGGGAACATGCTTTCATTGATTTACCAGGACTGGAACACCAACATCGGCAGTTGGGTGAACTACAGCCAATACCTTTACACCTACGATGCATCCGGGTATCTTCTGTCCTATATTTATCAGGATTGGAATACATCATACGGTACTTGGGCCAATGTGTGGAAACATGAATATACATACGATTATCCCACCAAAAAGATCACCTGGATGTATTATGTGTGGTCGGGAGGATGGGTTTCGGAATATTATAATGGTAACTTTGATTTCTACTTAAAGAATAATTGGCTATGGTACGGGGATTACTGTAATAAAATTGAAGTCTGGTGGGATGAATATCCGTCAGTTGCCAATCAGGAAATGATTTTGCAGGAAGGGAAAAGGCAATTACCATCCCTGACTTTCACGCATGGAAATCGCCCTGAGCCAGGCCTTTTCGAAGAATCCACCCGGGCGGACGGAAAAGACTTGCCCGGCATGCATCAAAGAAAGGACAGGCATGAAAAGCCCAACATGGAAAACCCTTCTTTTAACAGACCCGAAAGACAAATGAATGAGCAAAGGCCTGTATTTGAAACAAAAAGCAAACAACAATATGATAAACCCATTAAAGAATAATAGATCATGAAAAAAATCTTCACTTATGCCATTGCATTGTTCATTGCCCTCGCATTTGTTTATGTTGGCTGCAAAAAGGACAACAACGACCCTTCCTCAAACACCTCCGTAACCACAAGCCTAAACATAAAGGTTATGGACAAACTTTCCACACCCATAGCCGGGGTTGAAATAAATTGCTATAACAAGTCAGGCTTTACTGCTTCGGATGGCACAGCAACATTAACGGATATCGGCATTCCTGAAGCTGACAAGGATCGCATGATCATGATCCTGAAAAAAAACGGATACTTTGAATCATCGGTCGGGGTAAAACCCAATGCCGGCAGCGAAACCTATTTCGAGGCTGTTTTATCGGATGCCGAACTGGCAGGAACAGTCAATAACAATACCGGAGGCATTGTTACCAACAGCAGTGGTACCATTTTCATGGATTTTCCGCCCAACAGCCTGGCCTACGAAGACGGTACACCTTATTCAGGTGATGCCAATATTTATACGGCTTTCCACACACCCGATGACGAGAATTTCGCCCTATCCATGCCCGGAGGCCCGGATATGCTTGCCCTGAATTCAAATGGCGAAGAGGGCTCGATGATTTCCTACGGAGCCATTTCGGTTGAAGCCAAAACCCCTGAAATGAAATCCCTGCAACTAACCGGGCTGAAGTCTTCCAATGTTCAGGTCAACAGCCAGATAGCCAACTCGATGCTTGCAGAAGCTCCCGCCACCATCCCCATTTGGCGATTAAATGAAGAAACCGCTGTGTGGGAAGAAATCGGAACCGGCTACAAACAGGGCAATCGGTACGAATATGAGGTGGATCATTTCTCGGCCATCAATAAGGATGTGTTCATCAACTTTGATGGGGCATTAACATTGATTAAGGGCGATGTTTGCGACGACAGTCTCAACCCCCTTCCTTTTGCACGTGTAGATGTTGATCAACGCACGGTATTTGCCAACGAACTGGGTTACTTCGAGGTAAATCTTCCATCAAACCGTGTTTATACTTTTGAGTCTGAATATTGTACAAAAATTGAAGGCCCGTTTGCGATAGGCGAAGATAACTATGTGGATTTGTGTTGTGAAGAAATCCAGGACCCGGGCTTTTTTAGGATTTCAGTTGATGGTACATATCAGAATATGAGCATTGATGAGGATTTTGAATTCTCGTCTTTTGGATACTTCTTTTATGATACCATTATTCAAGGTACAAATTATAATGATTGGCTGTATATAGGTGCAGGTGGACCAGACCAATACTGGGGGCTCCCTTTTACATTTGCTAATTTTTATACAAGCACCGGAACTTTTACCGGACCGGGAACATATTCGCTAATCATGACAGATTCTGAGGTTATTTTTTTGGGAACATATTTTCCCAATGCCGACACTACCAACTATGTTTTTTTTGGATGTGAAAGCGGAACAATTACAATTAATGATTACCAAGAAGGGGATAAAATGGAAGGATATTTTTCTATGCAAACAAGCTCAGCTCAGCTCGATGTAGTCATTGAAGGTGAATTTGAGGTGTATGAATGGGAATTGGAAAAGAAGGCACAGGAGATGATCGATAAAATGAATTTTGGAATAAACCAAATAAACAAAAACCGATGAAAACAAAAATCTTGTTTCTTTTAGCAGCAGTAGCCATTTCAGTCAGTGCTTTCAGCCAGCGGCCAACATTGGAGATCCACTTTACTGCAAAGCATCAGGATCAACACGTGCCACTCGACAGCATTTTTATTAAAAACCTGACACAGGGTGGACAAACCATGCTTTACTATCCTGATACCACTCTTGTTCTTGATTACGTGTTAGGCATTGCAAATGCTGCAAAACAGGAGCAGAATAAGTTTACAGTTTTGCAAAATATCCCCAACCCCTTTTCGGGGAAAACAAATTTTGATGTAATTATCCCTGAAAAAGAATCAGTACAAATCGTGGTTTCCGATATTGTTGGGAAGGTTACAGCCTTTTTTAGTGATGAACTCAGGCAAGGGAAACATACTTTTTGTTATAAGGCAGGCCCGCAAAAATTCTACTTACTTACCCTTTCCGGAAAATCAGGAACCAAAACCATTAAAATGCTTAACACCGGTGTAAGGGCAGACCATGCGGGTATTGGAAGGATTGAATATGTTGGATGGAATGAACTCCCCGTGATGCCCATCAGCAAATCAGGCAAAGATTTTGAATACAACCTTGGGGATCAGTTGCGCTTTACCGGTTTCGCTACCACCATGAGTGGCATAGCGGGAAACGATATTATTGTTGATAATCCCATATCAGGAGAAACCTATGAATTCAACATCAGCGAAGGAATACCTTGTCCTTATTCACCGCTTGTTGAATACGAAGGGCAAGTATATCACACCATACTGATTGGTACCCAATGCTGGATAAAAGAAAACATGAATGTGGGAACAAAACTGCTTGCCGGTCAAAGTCAGGCCAACAACGGTATAATCGAAAAATATTGCTATCTGAATGATGAATCCAATTGTGACCTTTATGGCGGATTGTACCAATGGGATGAAATGATGCAATATTCAACACAGGAAGGGGCTAAGGGAATTTGCCCTCAAATCGGTGATTGGCATATACCCACCGATGACGACTGGAAAACCCTGGAGGGGAGGGTAGATAACCAATATCATATTGGAAACTCGATCTGGAATATCACCGGTTGGCGAGGCTCCGATATTGGCACAAGGCTCAAATCGACCCGGGGATGGGACAATGGGGGCAATGGCACAGACAATTTTGGGTTCACAGCATTAGCCGGAGGATTTTATAACCTCAGCAATTCCTTCGAAAGCATGGACAGCATTGCTAATTTCTGGGCTTCATCGTCTTATAATACGACAAATCCCTGGATGAGGGGTCTTTCAGAAGGCAAGAGCACGGCTTTCCGTCATTTCTTTTACGCACAGGATTACGGTTTCAGTGTAAGGTGTGTGCGTTTTACTGCGGTTAACCTGCCTGTTGTTACCACCCAGCCTGTTAGCAACATCAGCCAGTATTCTGCCACGTCGGGAGGAACAGTGACCTCAGCAGGCAACAGCCCTGTAATCGAACGGGGAGTTTGCTGGAGCCTTATGCCCAACCCAACCCTTGAAAACGATCATACTGCGGATGGTAGCGGAAGCGGTACCTTTGAAAGCCAGTTGAGCGACCTGTTTTTAAACAGCCATTATTACGTCCGGGCGTATGCCACTAATAGCGAGGGGACATCCTATGGTGAGCAGGTAGAGTTCAACACCATGCCCAGCCCACCCTGCCCCGGCATGGAAACGGTGGTTTACGGCGACAAGGAATACAACACCTTGATGATTGGTACGCTGTGCTGGATGAAAGAAAATCTCGATATCGGAGATATGATACCCGGTGATGAAGAACAGATAAACAACGGAGTGATTGAAAAATACTGCTATATCAACGATCCCGCCTATTGCGAAACCTATGGCGGACTCTACCAGTGGGGCGAAGCAATGCAGTACTTCACCCAGCCCGGTGCCACAGGTATATGCCCCGGCGGATGGCACATTCCCACACATGAAGATTGGAAAATGCTGGAAGGAACTGTTGACAGCCTCTACCCTCCTGATGATCCTGAATGGGAAGAGATAGGATTTCGCGGATATGATGTGGGAAAACGGCTTAAATCGTCATACGGATGGTTTCAGTCAAACGGGAACGACT
>JAIOZV010000325.1 GCA_021740425.1 Bacteroidales bacterium | reverse complement strand
ATCCTTCCCCTGCATTGTAAAATGGACTATGTCCAACACGCAACCCCGGCAGGCTCGCCAAATCGTTGATTGGAAGCAAATCCAGAAAACCCCGGTTTTTTATACCTGCAAAGCTTGTCGTATTTCTACGGATGTGTTCATAATCGTAAATTACTTTCAGAACTCCTCGCGGCGGGGCATCGTCCGTATTTTTTGCTTCACAATCCGGACAAAGGTATTTTACCTCGGCTTCGTCATATTGCCGCCCACAGTTGGTACAAACAAATTGAAATTTTCCGCTTCGATGATCAGTTTTCATTTCCTGTACAACACTTAAAAGGGATTCCAGGCAGGCATGTTTTTACCAAACAGCCTGAACCGACAAGCGTTTCCCTGCCTTTACCCTATTATTTTCCTAAAGATATTCTTTTAATAATCCTGTGCGTTCGTTGAATTCGTTGATTTGCTGATCCCACTCGTCCACTTTTGCATAGCGTGATTTCCAATAATTTTCGTCGTACCACTGGGCGTTTAGCTCTTCAACGGTTTTTCCCTGTTGCTCTATCCAGGTAAAGTATTTGAGGTTGTGCATCCGCTTTTTCTCATAATAATTCATCTCGATAATATGGTCGATTCCGATTCCAAGAAGGTCTGCATCATAGCTCACGGCGGCATCCCTGGTCACAAACTCTCCATGTTTTTCACGCTCTTCGGCTATCCGCGACTGGTACATTTCCATCGAATCGGTGGCAACGGTAAACACAACATCATCCCCGGTCATCTCATAATATTTGGCCATTTTTATGGCACCCATCATATTTGCGATGGAAGAAATTCCCATCACAGCGAGGTTTTCCACGATTTCTGCATCCACACCGATTTCATTTTTCAGATAATTCTTACCGGCTTCTTCGTTGAAAAGGCGCATTATTCTGATGTTTGGATTGTCGTCGATTCCGGCCACCATATCCATATTTTTGATGTTGTGAATCCACGGAACATGCTTATCGCCGATACCTTCGATGCGGTGCTCGCCATAGCCGTTCGATAATAAGGTAGGGCACTGAACTGCCTCACCGGCACAAACTTTCAGGTGGGGAAAAACTTCGCGCAGATAATCGGCACTGCCTAAAGTACCGGCAGAACCTTGTGTAAGAAATAATGCGCTGAAGCGGGAATTATCATTTTTAACTGCATTAAAAACCTCTTCCATAGCCGGGCCGGTAACGGCGTAATGCCAGAGCGAATTTCCAATTTCTTCGAACTGGTTGAGGTTAACGATACCGTCACCACGTTCGCCTTTCAGTTCTTTCACTTTGTCGTAGATTTCCTTAACATTGCTTTCGCTGCCGGGAGTGGCAAATACTTCAGCCCCGACTTTATGAAGCCAGTCGAAGCGCTCCTTCGACATGCCCTGCGGTAGAACGGCTATTGATTCGCAACCCAGGAGGTAGGAATCGTAGGCACCACCACGGCAATAGTTTCCGGTGGATGGCCAAAGTGCTTTTTGGGTGGTGGGATCAAAACGCCCGGTGACGAGCTTTTCGACCAACGGCCCGAAAGTAGCTCCAACTTTGTGGGCTCCTGTCGGGAAATATTTTCCTATCAATACTATAATCCGGGCTTTCACACCGGTTAGTGATGAAGGCAGTTCCATGTAATTCACACCGTGAAACTTACCTCCAAAAGTCCTGGGTTCGTTTTTCCAGGTTATCCTGAACAGATTAAGCGAATTTAAATCCCAAAGTCCGATATTTGCGAGCTTATCCTTAATCTTTTGAGGAACCAGGTCGGGATTCCGCATTTGGGCGTAAGTTGGCAGGATAATGTGTTTTTCCCTGCATCTTTTAATGGTATTCTCTAATACTTTTTCTCTGTTGTTCATATTTTTAGTTTTTGAGATTTTTATTACTGGTGACTGGTTGTTGGTTGCTGGTGGCTGGTTGGATGTCGCTGGTTGCTGGTTTACTTGAACACCTGGTTAGCACTGCATCTGCTTTGCTCCCTCCAAAATTATACGCATCTGAGCAGCAAATTTTAAATCCATTTCAAAATTTTCTGTTGTTAAAATTTTATAATCTATAATTTTCAAATCCCTATTTAACTGAATTTCAACTTTTGGATTTTTGAAATAAAAACCTTTTTCAGATTCACTAAATTTATAAATAGCGCCATTTGCTTTTGCTGTGAGTTCATCATTTTCAAAATAAAAACCCTCCTCCGAGTTATCATAATAAGCTTTATTGAGAAAAAGATGAGGTTTATCAAGGTATGGCTCGCCTGATGTGGGGCAAAAGGTGGTGCAATTTCCACACTGATTACACCAGTCGGCAAGGTGAAGGATTTGATATTTCTGTTTTACCTCAAACTTCTCATCCTCTGTAATTGAGTCTTTGCCATTCAAGACGATTAGCTTTTGCAAGGAATAACTTTTGGGATTCACCTCGTAAGTTATCAAAGCAAGGTTGGGACAAACAGTTGTGCAAACGCTGCAAACCTCGTCGCAAAGCAAACAGCGCCCTGCCTCCTCAATCCCTTCTTCAATTGTGAGTGGCGATTGAACCAGCTTAAAGTTTTTTCTGTCGCTTAGCGCAGTCTCAGTAATATGGATAGGTTTTATCCTTTTAGATTTATCGATAATGTGCTGCCTGAAATTCTTTTCTGGTCTTTGGTTTTGAGATTTGGTCTGAAAATCTATGCCGGCTTTGTTGATGATTTCCTGAGCAGCCTTGCGGCCATCACCAATTGCATTGATGGCTGTAGAAGCACCCCGCAGTGCATCACCACCCATAAAAACTCCGGAGATATTTGTTTCATAACTTCCGGATTTTGAAATCCGTCGCAAATCCAAAAAGTCGATTGCAAGATCCTGTCCAATTGCAGGTATAACCGTATCGGCGAAAATTTCAAAATCGCTTTCCGGAATTTCAACGGGCCTTGCTCTTCCTGAATGATCCTTCTCTCCGGTTTTCATTTTCCTGAAAATAACCGATTTCACAGCATTTTTCTCAGTTATAATTTTAACTGGGGCAACCAGTTCGATTATTTCCACACCTTCTTCTATCACAGCATTAATTTCGCCCTGGTCGGCGGGCATATCTTTTATGGTTCTGCGATAAGCAATGCGCACCCTGCCATTTTCACCAACCAGACGGTACGCGGTACGGGCGGCATCCATGGCGGTATTTCCTCCGCCAATTATCAGAACATCTTTACCCAAACCAGTCGGATTTCCTGATTTAACAGCAAACAAAAAATCAAGTGGATCCAAAACTCCTTTTGCATCACTCCCCTGCAAAATCAAAGGCTTCGATTTCTGCGCTCCGGCGGCAATATATAAGTATTGATTTTCTGATCGGAGCTTTTCAAACATGGCCTTATCAACAACCGCATTATAATGAACTTTTACGCCGAGAGCAGCGATGCGTTGTACGTCACTTTTGAAGGCATCGTTGGTAAGCCGGAATGAAGGAATAGCACCTGATACCATGCCACCAGGAGAAGATTTGGCTTCGTAAATTGCAACTTCAAATCCAGCCTTAGCTAAAAAATAAGCAGAAGATAAACCTGATGGGCCGGCACCGATTATGGCAACCTTTGCTGACTTGCTATGAATCAGATTTGGTGGATTTTGAAGCGTTCTTTCAACAGCATTTTCAGCAACCACACGCTTCACTTCTCTTATCAAAAGCGGGCTGTCGAGGTTGATGCGTGTACATTTGGTTTGGCACAGATGATCGCACACCATCCCCGTGGTATTCGGGAAGGGATTGGTGTTGGTGATAACCTCTGCCGCACTTGCCAACTCGCCCCTGGAAGTATAGAACATATAATCAGGGATGCCCTGGTTGGTGGGACAAGTATGCTCGCAGGGAGCGTGGGTACAATCGAAAAATCCAAGCGGAAGATTGGTTTTGATATCAGGATCGTGAATTTGAGTTTTCCGGTAATCCGGATTTTGATTCAGGCTATCTGCATAAAAATTCAAAACCTTCAATTGTTCCAGTTTGTTGAGTGAAAGATCAACATTTTTCAACTCATCGAGATATTGATTTGTCCTGCCGTAGCCGCCGGGTTTGAGCAAATCGGTGCAAACCGTAACGGGAGACAGCCCTGATTTGGTAAGGCCGGCAATATTGAAAGCGTTTGCTCCTCCCGAAAATGAAATATCTAATTGCCCATTAAACTCATTCTGAAGTTTTCTCGCAAGGTTTACAGAAATGGCGTGCAAAGCCCTTCCGCTCATGTACATCATTTCCTGGCTGTCGTCGAAAACTGATTTATGATTGAGGCTTTCGAGGGTGTTTGTCAGCTTTAAGCTGAACTGTAAATCATTATTTTCAGCCAGCGACTGAAGGTTTCGGATAATTTTAAGTGCGTCAGGATATTTCAGGTCGTGCTCAAAAGCGATATCAGGCACCACCGTGTCAAATCCTGAATTTTTCATGATTTCCCGAAGGCTTTCTTTCCCCAACAAGGTAGGATTCAATTTGACGGCTGTGTGCAATTTCTTTGTATTGATAAGATATTCACCTATTTTTTCGATTTCATCCGGCGGGCATCCATGCATCGTTGAAAGGGTAATATTGTCTGAAATTTCAGGACTAATAGTTAGTTCGGATACGCGCGGATAAATTTCTTTGATAGATTGGAGTTTTTGATCCAGCGCAACGGAAGCATCGGCCATTTTTGTAAAGAACCATTGCACATTTTCCTGCAAAATACCATCGAGGTTGTAACCTACACTCATGTTAAATATAAAACCAGGTTCTACAGGATCTCCAATTTTCAGTTTATCTTTTAAAATATGAATGACAATCCAGGCATCAAGGTATTGATCGAAAGATTCGTGGATTTTTAATTCCTGCGACCACTCACAGTTATAGCCTTCATCCTGCATATCGATGCAAGGTTTGGAAACATCCAGCTCATCCAGCGTTTGAATGGTTTTCAGTTCGATAAACCGCGCCCCTGTGAGCCATGCAGCAACAATATTCTGAGCTAATTGCGTGTGCGGGCCTGCTGCAACGCCAAACGGACTTTCAAGCAACCTCCCGAACCGTTTGATGCGGAAGTTGTC
>JAIOZV010000006.1 GCA_021740425.1 Bacteroidales bacterium | reverse complement strand
AAGGCCTGATTGTTTTTGATTTTGCATAAAGTAAACCATCACATCCACCACATCTTTCACATACACAAAATCGCGGAGTTGCTGCCCGTCTTTAAAATCGGGATTGTGGGAGCGGAAGAGTTTCATTTTGCCGGTTTTATTGATTTGATGAAAAGCATGAAAAATCACCGATGCCATTCTGGATTTGTGGTATTCGTTGGGGCCGTACACATTAAAAAACTTAAACCCTGCCCAAAAAGGTGGAGCGCTTTCCTGTTTTAAAACCCATTTATCCAGATCGTTTTTGGATTCACCGTAAGGATTCAATGGTTTTAGATAAGGAACAATTTCGTGCTTGTCATCATACCCCAATTCTCCCAGGCCATAAGTTGCTGCCGAGCTTGCATAAATCACGGGGATGTTGTAAGCTGCGCATTTTTCCCACATCGTTTTGGTGTAGTTCAGGTTGAGCCTGTCGAAAATTGCAACATCAAATTCGGCTGTATCGGTGCGGGCTCCAATATGAAAAATAAAATCCACATCATTGTGGTTATTATCAAGCCAGCCAAAAAATTTGTTTCGGTCAATTTTTTCCTTAAAAAATTTATTTTCCAGATTTTTATTCTTTTCAGGATTTGAAAAATCATCTGTCAATATCAGGTCAATAAATTTATTGCTGTTCAATTTTCCAACCAGCACACTTCCAATAAATCCTGCGGCTCCGGTAACTACTATCATATTTATAAATGTTTTTGTGAAAATAATTTATAATGCCAAACTATTTTTTGGAGAAATTTCTTGCTTCCGAAAGAAATTTTTCAGCCAATGGCCGCGAAAGCATATTGGTCGAATCCATCCGCTCGGGGTGCCATTGAACGGCCATGAGGTAGGGTTTATTATTAGTGTCTTTCCAGCCAATGGATTCAACAAGCCCGTCATTGCTCGTTGCCATCACCCTGAAAGGTTCAGCCAGCCGCTTAACAGCCTGGTGGTGGTTGGTGGTCACATTCCCTTTTCCGACACCTGAAATTTCTGACAACAAACTGCCCTTGATCACATTTACATCGTGAAAACAATTTTGCCAGTCATAGCAACGGTGATAAACCTGCGAGTGAAATTCGGAAGGGATGTCCACAATGAGCGAACCTCCAAAGGCCACATTTAAAATTTGCTGACCCCGGCAAACACCCATGACGGGGGTTTCATGATCCATAGCAAGATCGATGAGCAGAAATTCTAGTGAATCTCTTAAAAAATTGATTTCACCACACTTGACAGTATCGGCATCCTGGCCATATTTGCCGGGGTAAACATCTTCGCCGCCGGTGAGCAGAAGCCCTGAACATGCGTCAAAAACAATCTCCACCGAATCCATCGGGAGTTTGTTCATCACGTAATATTTTAAATCAGCGTCAACGCTTTTAAGCCATTTAATATAGTTGCTTTCAGCGGGATTTCCGGAGATATAGGAAACGGCAATCGCTGAGGGTTTTTCCTTTTGTGTGCAGCTTAACAGGAAAAGCGGCATCAGGAAGAAAATCATAATTCGCAAAGTGGAAATTCTCATCGATAAATCAATTTTGAGTTTAGATTTCAAAAGTATGTTTTTTTTGTGATTGTCGGATTACCTTTTGAATACGATGGGAAGTAGCATCTTTTTCCGAAATGCCATCTTCCCCTTTGGATGAATTACCAGGATGGTAAGGGATAAAATTAGATTTGCAAGCGGGTAAACCTAACAGGTCTATCCCCCGGGAAAACCAATTAGTACTCACTTTTTGGCTTCGCTCAAGGCAAGAGACCTGTTAGGTTTATTTGCCGCAATCTCCTTAGCTTCAACTCTGACAGGGTTCGCAACCCTGTCAGAGTTTGAATCGGCGAAAGGTTGATGTGCTATCTCGATGATGTAGCTTATGGTAAACCTAACAGGTCTATCCCCTGGAAAAATTTATAAAAACCAGTTTTATGGCTTCGCTCATCCGGGATACCTGTTAGTTTATCAACTCAGTATTCCATAAAAAAAGCCGGAACAAAAATCCCGGCTTTCAAATATTTTAAATTGCTGACTATTCAAACTTCATAATTTTCCTGGTAGCAATCTTATCATCATCATAGATCTTAAGGATGTAAATTCCGTTTTTGAGATTTTCCAATCCGTCAACGCGAAAATAATTCAGGCCGGTTTTTCTATGTACACTTTCCCTGCGGTAAATCTCTTTGCCGGTTAAGTCCGCAACTTCAATCACCACACTTTGTGTATCGGGCGAGTTGTAAACAATGTTAACCTGATTGGTAAAAGGATTCGGGAAAATTTCGATGTCGTTGGGATTGGCCACCATATCCGGATTAAAACCGGAAAGGATGATGCTGGCCATTCCGTAATTTGGAATGCCGTAGCCCTTAAGCTCATCAGGGTTTGCTGCCTGGCTTGCGCTCATCTGGATGGCATTGAGTATGTCCATATTGTTCATGGAAGGATCAACCTGCCACAAACAGGCTGTCATGCCGGCAATGATGGGAGATGAAAAAGATGTTCCGCTTGAGGTGGATGTTCCGCCATTGATCGAAGCCACAACTGTTCCTGAGCCCTGGGCAGTTACGTTGGGTTTTAGCCTTCCGTCGGCAGTTGGGCCAATGGAGCTGAAACTGGAATATATTCCCTGAGCATTTACCGATCCTATCGAGAAAACGCTGTCGCCATCAGCAGGAGCGCCAACCCACGGCCATGTTGGTGAATTGCCGTCGTTGCCGGCGCTGTTAACCACAATCATTCCGCGGCTCATGCAACGGTCGGCGCCTCTGGTTGAAGGCGCTGTGTTGCCGTCCATTTCCTGATATGAGTGATCCTGTGCAGGATCATCAAAAGTTTTGTAACTCAATGAGGAGTTGATGACATCGGCACCGGCACTGTCGGCATATTCAGCCCCTGAAACCCAGTTATATTCTTCGATCAGGTATTCCGAACCTGTGTCTTCGGTGCGCACCAGGTGAAAACTTGCGGCGGGTGCAGTTCCCACAATTTGCCCCGGAAGGTTAGCGGCTATTGTGGAAAGTACTGATGTGCCATGAGTGCTGCCCTGATAAACATTTGTTCCGCCACCTACGAAGTCTTTGGTGCTCAGAATGCGGTTGTTCATATAAAGTGTGTCGAAGGCTGCCATCTGGTCGGTGTAGGTAAATCCTCCATCCAAAATAGCGATAACCATGCCTTGCCCCTGATAACCTTCATCGTGGAGCGCGATGCCTCCAATCATATCTATCTGGTTATAGGCCTCACCATAATTCAATGATGTGCTTGAATTTCCTGATTTATAGTTAGATGGTTTGCCCTCAATTTTTTCATTCATGCCAAATGGTTTGTTAAGCGAAAATGAATCATCGGCAGGGGAGTCTAAATTTTTCTCCCCGAAAAATACATTTTTCACTGTGCCTGCAACAAAAGGCAAGGCTTCAATTTCGGTGATTTTTGAAGGATCGCCGGTTTGAATAACAATTCCGTTGAACCATTTTGTGGGATACATCACGTCCACACCAATGTTGGCAACGGCTTCGATGTATTGCGGATTAACAGGAAGGTCGTAAATGTCAATGGCGATACCATAGCGCTCGCGACGGTCAAGTGCCCGCTGTGAAAGATATTCTTCAGGGTTTTCGATGGAATAGGGAGAATTGTCTTTATCAGTAAATTGAATAAAGTATTTATCTCCCGAATTGATTTGTGCAAAAGAGAAAATCGTAGTAAATGCAAGTAAGTAGAGTAAAACTGCCTTCTTCATAATGCGAATGTTTATTAGTTTAATAATCTGTGAATTGAATTGTTCCTTATTTGAGTTAACAACCTAAAACGGAAACCAAATGTTCAAATTATGCAATTGCTTTTCAGAAAAATTCCCCTTGGCAATTTCCTGCCTGATCATTTGGCTGTAAATATTTTGTTGGTAAAAGTATGACAATACATCCAGTGCAGCCTTGCTGATTTTTCTGTTCCAGTGAAACAGCCCCTGCAGCATGTTTTTCGAGGTTTGCTCATCCATAATATTCAATCGCTGCAAAGCATTCATGGCATTGATGCGGGTTTCAAATTCATAACTTTCGGATGTATAGTTTTTCAATTCCGCAAGATAGGCTTTTCCACCAAACCCGATGGCAATTTCCAGCCATTTGATGCGAATATTTTTGCCTCTCCACCCTGGTTCATCCTGCGTAAGATCGAGATAACTGCCATATTTTTCAGGGAATGAATTGCATAATTTTTCAAGTGCCAGCTCCACATTGAAATAGGATTTATCATTCAGTAATTTTTCAAATTCGAATTTGAAATCCTGAGGTATGGCGGTGAATGCATTCAATGCAGCCAACCTTACTTTATCGTCAGGATCGGCAGTTGCAGAGATGATCATGTTTTTTACAGAAGCATTGTTCCATTGGCTTGCAATCTGGGCTATGATTTCGGCTTTGGTTAAATAAAAATCTTCAAAATTGTAAATCTTTATCAAATCATCAGTTTTTTGTTCAGCAGTAAATTTTCTTAATTCCAGCAGTGCATCATAGCGGTCGATCATATTTTTAGCTTTCTGTGCCTGTGAAATCAGCTCCTGATAGTTTCTTTCAAATTTTACTTTTTTCAGGACTTTTCGGTTGGGGTCAAAAATGAGGAAATCAACCACTTTATTTTCGGTGTTGGGTATCGAAATAATATGATGTGCTTCCTCGATCCATTCAGTTTGGTTTTTTATGGATCCATCCATAAAATGAATTTCAAAATGAAATGGCATCCTGAAAAGCCCGGTTATTTCATTGGTTTGATGAATTTGCTTTACGTCCACCCTCACTTTTTCGGGCAATTGCTCATACGAAATTTCATATTCCGGCTCACCGCCGCGATAAATCCATTCTTCGAAAAACCATTCCATCGATCTTCCCGTAACTTTGCGTATTGATTGCAGGAAGTCACTGGTTTCGGCAGTTTGGTATGGATACGATTCGAGATAATTTTTGATCACAGCTTTAAATTCCATATCCCCCAAAATATCACGAAGCATGTCCAGAACCAGCGATCCTTTTTGGTAAATCCTTTCGCGCCCTCCCTGGCTGTGGCCCACACTGTAATTGTTTTTTACTGTTCCTTCAAAAGCATTCAGCATTTCCTGATTCCTGATGCTTTGATAATAATCCTCACCAGAAACAGATTTCTCAAACATTTTTGCCCAGTAGGTTGCAAAGCTTTCAGTGAGCCAAACATCTTTGTCTTTTAGATGTGAAATATAATTTCCAAACCATTGGTGAGCAAGTTCATGGGCGTTGACATTCACATAATTTCTTCCAAAATATGCCCTGTCGTCAACCATCAAAAAATCGCCAAAAATCGTGGAGGTAGTGGTTTCCATGGCGCCGTACATATAATCAGTTACCGGAGCCTGGCGATACAATTCCCAGGGATAATTGAAATCGAGTTCTTCTTCAAAAAAATCGAACATTTGGGTTTGATAGCGGTAAGTGGGTTCAAAATGGGATTCCCATTCAGGATAGTACCAAAGTTCTACGGGCAGGCCCCTATTGGTTTCGAGAGTTTTAAATTCATAGTCGCCAATCACCAAACAGGTCGAAAAAAACGGATGTGGGTGTTTCATCTTGTAAATCCATGTCCTGGTATCATCTTTATTACTTACCACTTCTTCGCGAACACCGTTTGAGAACACCTTCAGATTACAGGGAACGGTAACTGACATATTTACAGTATGAATAGCCGGTGCATAGGGAAGCCAGCGATTGGGGCGGTGTGCCCAGATTTGCTTCCGCTTGATTTGTTGAGGATCGTTCCAGCCAATAAAATAAAGGCCTTCTGTAGGTTTTGAGGTGTATTTAAAGAGTATTTTATGGTGGCTTTGAAATTCCATACTATTAGGAGCATCAACAATAATATTGTTTCCATCATATTTTGAATTAGCCGGCTCACCATCAATTTTAACTTCGTTTACAGATATATCCGTCACATCAAAAACCAGCGAATCAATATTTTCACGAAGTGTTTTAAAGCTGAATTCAGCCTCTCCTATGAGCAAAGTGTCATAGGGTTGTATTATCAAATCAGTGTTCATGTGGTAGAGTTCTATCTCCCGATCAGCCATTTGATAGGAGGGATCGGTGAGGTAGCTTACTTTTTGATGCTGGCAAAAAACAAAGGCTTTGGAGATAAACAGAACAATGACAAGTACAAATCTTATGTTGCGCATAGCTAAAAAGTATGATGAATCTTTGGATCAGAGCTTGAAAACATTCCCGGGATTTATCTGCCCCGTATTGTTGCAAATGTCACCCGAACGAGTTTTGATGTTTATATCTTCTGATGTTTTTGAATTGGCAAATATAGTAAATGAAGGCTTTGTGAAGCTTGTAAATTTGATTTGTGAACAAGTTGCCGGAGGCAAAATTTTAGTTTTTAACATTTGGGCAATAAAAAAGGCGAAAATCATTTTCGCCTTTCACATTACATTCATTTTTTGGTTGTACTACCAATTTCGTGGCTTTTGATTTAATGGAAAAATTAATTATTTAAATAAGTCCACAGTCCACAGTTCGCAGTTCGCAGTAGCCAGTTATTTTCTCAAATTTATCATGCTAAATTATTGAAGTACAATTTTATATATACCTGCCTTTTTAAATGGTTTTGCCCGGGTATTAAAAAAATTTGCCCTTTGCCGACTGGTACTTGCCTGCTTTTCTAACTGGTTCAATTAATAACTTCCATTAGCGTTGCAGTAGTAACATTTTATTTAAAGGCCAAAGGCTTTTTTAATTTTACCGGTGTAGTCGAGTTCTTCCCAGGCAAAGAGTTTCACATCTTTAAAAAAGTGGATTTTACCCTCGGTATCTTCTACGGCTCTGGTGGTGTTGTCTTCATAAAATACCTCAACGGTTTTCACCCTTGGGTCTCTGCCAAAATGCCCGTAGGATGCGGTTTCAAGATAGATCGGATTTTTGAGGCCGAATCTTTTCAGGATGGCAAACGGGCGCATATCGAAGATTTCGTTAATTATTTTCCCGATTTCACCGTCTTTTAAAATGTTGCCTTTTGCATCCTTTACCTTTGCAGTGCCGTATGTATTTACAAACAAGCCTACTGGTTGTGCCACGCCAATGGCATAGGCAACCTGAACAAGCACCTCGTCAGCAACTCCGGCAGCCACCATGTTTTTTGCAATATGGCGGGCAGCATAAGCTGCCGAACGGTCAACTTTTGAAGGGTCTTTGCCTGAAAATGCTCCGCCTCCGTGTGCGCCTTTTCCACCGTATGTGTCCACAATAATTTTTCTTCCTGTAAGGCCGGTATCACCATGTGGGCCGCCCACAACAAATTTGCCTGTAGGATTTACATGCAGTTTGTAATTTTGCTCAAAAAGTCTTTTATATTTTTCAGGAATTTTATTTTTTACCCGTGGAATCAAAATATGCTGCACATCGTCTTCAATTTTTGCCAGCATGGCCTTTTCTTCGTCAAAATCATCGTGTTGGGTTGAAACTACAATTGTGTCGATGCGCAAGGGTTTGTTGTTGTCGTCATATTCAACGGTAACCTGCGATTTGGAATCAGGGGCAAGGTAAGTCATTTCATTGCCTTGGTGGCGGATGGCAGCCAGTTCCTGCATCAAAATATGTGCAAGCTCTATCGGGAGGGGCATGTAATTTTCCATTTCGCGGATGGCGTAGCCAAACATCATTCCCTGATCACCGGCACCCTGGTCTTCTTCGCGTTCGCGCACAACACCCTGATTGATGTCGCCCGATTGCTCGTGAATTGCTGAAATTACACCGCATGAATTACCATCGAAACGGTAAGATTGCCTGGTATATCCTATTTTATTAATAATTTCTCTTGCTGTTTCCTGAACATCAACATAAGCTGTTGTTCTCACTTCTCCGCTCAACACAACAAGGCCTGTGGTAACAAGGGTTTCGCAGGCAACTTTCGATTCTTTGTCGCGTGCCAGAAATGCATCGAGGAGTGCATCAGAAATTTGATCGGAAACTTTATCAGGATGTCCTTCCGACACCGATTCAGAGGTGAATAAATAACTCATTTTATAATAGTTTTAAAATTAAACAATCAAAATTGAGGAAGGATTGCTGATTGAAAGGATGGTAAAACGTGTTGTTTTAGCATTTTTTTAAATGGTTGCAATCAATCAAATCTTTCCATTTTCGGGATATACTTTCTTCCCGAAAGCGCGGCAAAAATATAAAATAAATTGATAAATCGTGATAGCGAGCTTGTCAATAATTTACAAAGCTGAAAAGCCCTGCTAAGGATTTGTAAAATTTTGAAAAATCTGCTCAAGTGTTTGTTCTTTCTTTTGCATCGAAAGCACACTTATTTTTTCTGAAACTGCCCATTGAAAAACTTCCTGACGTATGTCTTTTTCACCGGCAACAGCTATCTCCCATACATTTCCCGAAATATTTTTCAGGGTTATAATTCCTTCAAGTTTACTAAGTTTGTTGTGATTGATGCTTTGGTTGAATTCCACCTGAAGCAGGTTTTCTCCCATCCTTATCATTTGAAGGTTGGAGGTGGTATCGTCAGCAACAATTTTGCCCTTGTTGATGATGATGGCTCTGTCGCAAAGGGCTTCCACCTCCTGCATAATGTGGGTAGAGAGCATCACCGTTTTTTCTTTTCCGATGCTTAGGATGAGGTTTCTTATTTCTACAAGTTGATTCGGGTCGAGGCCCGAAGTGGGCTCATCGAGAATTAAAATTCGCGGATCATGAATCAGTGCCTGTGCAAGTCCTACACGCTGTTTGTATCCCTTCGACAAGGCTCCGATTTTTTTTCTTTTTTCAACCTCCAGTCCGGTGAGTTGTATAATCTCATCCACACGATTTTTCAGGTTTTTGATTTGATGGAGGCCTCCTGCAAATGAAAGAAATTCCTTTACAAACATTTCAGGATAGAGTGGATTGTTTTCAGGCAGGTAGCCAATTATTTTTCTGATTTCAAGAGAATCTTCAAAAATATCCAAACCATCAATCTCAACTTTGCCTGATGACGGAGGTATAAATCCTGTAAGGATTTTCATCAGGGTGGATTTTCCGGCACCATTCGGGCCGAGCAATCCAACGATATGCCCGGGCGAAATTTCAATGGATACATTATCGAGGGCTTTTTGTTCGCTGTATAGTTTGCTGATATTTTTTACGATAATCGACATGAAATGTTTTGAGGTTGTACGATGGTTATATTTTGGTAAAAAAAAAAGAGATGAATACGTTTTGAAATCATTTCAGAAAACGGAGGTTCTGAAAATTTTTCGGGAACTCATCTCTTCAGTTTGAATTGTTGTTAGCTGTTTAGCATCACCGGCATCACAAGCATTAAAATATCCTCATCACTCTGATTGGAAGTTTCTATTGGATGTATCAATCCGGCGCGGTTGGGCTGCGACATCTCTATGAGTACTTCTCTGGTGCTGATGTTGCTAAGCATCTCCTGCATAAATTTCGAGTTGAAGCCAATTTCCAGGTTTTCGCCATCGTAGTTACAGTTGATGGTTTCAACGGCTTCGTTTGAGTAATCGATATCTTCGGCAGAAAGTTCCAGTGATTGTCCTGAAATTTTAAACCTGATCTGGTGGGTTGATTGGTTGGCAAACAGCGACACCCTTTTGATGGTATTGAGCAGAAGAGCCCTTTCAAGTTGCAGTTTGTTGGGGTTTTCAGCAGGAATAACCGCACGATAGTTTGGATATTTTCCTACGATGAGCTTACAGATCAACCGGATGTTTCCGAAACCAAAAAACGCATTTTTTTCGTTGTACTCCACTTTTACATGGTTCTCGTCGGTTTGAAGAATATGTTTTATTTGGTTCAATGGTTTGGTAGGCAGAATAATCGATTCTTCTCTTTGGGGTTTTATGTCCTTCCTCGAATATCTTACGAGTTTGTGGGCATCGGTGGCTACAAAGGATATGCTGTCTTCGGTGAGCTCCATCAATACCCCCGACATCACCGGTCTGAGTTCGTCATTACCGGCTGCAAATACAGTTTTGGAAATGGCTTCGGCCAAAGAGTCAGAACTGATTTCAAATGAGTTGCCATTGTCTATGGTCGGGGTTTCCGGATATTCGTTCCCATTGTGCCCGTTGAGTTTGTATTTACCTTCTCCGGCAGTCATTTCCACCGAAAAATTTTCCTCGTTTATGGTGAATGTTACAGGCACATCTGCGAAGGTTTTCAGGGTGTCGATTAATATTCTGGCTGGAATGGCCACTTTACCTTCATCTTCGCTCAATGTAAGTTTTAGCATCACCGACATTGTAGTTTCAAGGTCTGAGGCTGTTACCCTAAGGTTGCCTTCACTGATTTCAAAAAGGAAATCGTCAAGAATGGGGAGGGTATTATTTGAACTAACCACTCCGCCAATGGATTGTAAATTTTTTAACAATAAAGCACTCGATACAATGAACTTCATTTTTCTAAATATTTTAATGATTTAATTTTTTTCAATAAGCTGCTTTTTTACCAATTGGCTATTGTTTGTCAGGTTTTCAGCCAAAGCTAATCTGCAGGTTTTTATAATATTCCGATAACATTGATTGTTGTGTTGCAAAAAAACGAACCGCAAAAGTAATGATTTCAATGCATTAGACCAATCCAAATTTTTTAAAATGTTATTAACGGTTTGGGGGAGTTTGTTTTTTCTTCTTCAAGCTGAATTTTGATTCGGTTCCATTCAGTAATCGGTTAATATTTTTGCGATGGGTTATGGGAACAAATATTCCCACGAAAACAGAAAGTATAATTAAGGGGAGCGACCCCGGGTTGAACAGAAAAATGACCATAAAAGGGAAGCTTATGGCCGCGGTAATAGAGGATAGAGATACGTATTTTGTTAGAATGAGTATGACAACAAAAATACCGATAATAACCAAAACAGCGATTGGAAACAGTGCAATGCCAACGCCCAGCAGGGTTGCAATTCCTTTGCCTCCCTTAAATCCGGCAAATAACGGGAATACATGCCCTAAAACTACTGCTGCGGCAACTGTTATTTTGTAGGTATCCGTTTGCGGCATTGTAAAGAATTCGGGTACAAAATATTTGCATAGGTAAACTGCAGCCCAGCCTTTCAAAACATCCATCAATAATACCGGGATACCTGCCCTGGCACCGAGCACACGTATCGTATTGGTAGCTCCTGCATTTCCACTTCCCTGTGTTCGCACATCGATGCCGTAGAAAGTTTTGCCAACCCATACTGCCGATGGAATCGACCCAAGCAGATAAGCCAAAATAATTCCTGTAACTAAAAGTGTTGATTCCATAAATTACTCCTCCTCATCGTTTATTTCCAATGAACGTACTGCCCGTAAAAATCGATTTTTCTTTTGTGTGGTAGAAATGATGTAGCGATAAGCTGCTTCCCCTTTGTCGGCCTTACTGGTGCGGTCGCCGGCCTCTTCATCGCTAATTAGCCTGTTGTAGTCTGTTTGTGATGAAATTGTTTGCATCAGATTTCCTGTATGATTGAAAAAATACCAGTTCCTGCGGTCGATTTCTATGTAAAGCTGGATGATGTCACCGCTTCTTTTCCTCACAATTTCCAGGTTGCCGTCAAAGTATTTATTCACGGATTGCCCGCCTACCATTCCAATTCCAATCTTGCCTTCTGAAATAAAAGATCTGGTTTCGGGATGGTAGGATAGTTTAACATCTGCGATAACCAAACTTTTATTTAATGCATCCGGTATGTTACGTGACGATCCGAAACTATTCAGCTCGAAGGTAAATCTTTTGGCTTCTTCTTCTCCAAGCAAAAGGTTGTACGCAACGGCAGAAACAGGGTTTGAAGTTTCAATGCCCGGGCTGTTTGCTGTTTTAAGACTTTGGGCAAGGTATTCCAGGGCTTCATCATTAAAAAAGAAATCGAGGGTAAAAAATATTTGGAATCTTGTAGAATCAGGAATGATAAAATGCTCTGCCAGCCCGAAAGCTTCCATTTCAACTTTGCCAAAGTTTGTCCCGAAATTCACTGCACCCGAGGCTGTGATTTTACAATCTTTGGTGTCGAAGGCCAAATAGGGCCAGTCAGGATATTCTTTTTCGCCTGTGCCCAAATCTTCAGGAGCAGTAATCAGAAACTCGGTGCCGTTTTTCCTTTCTGTTAGCAAGCCATCAACCGACATCATCAGGGTATCGCTGTAATAGGATTGCCGGGATAAAAATGCCGGGTAAACCCTGTTTTCTTCGTTGGAATGGAAAAAGCCTGCATAAAGCGTTTTCTGTCCATACTCTTCAATGGTTGGTAACACCGGAAAAGCAAGGCTGTCAGGATTGATACGTTCTTCAAAACTTACCCATTTCGACAAAGCCGGGTTACAATCCTGAATTGTTTTATAGGCTCCGTCAAAATAGAGCTGTGGATTACCTGCATTCAGCGACACAGATCCCTGATACGAAAACCGGGGGCTGAACATAAAACTTTGTTCTGCAGTTATTTTTCCTTCGGCAATTGTTTGATAACTCGTGTCAACCATGATGCGGTCGAAGTCGATAATCTGGGTTTCATCCACCAAATTAACATAAGCATAAGTTCCGCTGGCATTGTATGAATACCGTGATTCGATATTTACGAGGGCATTGGTGATAAGATGGATTTTATTTGTGGTATCTGCAATGATCATGGCATCGTGCAATGGCGAAATTGAGGCATTGCTTTTAATTTCTACAAGACCCTTTCCCGGAAAAATGGCTGCATCTGCTACCTTAACTAATTTCACATCATGAGCAAGCAATAAGGTGTCGGCAATGCTGAATGTTGCTTCCGCAGCATAAAACCAAAGTGAATCCTGAAGCGGGTGAAGTGAGGTAAATCGCGTACCATCGGGAGTAACATCCATTAGTTCGCGCAACGAAAGTTTAGAGATATCAGTATTGCTGTTTTTTGTATTGCTTTTCAGGCTGATTTCATTTCGGCTCATGTACCAGTCGAATTCATCCATTCCTGCCGAAAAACGTGTGAGTGGAAATTCAACTTTCGAACTGTCATTTACCGATTTAAAATTTCCTGTTTGCTTAGCGAAATCAACAAGGCCTGCAAATTTTTCTGATGAAAAGGAAATGCTTTCTTCACTAAGGCTTTTAATGGTAAGATTCATCGAGTCGGCACTAAAATAATCTGCCCCAAATGTGTAGTTGCTTGAAGTTGTGGCCGCCGTATTAAAACGCAGTTTTCCCTTTCCTGTTAATTGGACAGGAGTAAAATTTAATGATCCGAGCATTTTTACTTTATTGTCAAACATAAGCATGGACGAATCTGTGCTTGCCAGCATCATCGAATCTTTGTATGGCAACCAGCGCTGCGTAAGATTTTGGCCGCTCACAGATGGAAATTCAGCAGCGGAACTGGTTTTTTTTGACATAGTGAAATCTTTAACGCGCCCTGTGGCCGAATCAGGATAGAGTAGAATATTGCTTCCTTTGGAAACCGTATGGAGATAATTGAGTGTACCCGAAGCCATCAAACCTGAATTGCTAAGCGTAACCGTATCGTGAAAGGTGCCTTTTCCACCATAAATCGGATAGCCCTGCGGTGGCGATACAATTTGGAAACCCAGTGAATAATCGGGCATGACCCGCAAAGGCTGATTAACCTCGGGCGGGAAAATTCCTGCTGAATTCAGGTTGCCGCCAAACTGAAGATTGTTATTTGAAAAGTCGGCAAGCCTTTTAATGGTGAACGGTTGCAGATGGTAGTTAAAAGTTTCAGGATCGTAAGCATTGTTGTGGACAGAATCCTGGTTGTAGAACACAAAGGATTCGCTGTTACTTTTAAAAATGGGGTATTCAGGGTAGTTGCGCAAGCTGTTTTTGTTGGATGGATGGTCGATAAACAATTCGCCGCTGATGTTTGAAATAACGGTTTTAACATCCACAAAATTTACTTCGCCCTCCTTGTCATCAAAAGCCCTCACTTTAAAACGCATCTCATCAATGGTGGGCATATTGAGTTTGAAAGTGTCATATTCGAACATGCAATCCGTTGCCTGAAATTCAAAAAGGCCAACCATAATTTTTCCTGAAAACAACAGATTCCTATTTTTTCTCAGTATCACCTCTTCCTTTGAGGGGTAAATATAAACCTGTTGAGAGTCGCTGATGAAGATAGCGGGAACGCCTTTAATTTTCATATCAAAATTATCAAGGCTGAGTATGGCGTTATCTTCACTTTCAACATTGGAGTAAAAAGAAATTACATCATAGTCAGCCCGTCCGTTTTTGGCAGCAATGTAATGAAAAAGTTTTTCGTTGATGCTTACCTGTTTTGAATCTGTATTATAAAATACAAATCCATATTTTGCCAGCCTAATCATCTGACGCTCCACCTGATTTTCGGGCATGTTCATGAATTCGGCAAGTTCATACACATAAAACCTGTTGCGTTTGTACTTGCGCGAATAATCGTAGATGACGATGAGAGGATGCACCCGGTCGAGGCCCTGCAACTGGTCGTATTGTCGTTCGATAAAATATTTGTCAGAAATAAATAAAGCTTCGCTTGAAGGTTGGAGCCCCATGATGGACCGGAAGCGTATTTCGGGTTGATCCATATTCCAGTAAACAGCTTCACAATCGATGTCAACATTGTGAAAGGAATCGATATAAAGGCTCTCCATGATGCCTTCCTTTTTGCGAAGCAGGGATACTTCGCGAGTGCCATTTTTGTATTTGAATTGTAACTCTGAATGAAAAATGGAATCTTCCTGATGATAAATCGATACCATTGCCCTTGAAGCCATGATTTGATCAGGTTTAATGATGAAGGTATTTGAGCGTGCAACCAATAAATCATACTTTCCGTTTTTATCGCGATAAGGCCTTTTGAATGTAAGTTTGGATACCGAATATTCGTCACTTTCGCCAAGTATTGAAGCCCCTTTCATCGCAAAACCACCTTCGTAATCCACATCCTTAAACAAATCCGGGATAAAGAGTTTTTTAGTATTTGATTTAAAAAAAGGGTAGGTAGCACTTTCAGGGCTCACAAGAATTGTGGAAAGTTTGTCGGTGAGCGCCCCATACAAAGGTTCCGGAAAAAAATCCAAGTGATAAAAATTTACATTGCCGATGGTAAACTGCGATGAATTGAGCGATAAGGAATACTCGCCAAAACGTGCAAAAACTACATCAGGATTCAGCCCTGCTCTTTCCCAGGTAATTTTGCCTGAGTTCCCTTTCCAAAGCGAATTCAATGGGTAGTAGATGCCCGATGTATTGAAAATAGTCGTGCTGTCGAGGCCAGTGGTGCATTTCAAATTGATATTGCTGAACTCTACATGAAATACTGAATCGTTGTTGAAGTTGAATTTGGAAGTGCCCGTTTCCCACGAAAATACTCTTGATTTGAAAAGTTCATTTTTTTCAAACAGTGAGGTACTAAACTCCATGATAGTATTGAAATCTTTCAGGCTTCGGGAGTTTTCGAGTGCTTGAGTAAGAACCTCCAACCAGGTCATCAACTGGCTTTGCGGGTAATTTTTGATTTTTAACTGAGAGAGAACTCCAATAAAATTTTGGAAATGCGGCCAGGGGTTGACACGTTTTGTGAGCATTAGGTTTGAAAGATCGTAAACAGCTCTTTTTTCGGTGGCATTAAAGGACTCAGCTATCCAAAGCTGGTTGAAGTTTTCGAGAGTTGAAAGTGCTTCTTCATTTTTATCCTTATCGGGGATGCGTTCAAGATATGAACTTAGTTCACTGATAAAAACTGTGGAATCCGGTGTAAATGATGAAATAACCTGACTACTGACCAAGTTTGTTGCCAGTAAAAATATCAATAATGTCAGACCCTGTTTTGTATACATCTGTAAATTATCATTCAGGTTATCAATTATTCCTCAAGCTCTACCGTCCATTTTGACCTTTGAAAGTTCTCGGAACGATTCCTGGTCTTCACCACTCCATCACTCCATCACTCCATCACTCCATCACTCCAATACTCCATTACTCCAATGCTCCATCACTCCATCACTCCAATACTCCATCACTCCACTACTGCCTCCAACTTCTAACCTCTAACTTCTATCCTCTCCATCTCCACAGCCACCCAGTTGTTTTTCATTTTATTGTTGATGAGTTTCAAGCCAAATTTCTCTGCTTCTTTTGCAATTACAGGAATGTCCTCTTCATAAAATCCACTCATAAAAAGCTTTCCGCCCGGCGAAAGCACGCGGCTGTAAATTTGGATTTGATCGAGAAGGATATTGCGATTGATGTTGGCTAAAATTACTTCAAACTTTTGATCGGGAATAGCTTCTTTACCACCTTGCAGTGCCAGTGTATTAGTAATGTTGTTGCGCTCGAGGTTTTCCAGTGTGTTGGTGTAGGCCCATTCATCGTTGTCGATGGCTACCAGTGATGTGGCACCTTTCATCGAAGCGAGGATGGCCAGCACAGCGGTACCGCAACCCATATCGAGGACAGTAAGTTTTTCAAAGTTGTTTTCCAGAATATAGCTGATCATCATCGAAGTGGTTTCGTGGTGTGCAGTTCCAAAGGACATTTTAGGTTCGATCACAATTTCGTAATCAACATCTTTTTTTGCTTCATGAAAAGGAGCCCTGATGTAGCATTTCCCATCGATTAAAACGGGATCGTAGTTGCTTTCCCATTTTTTATTCCAGTTCTGGTCTTCAATTTCGGTGATTTCATAGCTGAAATTCATACTGGTTTTTAAATCATTTAAAACCCCGGTAATTTCTACCCTGTTAAAAAGATTAACGGGCATAAAGGCACGGATGCCGGTTTCGTTTTCATCAAAACTATCAAAGGGATATTCGCTCAGCAAGGCAATAAGTATTTCACCGGTTTCGGTGATATCCTCACCTTCAATAAATAATTCTACTTGTATGTAATTCATTATTGTGCTATGGTTAATGGGTTATTGGGTTATTCGTTATTCGTTAATGGTTATTCGTTATTTGTAAATGGTTATTTGTTATTCGTTATAAAGTTGTCAAAATTTTTGCAATGGTTTTGTTTCGCTATGCTGGCCTGCTTCGCTTAAGTCGCTTCGTTCTCCTACTTCGCCTAAGTCTCTTTGCTCTCCTCCTTCGCTAATTCCTGTATTTTATCCATTTCCCCAATTCCTTGTAGCTGATTTTTTTGCCATACATTAAAATTCCGGTACGGTAAATTTTTCCGGCCAGCCAGGTAGCTCCCACAAATCCCACAACCAACAATCCCATCGATAACCAGATTTCCCATACAGGCACTCCAAACGGAATGCGGGCCATCATTATTACGGGCGAGGTGAGCGGGATTATCGATAACCAGAATGCAACAGGTCCGCCGGGGCTGGTGATGATGAACCCGATCATGACCATCGATAAAATAAGAGGTATGGTAACAGGTAACATAAATTGCTGGGTGTCGGTTTCATTATCCACCGCCGAACCAATGGCCGCGAACAATGCGCCATAGAGCAAATATCCGAAAAGGAAATAAAACAAAAATGACCCGATCATCACCGGAGCATCGATGGATTGAATGCCTTCGATAATTTGCATGGTGCTTGAAGATTCGGCTTGTGCCGCTTTCGAAAACTCAGTAAGTTCCTGTGCAGATAGCACTTTGCCTTGTGTTCCCATCATTTTTTGTGATCCGGTCATCATCTCATCACCACCCACCGTTGCCATAAACACGCCAACCAAAATGGTGGTGAGTACAATCCATAGCGAAAATTGGGTAAGGCCAACCATGGCAACTCCCACAATTTTTCCCATCATCAATTGGAAGGGTTTTACCGACGACACGATGACCTCCACAATGCGGTTGGTTTTTTCTTCGATGACGCCGCGCATTACCTGGGCTCCAAAAATAAAAATGAACAAATAAATAAGCAAGGCAGCAAATATACTCAGCCCCATGTTGATTTCGGTGTAGCTTTTTTCTTCGTTGCCACTTTCATCAATTTTGAGTGTGTTGAGCACAATGCTCGATTTTATGGCGCGTAAAATATCCGGATCAATACCTGAGGCTTCCAGTTTAAGGCTTTCCACTTCTCGTTTCATCACATTTTTGATATGACTTGTGATGTCGATAGAAGGAGAGGAAGTAGTGTAAAGAATGCCTGTTGTGGGCACGCTTAATTCAGTTGCCGGGATATACAACAATCCATAATCCCCACTCAATGAAAAGTTCTTTTTGGCAGTTTCAAAATCCATTTTGATTGGGATAAATTGAAAATCTTCCGTGTTGTTGAACTCTTTTTCAAACAACCCGGTTTCGTCAAGCACCTGCACTGTTTTTTCCTCATCGGACAAGGTGGTGAGGTAAACGGGTAAAATATACACCGAGGCCATAAGTATCGGGCCGAGGATGGTCATGATGAGGAATGATTTTTTTCTTACCCTGGTAAGATACTCTCTTTGTATGATGATAAATATTTTATGCATGGCTGTTTGTTGTTGCGGTTCCTTTAACTTTAGAAATAAATATGTCGTTCATCGTGGGAAGAATTTCAGTAAAACCATGAACTTCCACATGTTTGATGGCGAAATTCAACAAATCGTTGGGCGATTCATTTTGAGGAATCTGAATTTTAAGCCTTTTCAATTTGATGTCAGATTTTTCATCGAGCAAATGATAATGGCTTGGGATGATCTCATTAAAGTTCATACTACTGTTGCGGTAAATAATCTCGAAAATATTGTTTTTAAAATCCGCTTTGATCTGATTCATATCTCCGTCAAGGATTTTTTTTGCATTATGTATCAACGCAATATGATCGCAAAGTTCCTCCACCGAAGCCATGTTGTGGGTGGAAAAAATTATTGTTCCCCCTTCATTTTTAATGTTCAGAATTTCATCTTTAAGCAGGTTAACATTGATGGGGTCGAAGCCCGAAAAAGGCTCATCGAAGATAAGGAGCTTGGGCTTGTGCAGCACCGTAACAATAAACTGTACTTTTTGCTGCATGCCTTTCGAGAGCTCTTCCACTTTTTTGTTCCACCAGGTAGTAATTTCAAACTTATCGAACCAGTATTTAAGACGTTCGTGAGCAAGTTTTTTGTCCAGTCCTTTGAGCCTTGCCAGGTACAAGGCCTGCTCGCCTACTTTCATTTTTTTGTACAGGCCGCGTTCTTCGGGCAGGTAGCCAATTTGGTTTACATCGTTGGTTTGGATGAGACGGCCATCAAAAAATACCTTGCCTTCGTCCTGTGCGGTAATTCGGTTGATGATGCGGATAAGCGTGGTCTTACCTGCCCCATTGGGCCCGAGCAGGCCAAAGATGCTCCCCTGAGGAACGCTGATGCTCACATCGTTGAGCGCCAGATGCCCTGAGAATTGTTTATGTATATTTTCTGCTTTTAAAATGTCCATTGTAAATGTTTTGTTTGGGCAAACAAAAATAGCCTGAATAAATTACTTTCCGGCTTTTGATTTTTTAAGTTTTTAAGAAAGTGAAACCAATCGTTTTCTCAACAAGTCTGTCATGCATGAATAAACCAGGGCAGGGGAGGGGGTGGAAGTGGAGAAATGGTAAAAAAAAATTTACAGGGATGACTGGCTGGCGCGCAAAGCGCGCCAGCCAGTGCACTCCTTCGAAATACTATTTTTATTTGTCGCAATGCGCAAAGCAAAATCTCTAATCCGATACGTTTTCAATAGTGAAGCGACGGTCGGGTGAGGAGTACCTTTATTTTCCGATGCAAGGATTTTGACGAGATATTTCCAACGACCCTGTGGATTTGTCATGTTAATATCTTCCACAAAATTGCAGTCGTACCATACCATGCAGCCAACAGATTGAAGTTATCACAGGTTTCTAAATCCTGCGCAAGCTGTCGGCGATTGTTTATTAGTTTTGCAAAACGATAATTAATCACCACATTTATTTTTTTGATTTTGGATTACAATTCAATTATTGGTTTAATGGATCAACATACAGCAAAGCTATCTGCCCGACAGCGGAATAATCTTGCCATTGGCCTCATTATGCTGGTTGCGGCATTTATGAGGTTTTATCACTTTGCCGATTGGTCGTTGAGCAACGATGAGCTCAGTGCATTGAACCGACTTCGTTTTACGGATTTTTCTGAAATGATTTTAAATGGTGTAAAATTGGGAGATTTTCACCCTGCCGGCGTGCAGACTATGCTTTGGTTTTGGATCAAGTTTTTTGGCGACAGCGTTTGGGTGATCAGGCTTCCTTTTGTTATTTTCGGAATCCTGTCGGTGTGGATGGTTTACCTGATCGGGAAAAAATGGTTCGGAAATAGCACAGCTTTGTTTTCAGCCGCCACACTGGCTTTTTTGCAGTATCCGATTCTTTACAGTCAGTTAGCCAGGCCTTATGCCCCGGGTTTGTTTTTTGCACTGGTCGCTGTATGGTTCTGGACTAAAATTGTATTTGGCCAAAACCGAAGGTGGATTCATTTTTCAGGCTTTGCCATTTTTGCCCTCCTCACAGCCTATGTGCACAATTACAGTTTCCTTTTTGTGATCATTGTTGGTTTTTCCGGATTCATTTTTTACAAAAGGCTGGATATAAAAAAATACATCCTTGTTTCGCTGGCCGCTGGATTGCTTTATCTGCCTCATCTCAATATTTTTCTTTACCAGTTTGGGATTGGTGGCGTTGGCGGAAATGAAGGCTGGCTTGGAAAGCCTGAATCCACATGGATTTTGGATTATTTATGGTATGCTTTCAACGAAAGTTGGTTTTTGATTTCAATTCTCATTTTACTTTGCATTTATCCGATTATAAAGCTTCCCATTAAAATTTCTTGGTTTCACATTTTGGGACTTTCATGGTTTTTAATCATGTTTTTGATTGGATATTTCTATTCAATATGGCGCAATCCTATACTTCAATTTTCGATATTGATATTCTCATTTCCATTCCTGCTGCTGTTTATTTTTTCTTTTTTAAATCAAAAACCAACAACAACAAGCTATCTGATTTTAGTACTGTTTGTTTCTTTTGGTGTTTTTCACACCCATTTCATCAATAAATTTTACACGCAACAGCATTTTGGCGAATTTAAGGGTGTGGCCGAAAAAATTGCTGACTGGAATAAGAAATTGGGAAAGGAAAATGTGAGCAATGCAATTGTTGTGAACGGGCCTTTTTATATCGAATATTACCTTGAAAAATATAGTTCAGAAATCAATCTTTTACAATTGGATAATAAAGGAGGTTCGGATTTGCTGAACCTTAAATGCATTTTGGATTCGGTTCAAACGCCCTGGTTTATTCATGCCTGGACCAAGCCGGCACCTGCCGAAATCGACCTTTTGATCCGCGACAAATACCCTTGTGTTTTCTCAAGGATAAATTACGGGGGCTTGTCAGAGGTTAGCCTTTATAGCAAATTTGAGAAGGATTCGTGTAGCCGCCTTTCTGAGCCTGTATTTGTTTACAGGCGCAACTTCGATGATGAAAATAAGTTGGAGCACTATGGTAAAAATCTTGAAAGCAACACTTATATTTCAGCTCCAAATGCTTACAGGCTCGACAGCACAACAATTTTTATTCCCGGTTTTAAAAGCAGCATATCCGAAATTAGTAATGGAAATTTTAACAGGATTGAAATAGAAATTGCTGCATTTTCTGAGGAAAAAATCGAAAACACGGTAATTGTTCTTTCGCTGGATCGCAGCAAAGAAAACTATTTTTGGAAGGGTTCACAAATACAAAACTTTGTAGTTCCCGGAACCTGGGGAAAGGCTTTTCTGTCTTACAGCTTTTCAGAAACCTTCAGCCCTGAGGATATTCTAAATATTTATTTCTGGAATCAAGGGAAGAGCAGCCTGTTACTGGATAATTTTGAAGCAAGGTTCTATCTGGATTCATCTACAAATTCGTTGTAAAATATCCATCGTATCTGATATTGTGATGCCTTATACTGGTGGAGTCGCACTGAGCTTTCCATTTTTGGGCTGTCCAAAAACTATTGGACGCATCAATAACCAAATGATTAAAACTGATTGTGGTCATGAGTTCGGGAATGGAAATTTTTGGATTATCTCTGAGAATCAAAACATCAACGTGAATCGGATCATCAGGCTTGTAATCTTTTAAATCTTCATCAACCATTGCCATCGTGAGGTTTCCAAATGTATAGAAACAGGGCGGATAAAAGCGGATCAGATTGTGATGTTTAAAAATGCTATCCCCTTCCTGTTGGGGCAGGGAGAACAAATTTACGTGTTTAATCCCTGAAAAAATCCAGTTGGACGAGATGTTAAAATCAATCATCTGTTTGTTGCTCAGCAAGCCTGTATCTGCCAGTAATAGCGAGTTTTCTCCAATGATAAACTCCACGCCGGAATGGCCGTTTACCTGATAAACAATCATTTTTTGCCGGGATAGTATTTCAGTTTTTGTAATGATAAAGCTTCCCAAAAGCACAAGCACGCAGGTTAACGAAGTTAAAAGCAGGCCGGTATGTTTCAGAAGTAAGGCTCTGCTTATGGTAATAATAACTCCATAAAGCAGAACAAGCTGAAAAAGTGATAAAACCAGGCCGGTAATTGCAGCCCCGGGCAATGCATTGATAAACGACACTGCCGCGTTTAATCCGGCAAGCATATAATATAAAATAATGCTGAGGTTAATAGCCACGAAATTTGATATTACCGACATCATCAAAACCAGTATTCCTGTATTTAAAATCAGCCATACAAGTGGTATTACAATGATATTGGTAAGAAAAAAATAAACAGGAAACTGATGAAAATAATAGATTGCAAAAGGGAAGGTACCTATTTGCGCTGCAAATGATACCACTGTTAGTTTCCAGAAATAATCCAATAAAATGTTTTTCTGTGGCCATAGGTTGTAAATAGGCTGGAAAAGTGAAATGATGGCGATAACCGCAGCATAGGATAACTGGAATCCGATTTTTGTGATCATGTAAGGATCTGCAGTGAGCAGGATAAATGCTGATGCTGCCAGAATGTTGTAGGGGTTTGATTTGTCCTTTCTCACATCGCGAACCGCAAACAAACTAAACATTACACTGGCTCGCATAACCGAAGGAGTCATTCCGGTAATGAGGGCATAAGTCCAAATACTCAGCAGAACCAGTAATAACTTAACAATCCGTAATGATTTTCTGCGATTGAGGGGCATAAACAGCAGGCTTAAAAACATGAAAATGATGCCCACATGCAAACCCGAAACACAGAGCACATGCAAGGCTCCGGCACTGGCATATTTGTTTCGCAGCTCACGATCCATCAAATCATCGTATCCCAGCAAAATAGCCGACACCACGGCATACTCATCTCCGTCCAATCCAAGGTGCTCCAATATTTTTAGCATCTTTTCACGGGCAGCATAAGCAAACCGGAAAAACGGATTTCGCCTGAATTCACCGGTGGCGCTCCATTGGTCTGGCCTGACATAAACCTGATGATAAATCCCACTATTGGCAAGAAAGCTCTTGTAATTAAACTGATTTGGGTTTCCCGGAGGATCAACCTGCTGAATAGCTGTATTCACCATGATTTCGTCCCCATAGTGCAGCGCCCTTGAGCTTGTACTCTTTTCAAAGTACATTATCACATTTCCGGTAACCTTTATGAATTCAGCCGAATCGTAAACTGCTACAATTTCACCAACTGCTTTCATACTGTTGGCCTTTTCTATTGGTGGTTCAGCGATGCGAAGAATGGAAATTTCAGGGATAGAATGAAAATTTGAAATATTCAGTTGATCATATTTTGGAGTGTGGAAGGCTGTCAGGCTATAACCTGCAATGCTTAAAAATATGTAAGCGGCCAACCCGCTCAACCATCTCAGGCTGAAAGTACTAAAAAAATAGGTGAGCAATATCGGCACAAAAGCAGCAATGGTTACAATAAACAGCACATCTCTGGATGATTCAAAAGTAAAATCTGTATAGACGGAAACAAGAATTCCGGCGGCAAATGGAATTATCAATCTGAAAAACGGGAATGTATGCCAGCTTTGCATAACTCAGGTGTATTTTGAGACCTTGTGTAAAAGTAAAGATTTTCTAAAACAACCTGAAAATGCAGGGAAAGAAAATGGAAAATTTGTAGGTGAGGCTAACAGAACAATCACGCAAAATAATATTCAATATTATCCGCGTGTAAAAACCCAGTTGTTCCCCTCGCTCAATTTGTCGTTGTAAAAATAGCCTTCATCATCAAATAATTTGAGCTGTTCTGCATCTTCAACTCTGTTTTTAATGATAAACCTCACCATCATGCCCCGGGCTTTTTTACCATAAACAGTGAGAAATTTATACCCCCCATTTTTGTAATCCTTAAATACCGGTGTTATGATTTCGGCCTTTATTTTTTTTCTGTTGATGGCATCAAAATATTCGTTGGAGGCCAGATTGATAAGATATTTCGCGCCTGTGGATTCAAGCAAAGTATTGATATGCCCCGTGATTTTATTCCCCCAAAAATCATAAAGATTTTTTTTTCGTTTCACCTTAAGGCTTGTGCCCATTTCGAGGCGGTAAGGCTGCATAAGATCAAGAGGCCGCAAAGCACCATAAAGCCCTGATAAAATCCTTAAACGATCCTGTGCGAATAGTAAATCTGCTTCAGTTAAGGTATTTGCTTTTAAACCATTGTACACCTCACCATTAAAAACCATGATGGCCTGCTTGGCGTTATCGGGTGTAAATGGAAGCATCCAATCCATAAATCTGGTGGCATTGAGTGTTGCAAGATCAGGGTTTATGCTCATGAGTTTTTGCAACCTTGATGGAGAATATTTTTTGAGAACATCAACAATCTGTCCAGACTCATGAAGAAAATCGGGTAGTGAAAAAATAGATGTTTGTGGTTGAATATTATAATTCAGTGTTTTAGCAGGAGAAATTAGAACTACCATAATGTAAAAAGAAATTAGACCATATTGGTTTACCAACCGGAGTTGTTGTAAAAAAAGTTATTTCTGTCGATGCCGTATGGATGGCTTATTGATGAACCTCCAATACCTGCCGGATAAAATGGGTTGTATGGAGTACGGCCTTTGTTGTAGCTGATCTCAGCACCAATCTGCATGCTGTCGTTAATTTTATACTGAAAGCCGACCGCTGCCCCACCACCGTTCAGATCGAGGGCTCGCGGGTTAACTTGTGGTTCGCCAAAAGTGGCAATTTCTTTATACACTTTTGTGCTTACCATCAGGCGTGGATTTACCATGTACTGGCCTTCTGCATAAAGTAAAGTACGGGTAATATTACTGTTGAATGTTTGTGTGTATTCAGGATAATAAGGATTGTACGGGCTGTAAAAATTAAGATAATTGCTGTTTTGGAGTATTGCTCCAAAGTTCACCCTGAATTTTGGTGAAACTTTATAACTGATGTGAGGTGCCAGATAAACGCCATAAGTCCCGGCACTTCCGCCGCCAATACCAAAGCTTGTACCCATTTCCATTCTTACGGTCACCTTTTTATCAGGATTATAGGGTAAGATCCCTGGCATGTTGTAAAAAGAATCCTTAGCCAGTGTGTCCTGCCGACTCGATGCAGCTTCCGGCAAAGTATCAGATGGATTGGGGGTTTGGGCTTCAGTGAGCCCTGTGAATAGTAAAAGTACTGCTATGAGGTGAATAATTTTCATAATTCCAATGACTTAGGTAGATGTTAAAAACTTGAAATCCGGTAAAATATTATTCCACAATTTCCACAAATGCCAACAAAACTGCGAACAAATATTCAGCATTTCATGATTTCAATATCCAAAAATAGTAAGATTCAGGCAAAGGGCTAACTAACTTTAAGCTTGTTAAGAATATTAAAATGGATAAGTGCAGTTTTAAAAGAAAACAAACCCATCAATCCTCAGTCCTCAGTTATGCCTTTGGGAGAATGTGGTTTTTCTAAACTGACCGGATATAAAGGCTTTTGAAAGCTTCCAGAGCTAAAAAAAATCGGGCAGATAGCTTTACCCGGATTTGTAGTTTAGAATAATCACTATTTTTACAAAAAATAAACGAACTTTTAATCTATGCCCAAGGCAAAAAAATTCGGTGCTTTTGCAGGTGTGTTCACACCTTCGCTGCTTACCATTCTTGGTGTTATCATGTATTTGCGCCTTGGCTGGGTAGTTGGCCAGTCAGGCCTCATCGGAGCCATCGCCATCATTCTGATTGCGCACTTAATTTCCATAACCACCGGATTAAGCATTTCTTCCATCGCTACGGATAAAAAAATCAAGGTGGGAGGCATTTATTACATGCTTAGCAGAAGTTTGGGTTTACCCATGGGTGGAGCCATAGGCATTACCATTTTTGTAGGAACATCACTAAGTATTGCCTTGTATTTGGTGGGGTTTGCTGAAAACTTTCTGGGTATCGAAGTCATCTCTTCCTTTTTAGGGCTTGGTAATTCAGCCAACGATATCAGGATTGTTGGCACCGCTGCCATACTGTTTCTGGTCATGCTTGCTTTTGTCAGTACTTCGCTTGCCATCAAATCGCAATTTATTATTCTTGGAGCAATCGCACTTTCACTGATTGCAATCATTGCAGGTTTTATTACAAATATTGATATTGCATCAGTTTCGGTAGTTTTAAATCCGGCGCCCGCAGGGCTTCCTCTGGAAACGGTTTTTGCAATATTTTTCCCTGCTGTAACTGGTTTTACGGTGGGTGTGGCCATGTCGGGTGATTTAAAAGACCCAAAAAATTCGATTTCGAAGGGAACATTGTGGGCAATTGGCGTTGGACTTATTGTTTATTTGAGCCTGGCTGTTGCGTTCGCATTTTTTGTAAGTCGTGATGTGTTGCTAAACGATTACAATTTTCTGATGAATATTGCCTTGTGGGCACCCCTGGTTATTGCAGGCATTTGGGGAGCAACACTTTCTTCGGCGCTGGGTGGTATTTTAGGAGCACCGCGGATTTTACAGGCGATAGCCCGGGATAAGATTTTTCCTGCATTTTTTGGTAAAGGATATGGCCAAAGCAACGAACCCCGAAATGCACTTATGCTCACATTTCTTATTGCGGAAGCAGGTATTCTTATTGGCGACCTTGATGTGATTGCACGTGTGGTTTCAATGTTTTACATTTCAGCTTATGGGTTTATAAACCTTGCTTTTACCCTTGAAAACTGGGCAAGTACCGATTTCAGGCCAAGTTTTAAAATTCCTAAATGGATAGGAATTGTCGGCTTTATTGCAAGTTTTGCGGTGATGTTAAAACTGGATACCGTGGCCATGATTATGGCCATACTCATCATGTTTTCCATCTACTTTTTTCTTACCAAAAAAGAATTGCAGGTTGACTTTGGCGATGTATGGCAAAGCGTGTGGTCATCCATCGTCAGGTCATCATTGAGCCGCCTGGCCCGCAAAGGTCTTGAGGAGCGCAACTGGCAACCAAACATCATTTTATTTAGCGGAGGAACTCAGGCCAGACCCCACCTCATCGAATTTGGGATGCACCTTGTTGGCCGCAAAGGCTTTTTATCCAATTTCGATCTGGTGCAAAACGGAAACACCAACCCTGTGCCGGCACGTCATAAACAATTTGACACAGTCGATGCGGAATTTGCCAACAAAGGAATTTATACCCGCAAGCACGCTTGCGCTGATATTTATGAAGGAATCAAAAACATAGCAGGAACTTATGGTTTTGCAGGCATTGAACCCAATACCGTTATGATGGGCTGGGGTCGGCACTATGGGAATCCGGAAAAATTTCTCGACACGGTAAATTATCTTAGTGCCCTTGATCTTAACATCCTGCTCATGGATTATGATAAAAGTGTGGGTTTTGGAAAATATAGTCAGGTGGATATTTGGTGGCGCACAACCGAGCACAACGGAAATATTGCTCTCATGCTTCTCAAATTTCTTTGGCTGTCGGAAGCATGGCGAAATACAAAAGCCAGAATCCTGATCGTAAATCCGGTAAACGAACATCGTGAAATAATCTACAGAAATACGCATTCGATTATCGAAAATATGCGCATCAATGCGGATATTAAAATCATTAATAACCAAATCGAACAACGTTCATTTTATGAAATTGTACAGGTAGAATCCGTAAATTCAGATTTAATTTTCCTTGGCTTGCCCGATATTAAAAAAGGTGACGAAACCACCTTCGTGGAGGAAACCAATAAGCTTTGTAAAGATATTGGAACCGTAGTTTTAATTAAAGCTTCCACCAATTTTAAGGAGTTAAGGATCGGTATCGGACGTACATTGCTTGGCAGGATTGACCAGCTTGAAAAGAATGAAACTCAGATGAAACCTGCAACTCCGCTGCCTGAAATCAGCTATCCTGCCAAAGAGGAACTTTCAAAACACATCAGGCTGCTCAATGCCGACATGATGGAAATCAACAGATATTTAATATCTAATTATCTGGTTAAACTTTTCGGATATCAGTCCAACCTGATCAGCCTTATTGAAGACAGCACCGGAAAGAGTTTTTTAAATATCAGAGAGAAGGTGATTGCAGAGGAAATTGAACAGCAACAAAAAAGTATTATAAAATTCGAGAGCAACCTGCTTTTCAGATTTAGGAAAATTATTTCCGATTTCGATCAGGAAATATTTGAAATTCAGCAATTACAACTTAAAGAAAGTATCGAGTATTTTTTTCGTGAAATGGAAAAGGTTGTATTGGGCGTTCCAAAAAAAATCAGGGTAGCCCTTACTGATACCGACCTGGATTTTGGCAAACCAAACAAGACCGGGGAAAAATTCTTTATTTTCAGTCGTAAACTTCTCAATATAATAACCGCCGGTAGTCTTTCAGGGTATGATTTTAGATACCGGGCCATACTCAGCGATTTCTTTTATACTTCAACAACAAGGCTGGTGTATGAGATGCTGGAAAAATGGGGTGGACTTAGCCTTCAATATGCCATTAAAACCAGAACCATACTCTACCGTATTGCCAGTGTATTTTTTGAGTTGGAGAAAAAAGCAACATCCGGCCTAAGTTCTGAGTTCATTGATGAAAAACAAAATGAAATCAGGAGAGAATTAAATACCCTTAAAATTTTAAACCTGGATGCCACCGAGGCGTTGAAGCATTATTTAATTACAAGCATCAACACTTATGTAGGCGAATTTTCCGTAGAAATAGACAGGCTTAATGCAAACAGAGCCTTTAGCGGTAAATATTTTGACCATCAAAGCACAAAAAGTATCCGAAAATTTGTACTTACCATTCCACTACTTTGGCAACAAAATCAGCATTTGCTGTTCAACACAATAAAACTTGAACTCGGGCTATTGGCCTTCACCACCAAGCTACGCTCAATTATAAGCATTGCAGCAGAAGAAATGAGTTTTACTTTCGAAAGTGAAGTAATTGCTCAGGAAATTGAAATGCGCGATCAACTGACAAATTTTTTAGCGCAAACCAACAAAAGTGGGCAGGTAAAATACACCCCTGAAAACTTTGTGGAATTGGAGCAACAAGAGTCATTTAATGTTTTTTTCAATCAACTGATCGAAAAAACATTCAGGAAAATAAAACTGGCCACAAGTGTGCTTCCTCATACCATCGAAATTATGGCAGAGGATTCAGTGAATAATTTTTATCCACGGCAATTCAAAAATGTTGAAACAGTAAATATTTCGGTCGCCGAGCTGATGGATTTCATTTTGCAAACCGAATTTGTAGAGCCCCTGCAAAAGCTGGTTTTGGAGATGTCTCAAAAACTCGAAAATATTAATTCGGCCATAAATGAGGTGATCAGACATCTTACATTCGACATCGAAAAAGAATCGGAAAATAGTAAGGATGGAATTCCAAAACCTGAAAAAATTATTCCACTTGTTGAAGGACACATTCGTTTGTTAAACAAGGAAATAGATAAATCGGCAGAACTAAAAATACAAATCACAAATTTACTGAACGAGCGTCTCAATACCTTTGAAGACAGGCTGTCCTATCATTCTTTTATAAAAAGTGCAAGCAACCTCCGACAATACATCAGGGATATTGAAATCAGGAGAAGATGGTACTTTTTGCAATCATTAAGGTGGAGAACAAAAAGCTTTGTTCAGCATCAACTCAACCAATTCTGGTATCGCCAAAGTATTGGTGTAATGTTTACACAAAGGCTAAGAAAGGAATCTGCCTCCGCCAGATTTAACCTCAACGAGGCCATCAACTTTTGCGAAAAAGTTTCGATTCAGCCTGAAATCAGCCGCAAGCTGCCTTTCTACTATTCACGACTTTTCGTTAGAAAGCAATATTACTTAAACGAGTTTTGGATTGGTCGCAAAAAAGAACTGGAAGAAGCAGAAAAAGCACTCTCACGTTACAAGGAAAAATTTAATGGAGGCATCATGGTTTTGGGCGACAAGAACTCTGGAAAGACTTTTTTCTCCCAGTATTTCCTGAATAAATACTTCCAGGAAGCAAGCATTTATAATCTCACGGCACCCTACGGAGGATCGGCAGACGTGAAATTATTTAAAGAATCGATTGAAAGCACATTCGAAGTTAAAGGCTCATATTACAGAATCTTCAATTCGCTGCCCGAACACAGTGTTTTAATTATCGATGATCTTTCGCTGTGGTGGGAAAAAAGCGAAAACGGACTTGGTGTAATCGATCAGATCATGGAGCTGATAAGCAAATACAGCAGCAAATGCCTTTTTGTACTCAGCCTCGAAAAGCACAGCTTTGAACTGATAAACCGCATCCGGCACATCGAAAACTACTTCATCAATACCATCGAATTGGGGGCATTTAATTCGGAAGAACTTCAGCAAATAGTGATGATCCGACATCAGTCAAGTGGTTTTAAACTGAAACTTGAAAATAGTCTTCGCGAACATTTAAGGCCGTGGGATTTTGCACGATTGTTTGCCAGGTATTTCAGCTTTTCGAATGGAAATGCGGGTGTTGCACTCACCACATGGCTTGCAAATATTACCGACATCGAAAAAAATGTAATTACTGTTGCCCCGCCACGCACTCCGGATTATTCAGTACTTGAGCACCTCAAGCCCGACTGGTATTTGTTGATCGTTCAATTGATTCTTCATAAAAGAGCAAATTTGCGTAAACTATCACGAATTTCACTCGAAAGCATTCAGGAGATAAAAGGAAAAATAGAAATTTTAAAGCGATCAGGCCTAATCGTTGAATCGCAGCCAGGAATTTATGAAGTAAACGATTACCTTTATCCACATATTCAAAAAATACTCATCGAAAAAGACATGCTTTAAATCACATGGATCAAATTCTCGATTTTTCAAACAGGGCGCTTTACACGGTTATAACAATAGCAGTCAGTCTGTTTTTTGTGTTCAGGCTGATGTCGTGGCTTCTGCCCATTTTACTTCTGCGAAAAGGAACACGAAAGTATGCATGGAGATATACTTCGCTTTTTGAACTGGTGGCATGGCTCATTTTTCTCATTTGGGCAGTTAATTTTTTGTCAGAAAGCAGCTTGATTTATGCCATCGGACTCTTTGTAATACTTTTCTTCTTCACATTTTATACGGCATGGATTGCACTTAAAGATTTTGTGGCGGGAGCCTTTTTAAAAACAATTAACCATTTTAAGGTAAACGAAACTTTAAGAATCGGAGATTATTCGGGTAAGATTATAAAATTTACTCCTTCGGCAATCATCCTCGAAACGGAATCGGGCGAGTCCATATTTTTACCTTACAGCTATTTATTCGGCAAGGTGATCATAAAATCCAATCCGGCCGAAACCATTTTGAGCCATACTTTCAGAATTGAGATTCCAGGCACACGAAATCTTTCGATTACCATTGATGAAATTTACAAGGAAGTTTTAAATATGCCCTGGTCATCATTAAAAAAAGACCCTCAAATCAAACCCATCATGGAAACTGCCACAGGGCATCTGCTCGAATTGACCATTTTTTCGATTGAAAAAGAGTATTTTCTTGAAATGGAAAACCTCATCAAGGGAAAATTTCAAGCGAAAACCATTCCTGAAGGATAACACAAAAAGCTGTTTTTCAGCGTTTAACAATTTTTATCAGGAACTATCCAAGGGGATTATTGTATTTTTGCGAATTGTTCTTATAAGGATTGATGTAATTGATTCGATTTGTATTTTACAAACCAAATATTATAAAATTGTGAATAACCAGGTTATCGATACAAAAACACTCGATGGAAAAAGATTGTATTACAGTTTTTTGGCGGGTGCTCAACGCATATTTGATCATCAGGGACATTTGAATAAAATCAATGTTTTCCCGGTACGAGATGCCGATACCGGCACCAATCTGGCTTCAACAATGAGGTCGATCGTTGATACAATTATTCCCACAGATTCGTTTTCGAATACTGCCAACGCTCTTGCTGATGCGGCACTTGTTGGCGCCCGGGGGAATTCGGGGATTATTTTTGCCCAATTCCTTTATGGATTCAGCAGTTCTTTCGAAAACGAAAAAACCATCGATGTCTCCAAGTTTTCAGCAGCAATTACTAACGGTGTAACCCAATCTTACGAGGCTATTTCCAATCCTGTTGAAGGAACAATGATCACAGTTTTGAGAGAATGGGGCGAGGGCATTCAGCGGCTCAAGGATAAATTTGACGATTTTAATCAATTGATCACCGAATCGTATCAAAGCGCCATGGAATCCTTGCAAAATACGCCAAACCTGCTCGAAGTTTTGGCCAAAGCAAACGTCGTGGATGCCGGAGCAAAAGGTTTTGTTTACTTTTTGGAAGGCATGATCGACTTTTTTAAACATGGTGAGCTTAAGAAAATTTTGGGAGCGCGAAATGTGATCAAAGTGCAAGGCTTTGAAGGAACCCATGAACATGAAAACGCAAATTTCAGGTATTGTACAGAAGCTATGCTAATCGGTGAAAACATTGAACGCGAAAAACTGAGAAGTAAAATAAATCATTTCGGCGATTCACTGGTATTGGCAGGCTCGCCAAAAAAAATGAGGCTTCATATTCACACAGATACACCCGACAAACTCTTCACAAAAATCAGCAAATTCGGCAGCATTACTTTTCAAAAAGTTGACGATATGGTAATGCAGATGGATGTTGCAGAAAATCAAAAATGTCAAACAGCAATAGTTACAGATTCTACCTGCGACTTACCCCAGGATTTCATCGAAAAACATCAGATCAATGTAGTTCCTTTGAGTTTGCATTTTGGCGATACCTATTACCTCGACAGGGTTACTCTTAAACCTGACAGATTTTATAAAATGCTGCTCAAATCAAAAGATTATCCAAGCTCAGCGCAGCCGGCTTTTAAAGATTTTAGTAACAAGTACAACTATCTGAGCACACATTACGATTCGGTAATCGGGATACATATCAGCGAGGCTATGAGCGGAACTTGCTCAAATAGCCGTAAAGCAGCAAAAACCATCAGTAATTTTACCAAAACCCCAATTACAGTATTCAATTCGCGGCGGCTTTCCTCAGGTCTGGGGCTGATTGTAATGCGGGCCGCTGAGGATCTTGAACAGGGAGTGTCTTTTGATGAGCTTACTAAAAAACTTGATTCCTGGCCGGATAAAACAGAAATGTTTGTCACCACCAAAACCATGAAATATATGGTAAAAAGTGGCAGAGTAAATCCAGTGAAAGGCTTTATTGGTAAACTACTTCATGTAAAACCCGTTGTAATTGTGGATAAGGAAGGTAAAACGGATTTGGTAGGTAAGCCCCGTAGTGAAAAGTCAAGCATGAAGCTCACCATGAAACTGATAAATAATACCCTGAAAAATAAAAAACTTTGGGGGTATTCAATATCACATGCGAATAATGAAGCTACTGCAAATTGGTATATCTCACAAATGAAGGAACTCACAGGATTAGAACCACGATTTGTAAATATTGCATCCCCGGTTTTGGGAGCCAATGCAGGCCCCGGTTCTGTGGCTGTTTCATTGATGTTTGAATAAAGAGCAACCTTCTTTTAAAAACCAGATCGGAAAACAATAAGGAATGTAATTCCTGACAAAAATAAAATCCCCCAAAGAATGTTTTTCTTGGGGGATTTTCGTTTGGTGGAATTTTCAATTCATGTCATCAACCACGCACTTCTCTTTTGATGCGCTGCACATGTCCGCGACCCAAAGCTTTAACCTCGCACCCCAGTTCGAAATACCTTTTGATCGTTTGATCCGACAACATGCCAAATGCATCAATGACTGCTATTGGCCCGCCGGCCCATTCCACTATTTCATCGGGTGTGAGCTCTTTGTATGCTTCATGGGGGACGGCAAAGATCACCGCTTCCACACCTTTGAGAGATTCCTTGAGATTGTTGCTCACCTTAGTTTCGCTCAACTGATCCTGATTTCTGAAAAAGCGCTTCCACGAAGAACTTGCTGATGGATAAGTATCCTGGCTTTCGAGTTCGTACCAGTGGTCAACGTAGGGATCATGTACGCGCATTTCGGCACCCATTTCGGTGAGTTTACGAACCACCATTTCACTTCCACTATAGCGGGTATCGCCTACATCCTGGCGGTAACTTGCTCCACAAATCAGAACTTCAGCACCTGCAATATAGCGTGCCATATTTCGCAAGGCATCCCTTACGAGCTGGGCAACATGCAATCCCCGTGTATCGTTTATGTCGATGGCCGTGGGTGTAATTTTAAAAAGTGAATCCCCGTCTTCAAAACCGAGAATGTGGCGATAGGCCCAATATCCGAGACCTCCATCCTTGGGGAGGCAATAACCGCCAATTCCGGGGCCTGGAAAAATCATGTTGCTGTGTGTCGGGCGCATCCTAATGGCATCGATAACCTTGATTAGATCCACACCGTTGCGTTCGGCAAATAAACTCCATTCGTGGAGATAGGCGAGGATAGTGGCACGGTAGGAGTTCTCCACAATTTTTGTAGTTTCCGATTCGATGGGACGATCCATTACTGTGAGCGGAAAGTCCTTTGTATTTAAAACCTCATGCAAAAATTTTTCAACCTTAGCGCGTGCAGGTTTGTCGCATCCGCTGCATACCCTCCAGAAATCACGTATGCTTGAAACATATTCCCGCCCGGGCATTACCCGCTCAAAACTATGTGCCAGCAGGGGCACTTCCTTAAGTTCGCGTTTGGTGAAAGCTTTTTTCAGGATGGGCCAGGCCACAAATTCAGTGGTTCCGGGAGCAACCGTTGTTTCGATGAGCACTAAGCAATGGGGTTCAATTTTTTCACCAATGGTTTTCATGGTGGCTTCGAGTGCAGCCATGTCGGCCTCACCGTTGCGCATGTTGCCAAGCTCTTTTTTCTGATAATCACATTGCACATCCACAACAACCACATCGGCCAGGCTCAGCACATCGCTGTTGTATGTTGCAATTAATGTTTTTGTGTTTAAAACGCACCTGCTGATCAATTCATCAACCTCCGGGTCCTCGGCTTTTACCGGGGAAACGCCTGTATTGAGTACGGGTATTTTCCAATAGCTGCGCTCGCTGGGTCGCTGGCAGCCAATTACAAACTTGGTGTAGTTTCCTTTTTCATCTTTGGTGTCAGCAACAATGGCAGCCATTACAGCTCCAACAAACCCGACACCCATTACCACAACAATTTCCTTTCCTTCTGCTTTTGCAGCATCGGATAAAGATTTTACACGATCAAATTCGGCGGCATAATTCTGCTTAGCGGGGATTTCATATTTTACCCCATCCGGGCTGACTGAATACTTAGTCTTTGTCATATCATTTTGTTTTTATATGTAATCAAAAAAATAAGGTACTAAAATGAAAGTACTTCCAATAAATCTCTTAATCCTATCTTAATGTTGCACCAATTCGGTGTGCATAGGTCATGGCAATTTTATTCATTGTTTTATCAATAATTTTATCTGTCAGGGTTTGCGTATCATCCTGCAAAATGTAGCTAAGGGCATACGATTTTTTCCCTTTTTCAATTTTATCGCCTTCATAAACATCAAATAAATTAACTGCTTTCAACAGTTTTTTTTCGCAATCGAAAGCTATTTTTTTCAATTGTTCAAATTCAATATCTGCATTTACCAGCAAGGCAAGGTCGCGGCGTACCTCAGGATACTTAGGCACAGGTTTGTATGATAATTTGTGATTTTTCAATATATCCAAAACCATATTCCAATTGAAATCAGCCCAAAAAACCGGTTGGTGAATGTCGAAAATTTGCAAAATATTTGTACTCAGTTTACCGAGTTTTACTAGCATTTTTCCGTTCCATTCCAATGATAATCCAGTTGAAAAAACATCATCCGAAATTTGAGCGGACATAAACATTCTGTCATCTATCTTCAATTTTTTCAATATTAATTCAACAATAGATTTCAGATAGTAAAAATCTCCTGCATTTACTTTTTGATACCAACTCTCACGATTTACATTTCCTGTTACGAAAATTGAAAGATGTATGGTTTCGATATACTGTTCGAGTACATCCTTACTTTTGTCGGAAGCTATCTGTGCGTAAGTTTTCCCGAATTCGTAAAAACTCAGATTGAGATTTTTCCTGTTTAAATTATAAACTACACTTTCGAGGCCGGAGGCCAGCAAAGTTTGCCTCAAAACACCCAAATCGTTGCTGAGCGGATTAAAAATCCTGACATCATTTGCAGGATCAATAAAACTGAGTTTTTCACTGTACATGGCTTTTGTGAGCGAATTATTCATGATTTCGGCAAAACCGTTATTGCTGAGATAGTTTGAAACCAGATTTTGTATTTGCTCTCGGTCGGGCTTTTCAATATACGACAAAGATGACCGAACCTGCCCTGGGATAAGGATATTATTGTAACCGTAAATTCTCAATATTTCTTCGATGATATCCGCCTCACGGGTAACATCGGCCTTGAAAGTCGGCACTTCAACAACCAGCATTTCGTTGGTTTGATTAATGATTTCCATACCCAGATAGATCAAGATATCCTGTATTCTGTCGTGTTCAATCTTTTGCCCGATTAGTCGATCAATATTTGCATAATTTATTTCAATTTGAATCGGATGAATCGGTTTTGGGTAAACGTCCATTACTTCCGAAGAAACTTCTCCACCAGCCAACTCCTGAACCAGCAAGGCAGCCCTTCGCATTACATAAAGTGTGGCCTTGGGATCGGCACCCCGTTCAAAGCGGAAAGAGGAATCGGTATTTAGCCCGTGATATTTGGCTGTTTTACGAATTGACCTGGGATCGAAATAAGCGCTTTCTATAAAAATATTTTTTGTGGATTCGCTTACGCCAGAGTGCAAACCTCCAAAAACTCCGGCAATACACATGCCTTCATTTGCATCACAAATCATCAGGTCGCTACCCGATAGTTCGCGTTCCACTTCATCAAGGGTAATAAATCTTGTTCCTTTGGCTGGTTTTCTGATAATAATTTTTCTGCCTTTGATTTTGTCAGCATCAAAAAAGTGGGTGGGGTGACCTGTTTCGTGCAGGATATAATTGCTGATATCAACCAGGTTATTGATGGGTCGCAGGCCAATCGACAACAAACGGTTTTTGAGCCAGTCGGGCGATTCCTGAACTGTAACACCTGAAATGGTAACACCTGAATATCGGGGGCATGCCTCAGCATCTTCCACAATCACCTCGATGGGGAAGGAATTATTTTGCACCTTAAAACTATCCGTGCAGCTTGTAAAAACCTTATGTGGGTTGTTTGAATCCTGAAAATTCAGCGAGGCAACCAAATCCCTTGCTACGCCAACATGCGACATAGCATCGTTTCGGTTTGGAGTAAGCCCGATTTCAAAAATATAATCCTCTTCAATGTTAAAATACGCTCGCGCTTCCATGCCAATTTCAGCTTCTTCCGGTAAAACCATGATGCCATCGTGTGATTCGCCAAGCCCAAGCTCATCCTCAGCACAGATCATTCCTTCAGAAACCTCACCACGAATTTTTGCTTTTTTAATTTCAAAGGGCTTATCACCCGAATAGAGCGTAGTTCCAACGGTTGCTACAACTACTTTTTGACCGGCGGCAACATTTGGTGCTCCGCAAACAATTGGCAGTATTGTGTCATTGCCCACATCCACAGTAGTAACACTTAATTTGTCGGCATCAGGATGTTTTACGCAGGTAAGCACATGCCCGATTACAACGCCCTTAAGACCTCCTTTGATGGTTTCAATTTTTTCCAGACTCTCCACTTCAAGTCCGGTGTTTGTTAATATTTCCGAAACCTTTTCAGGATCGAGATCAATGTGAACATATTCCTTCAGCCAGTTATACGAAATCTTCATTTTATAGTAAAATTAAATTGAGTGTGCAAATGTAATAAAATGTGACGGGAAAGCAGGGAGGAGTAATTTGTAAAAGGAAACAGAACACATTTTTAGATCAAGGCTCAACTGATTTTACTCCAGTCATATTTGTTTTTTTGAAGTTGCAATAATCTTCCGGCTAAAAGAGCATTTTTTGGTTTTTGTAAAAGAGGATCATCCTTCAGAATTTCCATGGCGAGGTCGCGGGCAAATTTGAGAATTTTTTCGTCGCGGATAATGTCAGCCAATTGCATTTCCAAAACGCCGCTTTGCTGGGTTCCGTGCATATCGCCCGGACCACGCAGCTTCATATCCACTTCGGCTATCACAAAACCATCGTTACTTTCCACCATTGTTTCGATGCGCTTTCTCCCATCGGCAGTCAATTTGTAGCTGGTCATTAAAATACAAAATGACTGGTCGGCACCACGGCCTACTCTGCCGCGCAACTGGTGCAACTGTGATAGGCCAAACCTTTCGGCATTTTCGATAACCATCACTGAGGCGTTGGGCACATCCACACCCACTTCGATTACTGTGGTTGCCACCATAATATTGGTTTCACCTTTTACAAAGCGCTGCATCTCCCAATCTTTCTGGTCGTTTTTCATTTGTCCGTGTACAATACTTACGGCATAATGGGGCAGGGGGAAGGAGCGGACGATACTTTCATAGCCATCCATCAGGTCTTTTAAATCGAGCTTTTCGGATTCATGAATGAGAGGATAAACCACATAAATTTGCCGGCCTACGGCAATCTGGCGCTTCATAAAAGCAAACAATTGGGCTCTTTTGCTATCGTAATAATGAAAGGTTTGAACAGGCTTTCGTCCTGGCGGCAATTCATCAATTACCGAAACATCAAGATCCCCATAAACTGTCATCGCAAGCGTTCTTGGGATGGGTGTGGCAGTCATTACCAGAACGTGGGGAGGAACAATATTTTTTGCCCACATTCTTGCACGTTGTTCCACTCCAAAGCGAT
>JAIOZV010000324.1 GCA_021740425.1 Bacteroidales bacterium | reverse complement strand
ACTGCACACGACGAGAAAGAAAAAATAATTACGAGAAATAAAACCAATAAGACGGAAGATTTATGCACCATAACGCTATAAAATTGTATGGGTGTAAAAATAGTAAAAGTTTTGTTGGAGCGAATTGAAACCTGTAAATCAAAATCTGGCATGGCAATTAAGCTTCAGGAGGCAACTCAATAAGTTTTACCTGTGGGTTGTTTTCGATGTGAGAGCGGATAATAGAATGGACATATTTGTTTTCGGTGTATGGTTTTACTGAATCTTTAAGGAAAGAAACCCGGTCGTAGCCATTGATTTCGCGCTGCACAAAGCCAAAACCGTGATACCTGCCCTGCTCCACCCACACCACCGAATTTTCATCATCGCTCCTGCCCTTGCCAATAATCAGAAAGCTGGGCTTTGTATATTCGTATCTTCCTATCGCTTTTTCAACACGTTCGTTGTATTCATCGGGTAACTCTTCGCCTATGCAGGCGCCCCTGCATTCTTTAATTTTATACTGAAAACAAGAGTTTGGGGCAGAATAAAGCCCGCACAGTTTCTGGCAAAGCTGATGATCTTCGCACAACTGGAAAAGAAAATTTTTGGCTGATTGCTGCGAATTAAATGTGGTAAGCGGGGCTGCTCCTTCGCAATCGTTTAGTTTACAAATCTGCAACCTGAGATAGCCGGCATCGTCCAGTTCACTGAACAACCCAAAATTGAACATCGTTCTCCGTTGAGCGCGATTATACTGTGGCATGTGCTTATGAATTTCGTGCGACTCCAGCAACAAGGCAATCAACTCATTTCCTGTTAGCTCAAAATCAATATGCGCCGCCTTATTTTTCATTTCCAAAGCACGCTTGGTGGTGCCATTGGATAAATGCGACAGTACCCGGGATTTTATATTCAGGCTTTTGCCTACATAAATAATGTTGTGATTTTCGTCTAAAAAATAATAAACACCCGGCTCCTCGGGCAGCGCTTTAATCACCTCGGGTTTCAAACTGCTGTTGAGGCCTTGCAGGTTGATGCCGGTGGGATTCGGGTCCACAGAAAGCAACATCTCGAACAAAGTAGTGGTAGCACGGGCATCACCAAAGGCACGGTGAGGATTTGCATTCTCAATACTTAGTTCCTGACAAAGGTTTTTCAGGCTATACGAACGTTTAAAAGGAATGAGTTTTCGGCTGAGTTTTACGGTGCAAAGCTTTTCGCGCTGATAATCATAGCCCAAATATTTGAATTCCTGCCTGATGAAATTATAATCAAAACTGGCATTGTGTGCAACAAAAACGCAGTCTTCGGTGATTTCGACAATCCGCTTTGCCACTTCATAAAACTTTGGGGCATTTTCCACCATCCTGTCGTTGATGCCGGTTAATTGCTGTATGCGGTAAGGAATTCTCTCTTCCGGGTTTATTAGCGAACTGAATTCTTCAATTATTTTTTTTCCATCATGAACAATGATTGCAACTTCAGTAATTTTTCCGTTGGTGTAACTTGTGCCCGTAGTTTCAACATCTACGATTGCATATTTTATTGAAGATTCGGAATTTTCATTCATATTTCAGGAATAAAAAAGGTTTTCTTATATTGATGCATTCTGCCATGCTATGAATTTTTTCTAATCGTCAAATAGGCTTGATAAGGATGGTTAATCATTTCAGGATAAAGATATCTCAACTTCTTTTCTGCTATAAGTTTATTCAGATATTTTCTTCTGAGATAATCCTCTCTTTTATTAAATATCAGGGCAATATCATTAGAAGTCATACATTTGATGTTACATACCTTCAAAATCAAATCAGATACTTTACCGAAATTGTGTTCTTTTTTTCGTAAAGAAGCAATTTCATCCAAGATTTCCTGCGGTATTTCCATGTAAAGAGGTTGTGTACTAACAGCAGGGAGTTGTGTACTAACAGCAGGGGGTTGTGTACTAAAAATACTTTGAGGTGGTGTACTAAGACTACTTTGAGGCGGTGTGTTTAAATCCGAAGGTGGTGTTGTTAATTTATTACCAGGAACATAGTAAGTTGATTTGCCTTTCCCTTTGGAAAACAGGAGTTCAGATTCTTTTAACTCCCTCAAATCGACACTTGCTTTCAAAGTATCACAATCTGCCATTTGCCGATAGGTAAGGTTGTCAAGGGCTCCGACTTCCCTCACAAAAATGAGTGCCTGTTTTTGGCTGTCAGTCAGGTCAAAACCTTCAAACTGATTGAGCCATTCCAAGTCGTTTGCATCCAAAAAATGGTGCAGCAGCAAACGGGTTGTAAATTCATTATTCTCCCGGCTTGACTCAAAAGTGGGTGGAGCCAGATGAGCTTTCTCCATCAGTCTTCGCATTGCTCTGATTCCCGAACCTTTTGTTTCGGCCAAATTGGTATCGTGAAATACAGCGGCAATAAAAGGGTTACGGGTTTCGCTTCCGGGAAGCCCTAATTTTTCCTCAGACTTTAATGAAAAACCGGGGTTGATTATTTCAATGCGGTTATCGTAACGGATGATTTGTGTAGGGCGGTGTTCACGATATGATCGGTGCATTAGTGCGTTGACAATTGCTTCCCGTAGTGCCTTCACGGGCAATCCGGTTGAAGAAGCCTGAACATCATCTTCCGGCAACAAAAACCCTTTTGGCAAATCAGCATTGATGGCATCAATCAAACGATAGAGCATTAAAATGAGCGGTCCCCGCATGTCAATGGTTGTAAATCGTTCGTCCGGGTTTTGAACCCATGTGTTCCCCTGAACACGAATATAATCGGCTCGTAGCATAGGGAGAGTGCTCCGTTGTAATTTTGAACTGCCAAAGAGTAATAGTCCTGCCATATTCAATTCCGACTTCAAATCCTTATTCACGCAACCCAATGCTTCCAACAATTCCTGGTCATTGAATGCAAGTTCTTCTGCTGCCGGATTCACTTTTTCACGCAACACCCGGTAACGCTTCAAAGCGTTTTCATCCACATCGGCAGGGCTTGTTCCTTTAACAGATGTTTGATCGTAGCTGCCGGTGTCCTGATAAAATACACGCATATCATCATCGGTGCAGTGCTGGTCGGTGCTGCCTATTCTGCGCAGGGCACCATAAGGCAGCCCATGTTTTTTAATATAAAGCGGTTTTTGTTTAGCGGGCAATTCGTCAACCCAGATTATTAAAGCCAGCAATCCATCGATTTTCTCAATAGTCATCTTGGGCCGCACCGGTAAATTAAACATTCCTGCACATTGTGTTGCCAAATCACTTTGAAGTTTGTCGGGGTTGGGCATGGGGTCAACTTTATACTGAAATGGTTCCGGTGCTGTATCATCGGCACTGATACTCATTAAAATATAACCGCCCCCTAAACCCGGTTCATTAGAATAGGAGCATACTGTTTCCATGATTGAGGCAGCAGAATCTCCAATGCCTTTGGCTTCAATCCAGACACACTCATCGGTTTCGTTGAGTATCTCAAATAATTCCTGAGCTGTATAATTCATCGTCTGAATCTTGATTTAACACCTGGCTGTAAATACAAAACAAACTCAATTCAGCGCAGGCTCACTTGGGAAATTTATCCAATGCCTGTACTTTTCACCCAAATCCAGGAGGGTTTCCTGCCAAAGTTTTTCTGTATCAGCAGTCATAATACGATGGGCGTTGATTCCTGATACCAGCCAGCTATCACGCTTCAGTTCTTTTTCGAGTTGTCGGGGCATCCAGCCTGAGTAACCTATAAAAAATCGAAAATTGGTTTCGTCGAGCTGCCCTAATAAAATGAGCTCTTTCACCCGCTCCAAATCTCCGCCCCAGTAAAGGCCATCCAGTATTTCAAGGCTTTCGCCGATAGAATCGCCGAGTGTGTGAATATAAAAAAGACTGTTGGTATTAACCGGCCCTCCCAAAAAAACCCTTGCATCAAATTCAGGGAAATCTTTCACCACTTCATTAAAACTTATCGACATCGGTTTGTTGATGATTACTCCGAATGAGCCTTCCTTGTTGTGTTCGGCTAATAAAACCACTGACCTTTTAAAGTAGTAATCGAATAAAAATGGCTCGGAAATCAGGATTTTTCCCGGTCCCGGCTTTATGTCGTTGGTCTTGATTCTTATGAGATCGTCAAAGTTTTCCATCACTCAAAATTAATTATCTACTTTTGATTTTCAAAACGAATTTACAACTTTCGCCTGACAATAATGCAAATAAAAAATAGCACTCAACAGTTCAACACATTACGAAAGAAACATTCCTATTTTATTTATGAAGGATTTAAAATCATTAAGGAACAACAACAATTGATCATTTCCTATGATTTCAACCTTTCTGATGAAGTAAGCTTTTCCCCTGCTTTAACAATCCCTCTTCCACCGTTATATAAAAAAAACATAAACGAAACAATGCTTCAAAATCTTGCTTTCCACATCGGCATGGTCGAATTGATAAGCTACTGGAAGGCTGCCTGCCCTCCAAAACTTATCATCAAAGCAGGCTTAATTGACAACGTGCAAATTATCTGGTGGAAAAAATTGTGGTTTAACGGATTGGGCGAATTTTTTTATACCAATAACATTCAGGTCGGGATGGACGACTTTGTGGAGGTTGTTTGTGAGGGAAAGTCAAGCTTCGCCGGTTATAATTTTGAACCAAACAGCAAAGTTCTGGTGCCTGTTGGCGGAGGAAAGGATTCCGTGGTAACCCTCGAATTATTGAAAAGAGCAGGTCTTGATGTGGTTCCATTCGCCCTCAACGCCAGAAGTGCCTGCATCGAGAGTGCTGTTTCAACAGGTTTCAAAAGTTCGGATATTTTTGAAATTAAAAGAACCATAGATCCTGGCCTTATCGATTTGAACAAAAAAGGATACCTGAACGGGCACACCCCTTTTTCGGCACTGTTGGCTTTTGTTACACTTTTAGCGGCACAACTACTGGGCATTCGCAATATCGCTCTTTCCAACGAGTCGAGTGCCAACGAAGCCACCATTCCCGGAACGCAGGTAAATCATCAATACTCCAAATCATTCGGGTTTGAAGAAGATTTCAGGGAATATGTCGCCAGATACATTAGCCCCGATTTTAACTATTTCAGCTTTTTGAGGCCACTCAACGAG
>JAIOZV010000323.1 GCA_021740425.1 Bacteroidales bacterium | reverse complement strand
GTCGAATGGGCTGAGTAATATTACCATTAACGATTACACGAATAACAAATCACCGAAGCTTCTACCGGTAATTCAAATTCACATTCAGCAACTTCTCAACCTGTTCCGGGCTGAGGTTTTTGCGTTTTGCGTAATCTTCCACCTGGTCGCGGGAGATTTTGCCGGCGTTGAAATACTGCGCCTGCGGATGGGCAAAACAATAGCCACTTTCCAAAGCCGCCGGATACATGGCAATATTTTCTGTAAGCTGAATTCCTCCCTTTGATTCGGCTTTGGGCAACTCGAACAGATCACGTTTTTGGAGTGCAGTTTAATAATCTGTTTTGCCTGATTAATAAATGTGACTAAAAATGTTAATCTATTGGCTCTTGTTGAATAATCAGACCAAATTTTTTTGTATAAAATTTTCAAGTACTTGTTCTATTTGCCCAACAAGATAAAAAGGCAGGTTAATCAACTTAAACTTTTTACCTTCAACAGTTTTACTGTCTTCAATATTTAGTTTCCCGGAGTAAACCCTTACTGCTATATCGTGAGGAGCAATTTTTATAAACTGGTGCAAGGATCTCAACCTACCACTTGCCCCCGATTTCACTTCAATGGGTATCAGCATATCGCGAAAGGGCAAAACAAAATCTATCTCAGCCTGTGCATTACGTTCTTCACGTGTCCAATAGCATAGTTTAGCCCGAACCGATAAATTATGAGCCAATAATTCCTGGGCAGTAATTTGTTCTGCTATTCTGCCCTGGTAAACATCATCAATAATGTTGGAGGTCAATAACACTTTCTGAAGCTCCGCCGAATAGTTAACCAGTCCTGTGTCCAGTAAAACTAATTTGGGTGAGCGCTTTCTTTTTTCTTCAATAGGCAGCTTAACTGTGGTAACCGGGTATATTAATTTTAGTAACATTGTTTTTTCAAGTGCTCTAAATGCACCTCCAATATCCCGTGACCGGTAATTTGATCCATCAAAATTTTCAAAGGTAATTCGTTTACCGGCATACTGAAATGCCGAGTCGATGATACGTCGAATCGTATTTTCCTGTAATTGTGTGTCAGCATATTTTTCCACATCATCCTGATACGAAACAATCAATCTTTCGTAAATCTTTTTTAATGCAAAAAGGTCTCGATTTTCAGTGTAGTTATTGACTATTTCGGGCAAACCGCCAACAATTGTATATTCGTTGAATAACGATTTTACTTTGTCATGTGCAAAATCTGGTACGGACAAATTATTTATCAGATCCAGACTTTTTTGCTCTCCAATGGCCCCAAGGTATTCCTCAAACGAACAAGGTCTAACAGGCAAAAAATCGACTCTTCCAACCGGGAAAGTGATTTTTTTGTCGATCAAAGATTCCAATAGTGATCCGGCAGCTACTACATATAAAAATTTTGCTTCTTCATAAAAATAGCGAAGCCGGCTAACGGCCTTTGGGGAGTTTTGAATTTCATCGATAAACAATAATGTTTTTTGTGATTTTTTGTCTGCATTTTTCAAAAAGAAAATGGCATCCAGTAATTTTGGGAAAGGATAGTCTTCTTCAAAGAGTTGCTTGTCTTCAATCTTCTCAAGATTCAATTCGATGTACTGATCAAATTCATTGGCAAACTGTCTGATCAAAGTAGTTTTTCCAACCTGCCTTGCTCCCCGCAAAATTAAAGGTTTCCGGTCATTTTCTGTTGCCCATTCCCTCAGATTTTTTATTATGGCCCTGTCAAACATTTGTAAGATGAATTTGAGTTTAATCCTCCAAAGATAATTACTTTATCACAATGTACAACATAATATTGATAATATTTGTCATAATGTACAAGATGATTGTAGTGAATATTGTAATAATGTATAACATTGTGTTGATACCAACTGTTATGATGCAAAGGATAATTTGATCATATCCACAACATTTTGGAGGATTATTGGATTGCTCTGTTTTTTTTAAGAAACTGTAAATTTTCCTTTTTCAATTTCTTCAATTTTAAAGAAAATAAAATGATTTTTGTGAGATGGTAGAATGGGCTGCGAACTCTATCACCATTAATCCCTTAAAAGCGAGTACTTTCCTGAAGTTTCGGGATTCAGCAATTACACGGATAACAATTAACAATTACACCATTAACGATTAACCCTCTACCGGTAATTCAAATTCACATTGAGCAAACGTTCCAATTCTTCAACAGTAAGATTGTTCCGTTTGGTATAATCCTCCACCTGGTCTTTTGGATTTAAAGTTTATTGGTTTGTTAATTCATTTTCAATAAATGCTATGACTTCTTCTAAAGTAATTTCAAGACTTGGAAAAACCTCGGAAGTTTTATGTTTATGATGCGGGTATGTATGAATATTAGGGTGATGAGGGGCATTATCCCAGCGCAAAATCATTTCCCCATTTTGATCTTGCCAATGAAAGGAATAATTTCTTTCGGAAACATCGAAATATTCGCTTGCGTAAAGATAGGTGTTATGAATAAACTTAATTGCGAGTTTTAGGTAAAAGCCACTGTCAAATTGCCGAAAATCAAGAATCTCAAACGATTCAATAACTTTACTTTCCTCAAGCAACTTTAAAACGTCCCTTTTCAATTTCCCGGATATTTTGGTTCAACTTGCTTAAAGATTGTTGATAGGCTTTCCATTCGATATAATCGTCCCATTTTTCGAAGTCTTCCTTTTCGGCATTCCTGATATTCATTTCAAAAATTAAAAAACTTTGATTGTATTTCCTTTCAAACAGATCAAGTTTATCCTTGACCTGCTTTTGTTCCGACTTGTATGAGAGCAACAGCCAATTAGCTACCTCGCTTTTTTCAATAATTAACATGTCTATGTCTTTTTTACAAAAATACAATATTAAAGAAAATAAAATGATTTATGTGATCAGGTCGAATGGGCTGCGTAATATTACCATTAACGATTACACGAATAACAAATAACCTTTTCCTCTACCGGTAATTCAAATTCACATTGAGCAAGCGCTCCACATCTTCCACAGAAATATTTTTCCGTTTTGCATAATCCTCCACCTGGTCTTTAGCTACTTTACCCAGGTTGAAATATTGCGATTGCGGATGGGCAAAATAATAGCCACTCACGGAAGCCGCCGGATACATGGCGAAATTTTCGGTGAGATGGATATCAGCTTTTTCCTCAGCTTGAAGCAATTCAAAGAGTACGCGCTTTTCGGAGTGCTCGGGACAAGCCGGATAGCCGGGTGCCGGACGGATCCCCTGGTATTTTTCGCGCAAGGTTTCTTCCACCGATAAATTTTCATCGGAAGCATAGCCCCAGAATTCTCTCCTCACACGCACATGCATTAGCTCGGCGAAGGCTTCAGCAAGGCGATCGGCCAGAATTTTCATCATAATGGCATTGTAATCGTCGTTGTCCGCTTCATATTCCGCAACCCATTTTTCGAGCCCGATGCCTGCTGTAACTGCGAAACCTCCGATATAATCATGCTTTCCTGATGTTTTGGGAGCTACAAAATCTGCCAGCGAAAGGTTTGGCGTATTGTCAGGTTTTTCCTGCTGATTTCTCAGAAAGCTAAATTTTGTTATTTGTTTTTCGCGATTTTCATCTGCAAAGAGTTCCAGGTCGTCGTCAACCGATGCTGCCGGATAAAATCCAATTACAGCATTGGCCTGCAAGCGTTTTTCGCCGATAATTTTGTCCAGCATTTCGGTGGCATCATCAAAGAGTTTTTTGGCCTCTTCACCTTTTACCGGATCATTAAAAATGGCCGGGTATTTCCCGTTGATGCGCCACGAATGAAAAAAGAAAGTCCAGTCGATGTATTCTCGTATTTCAGCCAGGTCGTAATCCTCAAAATATTTATTACCCAAAAATGAAGGCTTATAAGTCGGGCTGTTTGCCCAGTCAATTTCAATTTTATTCTTGCGTGCTTCCTCCAGCGAAACATATTTCCCTTCCAGTTTACTACTTTCGTACTTGTTGCGAATGTCAGCATATTTATCACTGACTTCGTTAATAAATTTATCTTTTTGATCTTTTGAAAGCAGGCTGGCCACAACGCCCACACTTTTGGATGCATCACGCACATGCACCACCGGGGGCGCATAGTTGGGATCGATTTTAACCGCAGTGTGGATTTCGGAAGTTGTGGCTCCACCAATCAGCAAAGGGATGTTCATTTTTCGGCGGGTCATTTCCTGCGCCACGTGAACCATTTCTTCCAGTGATGGCGTAATCAGGCCACTCAAGCCCAAAACATCAACATTTTCATCGATGGCCGTTTGCAGGATTTTATCCGCATGAACCATCACACCCAGGTCGATCACCTCAAAATTATTACAGGCAAGCACCACACCTACGATGTTTTTCCCGATGTCGTGCACGTCGCCTTTCACGGTAGCCAACAATACTTTTCCGGCAGAATGGCTGGCCCCACCTTCGGCTTTTTCGGCTTCGATGAAAGGAAGTAAAACGGCCACCGCTTTTTTCATCACGCGGGCACTTTTTACAACCTGTGGCAGAAACATTTTTCCGGAACCAAAAAGATCGCCGACTATGTTCATCCCGTCCATCAATGGTTGTTCAATTACTTCGAGTGCACGAGGATATTGTTGACGGGCTTCTTCGGTGTCTTCTTCAATAAATTCAACGATCCCTTTTACAAGCGCATGTTTCAGGCGTTCCTGAACCGAGGTATTGCGCCAGGCATCGTGTTTTTCTTCCTTTTTGCCGCTATCCTTCACTTTATCAGCGTAAGCAATCAGCCGGTCGGTGGCATCTTTGCGGCGGTTTAGGATTACATCTTCAACCAATTGGAGCAGATCGTTCGGAATTTCATCATAAATCTGTAACATCCCCGGGTTTACAATACCCATGTCCATACCTGCTTTTACTGCATGATAAAGAAAAGCCGAGTGCATCGCTTCGCGAACCACATCATTGCCGCGGAAGGAAAATGACAGGTTGCTCACACCACCACTGACTTTGGCATGGGGCAGGTTTTGCTTGATCCACTTTGTGGCATTGAGGTAGTCCACCGCATAATTGTTGTGTTCTTCTATCCCGGTGGCAACGGTAAGAATGTTAGGATCGAAAATGATGTCCTCAGCAGGA
>JAIOZV010000322.1 GCA_021740425.1 Bacteroidales bacterium | reverse complement strand
TAACATTTAAAAAATTATCCAAATCGGTTTGTATTCCATTTGCATAAAAAAACTCACCCAGACCATGAAACCATAACTCTTTCCACCACAAAACCTGCCTGGGATTTAAATAGGCAGGTTTAATAATCACCGTTGGTGAACAACTTGCTTTCCAGTAGCTGATCAGTTCAATCAGACCAATGTGGAATACAAGATTTTGAAGATCTTCCTCGTTAATATTGTTAATTGCAGGAAATGAAAGTGTGGGATGAAACTTAATACCTTCACCCTGACAAAATGAAAAAACAATTTTTGTAAATGAATGATCGTGAAAAATGGAAAAACCTTCAAAAATAAAAACAGGATGCATTTTACGTAATGTATTAAATGTCTTGTTGTTTTCCTGAAGGTGCATTGTTAATATTTATGAAAGTTTCATGTAAATTTTGGTTTTCAAAAGTAGATAATTAATTTTGAGTGATGGAAAATTTTGATGACCTCATAAGAATTAAGACCAACAACAGCAAACCTGGTCCGGGAAAAATCCTGATTTCGGAACCTTTTCTCTTTGATTATTATTTTAAGCGATCGGTAATTTTGCTTGCTGAGCACAACAAGGAAGGTTCATTTGGTGTGATTATCAACAAGCCGATGGCGGTAAGTTTCAACGAGGTTGTGAAGGACTTCCCGGCATTTGATGCACGAGTTTTTTTGGGTGGCCCCGTAAAAACCGATAGCATTTTTTACATCCACACACTTGGCGAAATCATCGACGACAGCACGCCCATCATTGAAGGGCTGTATTGGGGCGGCGACCTCGAAAGGGTGCGCGAATTGATTTTACTTGGGCAGCTCAACGATCAAAATTTCAGATTTTTTATTGGTTATTCGGGTTGGATGCCCAAACAGCTCGAAAATGAACTAAAACGCGACAGTTGGCTGGTTTCTCAACTAAACACTCACCAGGTAATGAACTCAGAAGCGGAAATTATGTGGCAATCATCCTTGATGGATCTGGGTGAAAAATACCGGCACTGGTTAAATTTCCCATCGGAACCTACCTTGAATTAAGGTTCAACAAAAACAAAATCCCTCTTCGTAATAGGTTAAGTTGCGAAATTTAGCCGGAACAAAAGACCTTTTCTCATGGTGAAGCTCCATTCAAAAAATATAGTTTACCAATGTAAATTTCTTTTTTTGCCATAATCCAGCGCTCAGAATATTATAATGATAAAATTACAAATCATAAACAAAGTCATCCGGAAATTCAGATATTTGCTGATCAATAAAAAATCAAACAATTATGAAAGAAGAATTCAAATCCAGTCCTCAATCATCGGCGGTTTATGCCTTTGGGTTTATTGGCGCAGCAATTTACTACATCTCTACAGCCTGTAGCTTTTGGGTAGGCGTTTTAGGATTTTTTAAAGCTATGGTCTGGCCGGTTTTTTTGGTTTATGAGGCACTCAAATTTTTTGGGGCTTAAATATTAAGGCATTTTTTAATGAGTCATCATCAACATTTACCAGCTAAATATGCCATTATTGATGTTGAAACTACTGGTACCAGCTACAAAAGCGGTAAAATAACCGAGGTAGCTATTCTGATTCATGATGGAAAAAAAGTGGTTGATGAATTTTCTTCTCTGATCAATCCTGAGCAGAGAATTCCATACATGATTCAGCAACTTACAGGAATCAATGACCGGATGGTGGAAAATGCCCCAAAGTTTTATGAGCTTGCTAAAAAGATCGTTGAACTTACCGAAGATTGCATTTTTGTTGCCCACAATGCCAGCTTCGATTACAATTTTATCCGGCAGGAATTTAGAGAACTTGGTTACGATTACCATCGGGAAAAATTATGTACCGTGCAGCTCAGCCGCAAACTCATTCCTCACAAAAAGTCATACAGCCTCAAAAACATTTGTGAAGCCCTGAACATTAAAAACATACAGCCCCACAGGGCTATGGGAGATGCCCGTGCCACTGCCGAACTTTTTAATTTCCTTTTGGCCATTGATGCAAATCCTGTCCAAATAAACCTTCAGGGGCTCAACAGCAACCTGAAGCCGGAATTCATAAAAACGTTGCCTGAAGAAACCGGGGTGTATTACTTTTTGGATGAAAACCAGAAAATTATTTATGTAGGCAAAAGCAAGAATATCAAATCCCGCGTATTATCACACCTCTCCAATGCCACCACCAAACGCGCCCTTGAGATGAAAAACAAAGTGGCACATATTTCCTATGAGCTCACCGGGAACGAACTTGTAGCCCTTTTGCTCGAAGCACATGAAATTAATAAAAATCTCCCCCAATACAACCGGGCTCAACGAAGGAGCATGTTCAACCACGGCCTTTTCAGCTTTTTGGACGAAAACGGCTACCTGCAACTAAAAATTTGCAAACTCGACGACTGCGAAGGCGATGTACCACTTACCACCTTCAACTCGTTGATGGCCGGGAAAAATTTCCTTTTTCAACTCTGTGAGGATCACACCTTTTGCCAAAAGCTTTGCGGTCTTTATACCGCCAAAAACTCTTGTTTCCAATATAAAATTAAGGAATGTAATGGTGCCTGCATCGGCGAAGAATCCCCGGATGTTTACAACTCACGCGTTGAACGTGCCATTGAAAGATATGAATACAAAAAATCGAATTTCATGATTTTGGACCGGGGCCGCAGCAATGGCGAAACATCGGTGGTTTGGGTTGAGCATGGCAGGTACCGTGGTTTTGGATTTTTCTCGACAGATACAAACGGCTATGATGAAATAAGCTTCTTAAAGGATGCAGTTAAACCATTTACTGAAAACAAATACGTGCATTCCATCATACGCAGCTATCTTGGCAACAATCCGAAGGCAAAAGTTGTGGAATTACCCCCTGAAACTTTTGAATAGCATAAAAAAAAGTGTTAAAAGTTGTGAAACTTCGCAAATAACATTTACTTTGCAGCCTTAACCAAACGGGGAACTACATGAAATTAATTTACACATTGCCATTCATTATAATGTCATTTGCTGCCATAGCACAATCAGACATTGATATTGTATTATTAAAGAATGGAACCCGCTTCGAATGTGAGATTCTGGAATTAAGAAATGACAGTATATTCTTTTCTCAATTCAGGGGCAGCCACAAGATTCATCGCAAATTTCCAATGGATGAAACAGCCATATACATCCTTAACAATTTTTACACAACACCTGGTGAGGAACTTATAAAAGCTTCAAGAAATCTGAGTTTTGGTGCCGGTATTATTTTGATGGGTGGAACACTTTCATATTTAGGACGGAAAGACGATCGGCAAAACCTTTCGGACATTGGAGTTGGTCTTGCAGCACTTGGCTCGGTAGTTTGCATTTTGGGATTCAACAATTTTAAAAAGGCCGGCAAGAAGCTAAACAAAATTGATTATATGGGCGACAGGCTTATCTTTAAATTGTGATCATCCCTTGAAATGCTCAGCAATATACTTGAGAGCTTCACTGATTTCAAGACTTCCTGTACTGGGGCCAATCCTGATATAAAATGACTCATCAAATCCTTTTTGCCGCAGAAAAACCGGCTTCGGGCTTTGCAGGCAATGCACCCTGCACACAGTTCTATCCCCAAATTTTTCAAGGGTGGTCTTCAGATACGGGCTAATTTCCTGCCCCATTGATGACTTTATGAGCGACCAAAGATTGAGCAGAAACTTGTCATCGTTGGGAAAGCCATCACTTTCAACCCCCAAAATATTGCCATCATCTTCCACTCCTATGAGCAAATCGCCACCATTGGAATTCAAAAATGCCGCCATAGTTTTGAGTGAGGCATGTTCAATGGCCGGATTTTTTTTGTTTTGCCTGATATCCCAGCGAAATGTGGACTTAAATTCCAAATCATCACCCTCACCACGACTAATCAACTCGCTGATGACAGATATTTTTCGGTGCTCGGAACTAAAAAACCTCAGGAATTCCATTGTTTTCAATGCTTCGCTGTGAATAAACGACACCATCTCAAGGGGAGCATTTTGATTCAAATCCATTATTTCAACATTAAATTCCGCAGCTAAGTTGTCCAAAACATGATCGCTTTCCTTGTAGGCACTTTTTGAACGGGCAGCCATTGTGCTGTTGGAGTATTCTGATGGACTGATTATTTCCAGAACAAGCATAAGCGGAAGTACTATGCCGTTGTTGTGGCGCAGTGAAAGTAAATTTATTCCGGCTTTTTGAACCATTGTGAGTGCCTCATATTTTTTGCTGATAAGTGATTTCAAATTCTCCTTATTTACTTCATTCACCTGCAATTTATCCCCATCGCCAACAACCTGAGTGATTAAATTCCGAAATCCTTCAACAATCAGAGAATTACTCCAGAAAATCAGATTCATCACATCCTGATTTTTATCTAAATATTCCAAAGCCTCTTCCAAATGAAAAACCCGTTCATGCTTGTTAGCGAATTTTGCCTGTACAACAAAATCATCATCAAAAAGTAGATCAAAGTTTTCGTGAATAAAATCCCTGTTTTTTTCTATCCTGTCCTTTAAAAAACAAAATATTCCGGCACTGCCGGGCAAACTTGAATATGCTTGCTGATTCAGCGTAAGCTTAAGTAAAATATGCTTTAACACACGCGCATTTTTGTGGGCAAACTCAGCCCCGCCACAGGTTTTAAATGGTAATCCATCGTAATAAATTACAAAATCTTCATCACGCATCACCAGATCAAGTTTTTCGGCGGTAATTTTATTCATTTCATTCATTGTTCAAACTTTGATAATTACGTTTATTTTTGCCAAAAATAGTGAATACTCCTATTCACAATTTAGAAATTAAAGATAGTTTATCAGCATTTTACAAATTATAATTTATGAATCAAATGAAAAAATACTTTTTACTGTTTGCACTGATTGCAGTTTTATTTACTGCCTGCAATACCTCCGTTGAAAAACAAGAACAAAAGGCCGAAAAAGCTGAGTCGGGAAAAGCTCTTACAAGTAATGTCGAGCATCCCGGATGGTCGAAAAATGCCAACATTTATGAGGTAAACATTCGTCAATTTTCAAAAGAAGGCACAATTGGCGCCTTCATGAAGCAACTCCCCCGCCTGAAAAATATGGGAGT
>JAIOZV010000321.1 GCA_021740425.1 Bacteroidales bacterium | reverse complement strand
AATGAAAACTCTACTCTTTTTTGCAGCAATCTTTTTTCACTGCATTTTTTTGCAGGCACAGGTAAGTACTGATCCATCTTACATTACAGCCGACATACCGGTTACCCTCTATTTTGATGCAACAGGCTCTGATCTTGAAGGATACAACGGAGATATGTACGTGCATACAGGAATTACGGTAAACAGCAATCCCTGGCAATATGTAATCGGTAACTGGGGAGACAATTCCATTCAACCACAATTAACAAGAATCGATGCCAATCTTTATCAGCTTGACATCCTGCCTTCGATCAGAGAGTACTATTATGCCGCAATGGAGGATAGCATTTCTGAGATATGTCTGGTTTTTCGCAGTGAGAATGGAATGCTTCAAACCTATCCGGATATTTTTGTGCCGGTTTATGAAACAATTTTCGAATTTGTAAATTTTTCAACTGCTGATACAGTGATCTGTGAAAATGATACAGTAATTTTTACTGTAAACAATTCAGGTTTAATAGCAGATAGCCTTTTATGGGATTTCCCCGGAGGAATACCATCGGGCTCAACTGAATTTGAGCCTGAAGTGTATTATGAAACCGCCGGGCTTTATGATGTAGAACTTATTGCTTTTTTTCAGGGAAATCCTATTGTAGTTTCCAAAGAGGATTATATTAATGTCGGTGAGCTGCCCGTAATTCCACCACAACCACAGGGCGAAACCCTGATCTGTTTTGACCATCACTCATCAACTTATTCAACAAATAACCAAAACATTATCTGGCAGCTCATACCTGAAAATGCAGGAAACTATAGTTACAGCGACAGTACCTGTCTTGTATTTTGGAATGAAGCTTTTTCAGGCACTGCACAACTTCAGGTACAATCTTTTAACGATTGTGGCACAAGCGATTTATCGGAGGCGCTTGTAATCGAAAAAACAGAAAAACCGAATACCGATTTTACTGCAACACCTTTATTTATTCCCGAAGCGCCTTACGAGGTTCAGTTCATCAACCTTACTCCAAATCCGGAATTGTATGACTTTACCTGGCACTTTGGCAATGGCGATTCATCACAGGTAGTTGAACCACTTTATACTTATACCGGAAGCGGCATGTACTCTGTTTCACTGGTTGCCACGCATATCGAAAACGATTGCAGCGATACCCTTACAAAAGCAGACTTTATTCACTGCTCAGCTACGGGAATTAATGATTTCAGTCAGGATGGTTTCAGGTATTTTGTAAATTATACAGAAAAAACATTGGAACTCATTTTCGATGAAACTCCCAAAGGCTACCGTTTTATAATGTACAGCATGAGTGGGTTAATTCAAAAATCAATGGTATTGAACCACCCAATAACAAAAGTTCCATTACATAATTTACCAACAGGAGTATGCTTGTTCAGGATCACAAATGAAGATAGGGCAATGATTGGCAAAATATTCATCATGAAATGAAAAACATCAAAGTGTCGGGACGGTCACACGCTCAAAATTGCATTTCTTCATCCGAAAAAGGGGTTTCATCATGAAAAAAAGGGGTTTCGTCCCGGTTGGGTGGGGAAAGAGCAAAATGTGTTTTATCTTTAACGGCAGTTCTTTAAATCGAAAATAAAAGCTCAAAATTTTAAACCAAAATTCACATCTTCTCAAAAGATATTTTAAAATAAGTGGAATTAAAAATGGAGAAAGTTGGTTTATCATTTGGCATCTTTAAAATACAAACAAAAAATAATACAATGAAAACATTTTTATTTATCATTATCCTATCGGGTTTATCAAGTATCGCTTTTGGGCAATTTATGTATTCGAATTTTGATGATCAACAAAATTACCAGTTCCTTGGATGGCCCAATGATCCGGAAATTATTGACAACCCTGACCCTTCAGGCATAAACACAAGCGAGCACGTGGGGCGTGTGGAAAGAGGAGCTTTTGAATTTGCTCATGTATATTGCGATACAGAGGGAAGAATCATGGTAGAAGAAAATCCAATTTTTATCATGAAAGTTTGGTCTCCAATAAGCTGTGAAATTCTGCTTAAACTTGAAAATAGCGAAAATCTGGAACTCGCTATTGCTGTTTCATCCTACATAACAACACCCAATCAATGGGAAGAACTCACTTTTGATTTTTCGGAGCTACCAGTAGATCTTTATGACAAGCTGGTTATCTTTTTTGATTTTAATACCTTCAGCAATTACATTTTTTATTTTGATGATATTGAAGGAGCTGAGATAGAGGAATTCAGCCCTTCTGATGTAACTTTTAATGTTGACATGACTTATGCCAACGAGTTCAATCCCGAAACAGATGATGTTTACATAGCCGGGGATTTTGCAGGATGGGTACAGCCCGGTCAGGACACTAACCTCAGGATGACTCCCAATCAGGAAAACCCCATGATCTACACCCTAACGGTTCCCGGAATTGAAGCCGGTATGATCGTGTACAAATATTTCAGAGTGATCAATGATTTTCCAAGCTGGAATTGGGGCGAATGGGAAGGCGATCCCAACCGTGAGGTGACTGTTTACCAAAACATGGTAATCGATGACATCTGGGCTTTGATACTTCCGGAAGGTGATGAAATTGTGGCTGATTTTGAAGTGGGTGGCACATCACTGGATATTTTGGAGATCATCGGCAGTGGCGCGTGGAACAATTATCCCATCAGCGAAACCCTAGAAATTATCGACAATCCCGATCCTACAGGAATTAACACCAGCAACAAAGTACTGCAGTTTCTGAGGCGTGGAACCGATGACGGTGGTGAGTCAAACGCGGGCTTTGTGGTTTATGGTGAACTGAACACATTATCGTACCAGTATTTGCATGTGATGGTTTGGAAACCGCGTATCACCCCGCTCAAACTATCGTGCCACGATGGAAGCAATTACTTTCATTCGTTTAACATGAACGACCAGCATTTTGCAGGCGCCTGGGTGGATATCGTGTTCGACCTTCGGGCAAATGAATATCCCACCTACTTGTTTAACTTCATGCCCGACCATGAAGACCCTGTTACGATATCAGAACTCTCTACCATTTACATTGATAATTTTGTGCTGAGCAATGACTCAACCCCAATTAAAAACCCAATCAATAATTTTGAGGCCGGTCAAACCAATGTGTGCGAAAACACCCCGGTACAGTTTTCGCCCGATACTGCTTATGTGGAATACGACAGCGTAATGTGGCTGTTCCCCGGCGGAGATCCTGCATCGAGCACCGCATTGATGCCAGAGGTTGTTTACAGTAACGCTGGAAATTACGGGGTAACGCTTCAGTCGTACCTTGACGGACAGCAGTTTGAAGTTTTCAAAGCAGCATATATCGAAGTCTTTGCAGTACCTGATCAACCGGAAATCCCCTCAGGCATGGAAATCGTATGCTTTAACACACCATACTCCACCTATTTAACCACGAACGCGTTATCCATCTGGAACCTGGAACCCGCAAGCGCCGGAACCATAAGTTATTCCGACAGTATTTGTGCAGTATTTTGGAATTATGCGTTCACCGGAGAAGCTGAGTTGAGGGTCAAAATTTTTAACGGCTGCGGTGAAGGTGAATTCTCTGATCCGCTTCTCATTCAACGCATGGAACCCTCCGGCGTTGATTTCAGTGCTTCGCAAACCCTGCTGGTGGAAAAGCCCTACACTATAGCTTTCACCAATCTAACGCCTGACTTAGAAAACTACACTTTCCTCTGGGATTTTGGCAACGGCGAAATTTCCACACTGGCCGAGCCTGAATACACCTATCCCGAAAGCGGGGAATATTCCGTTACGCTCACAGCCACGCATCAGGATGAAGGTTGTGTGGACTCCATTTACAAAGAAGAATACATCTTTTGTTCCGGTGTGGGGATAAACAATCCCGGCTCATACGATTTTTCTTATGAAGTAGATTACAGCAGCAACTCACTAAACCTGTCATTTGGCAGGCATCCGTACAAATCAAAAATCGTGGTTTACTCCCTGCAGGGAAACAGGTGCTATGAAGCTGAAATAATCTCTTCATTCCAATCGATACCCCTTGGTAATTTCATCTCCGGTTTATTTATATTTAAAATTTACGGAGAGCAAAGTTCCCATACCGGGAAATTCATTTACAATGCAAACACATCAAAATAATTTATACTTTAAAATTTCAAACAATTGTCAAATCAAAAAAAACAAAACAATGAAACAACGTACAACATTTCTCTTGTTAATTGCTCTGGTGAGTACAGCATTTTTCACCGGATGTGAAAAGGACACCAACATTACAAACAACATCGACAGCAACTTTCTTCCTGCCGAACAGCGGGCTACCGAAGAAGGATGGAAGGCCTACCGTGCACAAAATTATCAGCAGGCGGTGGACTCGTTCCTGTTTGCTCACGAGGCAAACAGCTTGTGGCTTGATGCCTACTGTGGCCTGGGATGGGCTTATGGAAAACTCGATTCCTATGAAATGGCATACAACTATTTTACTATTTGTATGGTTTCGGACGAAAACCAACTCATTTACAAAGATGCATGTGCCGGCCGGTCGTTTGTAAACCTGGCCATGGGCAACTACGAAAATGCCATTTTAGATGTTCAGAAAGCTTCCATGACACTAATAAATCCTGAGTATAACATTTGGGAATACAGCGATTATGTGTTCAGGCACCTGCCCGAAATAACCGACATGGATCTTACCCTGGTGATGGCCGAGGCATATTTTATGATGAACGCCTATCAGCAGTGTTATCAATGCCTGCTTCGTATCGATGAAGAGCTGGAGCAAACCTATGAGCCTGAAGAACTGGCCATGATCATCGAAGAAATGAAATCATCCATTTAAAACAAAATCAAAAAAATATCAGATCATGAAAAAAATATTCAATACATATAAGATTTTTGCGATTGCCCTGATGGGATTAATTCTCATGGGCAGCCCGGTTCAAAAGGCAGCATATGCCCAAAGCGCCCCGGAACTGGAAATGGTTCTTGAAAAGTTAAACGAAGATTACCTCGAGGTAACCAATGCCATCCCAAACCGACTGGATTTTTCTGGTGGTGAATCAGGTTATTATATTTCTTACGGAAATGGAATGTTTTGGGATGGGAATTATATTAGCAC
>JAIOZV010000320.1 GCA_021740425.1 Bacteroidales bacterium | reverse complement strand
TTCGGCAGGGGGAATATAAAAAAACTCTGACAGGGCTTTGAGCCCTGTCAGAGTTAGTACTATAGAAAATCCTTCTAAGATTTTAAACTTCTGTCCTTAAAAATAATGATTACTCCACAATCATTTTTTTAGTAAGGGATTCTCCTCCCGTTTCAACGGTGTAGAAATAAATCCCTGCGGGCATATTGCTAACATCAATACTTACAGCATTGGAACCTTCGTGCATATTTTGGGCAGGTAAAATCTTAATGGTCTGTCCCATCATGTTTGTCAAAGTAACATTCACCGCTGCCGCTTGATTAAGCATAATATCAAATCTGGCATAAGTTGTAGCCGGATTGGGCGAAGATTGCGAAACCTTTATAAAATCATTTGCGGCCAGGCCGTTTTCACCAATACCAACCGGGATAAAAAATTCAAAGTCCTGGATATATTTAAACTGAATAGGTTGCAAAGGATCAGTAGGAGTCATATTCTGGTAAGTAAAGGGAACAGTGTAATTACCCATGCCGTCTTCGAAAACTTCGTTGGCCATTCCAAAATAATATGCTGAGAATGTGGCCTCTGATCCAAAAGTTACATTATTGGGTTTATCATTTCCATCAGGATCCTGGGTCAGTTCTTGTGTAGCAACATCGTAGCCGCGAGCCCAGATATCGGGGGCATTATTCTCGGCTGATACAGTAGTGTCGGTATCAATCCATGCTACAAACATTTTGTATCCCAACTGGTCGCGTGAAATCTGGATACGGTTATCTTCGGCAAGTTCACCAAAGTTTCCGCGGAACGAAACCGGACGACCCACCTGATGACCAAACCAACTGCCTTCGTTGCCCTTATCATCAGAGGAGAGCAGGAAGCAGGAAGTAAAGGCATATCCTGAAGAAGGAGAAATACCTGTGGAAATAGTATACGCATCACTACCTGTTACACCAACTACCACGGCAATATGGGGGTTGCCCCAGGCATCTACACTTAAATCGCAATCGAAGGCTGTGGTAAATGGAATTTCATCACGGTCGGGTAAGGGCTCAAGGAAAAGCTCAGCAATTTCTTCATCGCTAAGATAATTCAATACAGCTTCAATTCCATCTTCACCGGCAAGAGCTACAGGAATCGGATCACTCCAGGTTGCACCTGCATCTTCGGTACGCCAAAGTACAGGGTAATATGATAGTCCTTCGGAAATGCTCACCTCACCAATATCGGCAAGAGCAACAATATAACCAATTTGGCCGTCGGGCGAAAACTCAACGGCTGAATTGGCAGGCGAAGCAGCAGTCACTGTTTCACATTCGAGAGGAAAGATTTCGAAATCAAAATCCTGAAGTGCCTCGTTCCATGTACCATGTGTAATCACTAAGGCATTATTGAAAACCCCGGTACCGCTGGTCCAGTCGGTATTAACATCGGTAACCCAAAACTCACCCAGATTATTTAATGTAAAACCATCAGGGACATATAAGTACAATCCATTGTATGGAGATTGTAGAAAATGCCGCGTAGTATCTGTCGGGTCTCCAACATTGGCACGCCCAATGGCATAACCACCCCAGGTAGCACCGTTGGTTGTACCGGTGGTAGGGCATGCAAACGTTACATAAGTATTGTCAGGATCGGTATTCCCTGCAGGATTATAGAGGCCGTGCTGAGGATAACGGGCAGCATCAAGGAAATAGGTGCCACCTGCATTTTCCTGGGCAATCCATACCTCAACCATGTTGGTCCAGGTCATCCCACCATCTGTGGAAATATCGTATCCAAGGTCACCCGAATAACCACCCGGATCCAAATCGCCACCCATACGATGGAAATTGGTAATAACATTCGCATTATTGTTTAAATTTAAGTTGGCACGGCCGCTATTGGCTTGACCATAGGCATTGGCAGAAGTACCAATACTAACAACAGAAACTACATCTGTTGATTTCAATACTGGGGCAGGTCTGGTTTTTGTAGCCTCCCCCATCACATTGTTGTTTAGTCCCTCAAGGCCAATAGCCTGACCTGTAAGCGCTTTTTCTGATTTCAGGTTTGGTTTCACAGCATGGTTTTGCGCCATAACAGCAATCCCTGCGATAATTACAACAACAAAAAATAATAGTTTTTTCATGGTAAATAAAAGTTTAGTTTGAAATTATTGTTTGAATTTGATTCTTCAAAAATATAAAATTATTACACAACCATCAACAAAAGAAACAAAATGCACGACCCCCTATCCTAATTTCTTCAATGATTTCTCCTACTCATAACATATTGAATTTGGGCAGCAGGCGTGCTTTCCGCTATACCCGCCTTGGGCCGGCTGTGTTTTTGTTGGTGGTGCGGGTGCTTCCTTTGTCAGCAGCCACCCACCAACAAAAACATCAGCCGCTGCTTCACCAGGGTGATGCTCCAATCAGTGCCGCTCCATTACACAAGGCCAATCACCCGGTTTGATTTTGCAATTCATGGAATTGCTTCAAGCCTAATGACCAGGAGCGTTTGTCAGGGCTTGACTCAAAGTCAAGCCCTAAATTAACGAAAATAGAAAAGTTAATGTTTAGGTGGTGGTTTTATTTGCAAAATCCTTCAGACCCCATCTGCAGCCCTTCCGCTGCAGGGGGCGGGAGTTCCCCACGCACAAGCCACTGCCGCGGCCAGTGCAGTGGCATTCTCCCCTTCAAGGGTGAGTTAGAGGGTTGCTGGGATATTGGTAAATTGAGGATTTGCTGTTAAATTATAATTACATAAAAATTCCAACTCCCATGAATTTTCCTATCTTTGAAAAGACTAAAAAAGCAAAGATGCTAAAAACCATCATCATCGACGATGAGGAGCATGTTAGGAAAACCCTCGGAAAATTCCTCCTTAAATATTGTCTGCAGGTTGTGCTAAGCAGTGAAGCCGCCGGTGTGGCCGAGGCGTATGAATTGATCAACCGCTATCATCCTAGACCGGCTTAAGGTTCTGAACAAAAAGCTGAAAAAGAAAATCGGACTCCGCATCCTTGATTTAAAAAATGCATCCGGCGATTGCGCGGGCATAAAGGTGGTGATGGAAATTCCGTTTGAGGTGGTGTGAAAATAAACCTTACTTGTTTTGGGTTGGATGAAAGTCACCCCGCGAATAAGTTCAAGGCAATGAATTTTTGGTAAGAATTTGTGCTTCGCTTTCAGGAAAAATTCACGGGCTGTCCGGTATCAAACCTTCTCCACCTTCTTCGTTTTGCCGCTGCCCCTTGCATTTTACCCATTACTATTTTGAGCAATACTTACCACGCTGATCAGAAGCACGTCTTGCCCTCCAGCTCTCCATCACTCCAAACCCGATTTCATCTTTCTCCCTACCAATGTTTTCAGCCAATTTATTTTATAGCTGAATTCTGCTATGGTTTCGGGTTTGTTGCGGGCTAATTTTGAGAACGAAAATAAAAGAATATATACGAAATGAAAACACCTCATAAATTCGAAACATCTGCAAATAATGGGAGGATTGAGTTACAACAAAAAAAACCCATGCTGCAAAAAATCCTGCTGTGCAGATTCACAAAAGCAGCAAATTTTTCAAGAGCCGAACACAAAAAAATTGCGTTCATCCGAAAAAACCCGGCGTTCACACATTTTTTCCCGGCGCTTATACATCTGTCAACATTTTGCCTTTTGTCTGTTGTAATTTTATGCGAGCATTTTTAAGTCATTATAAACCCATTTATTTTTAACCTAAAACAAGGAGGAGTTATGAAAACCTTTACAAAGATTTCAGTTTTTTTAATTGCCATTTTTATGGTAACAAGTTTAATCAACGCCCAACAGCAAATTGCCTTCGAAGGCAACATAAACCAGGGGCAGGGCTTTGCAAGCTGGAATGCTGATGGTTCAGGACCAGAACCTGCCGCCACCGGCCACATCAACCCCAACACAGGTACAGCTTCAACCTACTACGCTGCATCCTATGATTATATTACAGAAAATCCAGATGATGCAGGTTTTCATATGATGCCTGACATGACTGGGTTTAGTGCCTTTGAACAAGCCCTTTCCATCAACGGATTTATACCAGAGCAAGTCAAGGTAAAATTCGGACTGGGCAGTTATGAAGAAGATATTGAAGGCCTGGATTGGATGAACATGGGAGCAGAATATTATTGCAACCACTATAATCTGCCAATGACCATCGAGCTGGAAGGGGAGATAATATTTAAAGGGCACATGTCTTATATCAACCATCAACGGACAGGTTCAGCAAACTACTGGTATCTCCATAGTTCATACACAAACCTGCTTGCAGTGGCCAGTTCATCTGTCGGACAAGATATTGCCGCAGCTTTTCTTGAGGACCTGAACGGCCAGGAAATAGTTCTTACGATGGAAATGACAGTGGAAGGCGTTATATCAACAAATGGCAGAAGCGGGTATGGTTTTAACTTAATAAACGGAGTCATTTCCGTTGGCAACCCTACCCTACCTCTAAAGGGCTTGTACACCGACCACGAAGGCTTTGCCGGCTGGGATGCCGATGGCAGCGGACCGGAACCTGAAGCTAATGGGCACAACACACAACTTTATTACGGTGCATCCCTCGATTATGATGGCATCGATCCCGACCCCAACGCCTGCCTTGGCCACTTCCTGGATGGATCCACCGGGTTTTTCAATACCCTGCTTCAATTGCAATACCGCGGATTTGAAATCGGTGACCTTAAAGTAAAACTTGGCTTAGAAAGCCTGGGGCCGGATGTACAAGGAGAAGATTGGGGTACAGGATGGAGTAATTACTACAACAATTCATTGATTGTTGAGGTAGGTGGAGAACCCATTTTAGCTGTAATGCAAGACACCAATAAACTGATTTCGATGGGGAACTATTGGATGAGCGGAACTTCATTTGGAAAGGTTTACGACATTTCCGCAAATGCTTCACCTGATGCTCAATCTGTAGCACAATCATTCCTCAATGATATGGGAACCCACTTTTTGAGAACGAATGTAGATGAAATAAACTATGTAATGCTTTTTGACGGAAGTGGAAGGGATGGAGCAATTTATGAAATTACGGCGGGAGCCTTTGTTGCAATCCATGCCAAAGCCACCTTCATTGCCGAAGGCCCTGTCAGCGGCACCTGGACTGCCGAAAATTCGCC
>JAIOZV010000005.1 GCA_021740425.1 Bacteroidales bacterium | reverse complement strand
TTGGGAAATGCCTTTGGAAAGTCCCATGCCTTATGAAAAGCAAATAACCACCTTTGAGAAAAATCCGGTGCGGTTTCTTTCGCTTGGAGCCAAAAACCGTCTTTGCTTTTGTTATGATGGGGAAATTTATGTTAAAGACGAAAACAGCGATCCTGTAAAAGTTAAGATTCAAATCATGCTGGACGACAAAGTAAATCCGGTTGATTTTGAAAAAACGGGAGATGGAGCCGGAGAAATGGCTGTATCCCCTGACGGCAAAGAAATTGCTTTTGTTTTGCGTGGCGATGTTTTTGTAACCTCCACCGATTTTGCGACTACAAAGAATATCACGCAAACCCCTGAACAGGAGCGGTCGGTTAGTTTTAGCCCGGATGGCCGCAAACTACTCTATGCCGGCGAGCGCGATGGAAGCTGGAATGTTTACGAAACTTCCATTGTGCGCGATGAAGACCCAAATTTTTCAAGGGCTACTTTGCTGGATGAAAAGCCGGTGATTGCTACCCTTGAAGAAGAATTTCAGCCCCATTATTCCCCCGATGGCAAAGAGGTAGCCTATCTCGAAAACCGTGAAACCCTAAAGGTGATTAATATGGAAAGTGGAATCACACGCACAGTGCTCGATGGTAAATACAATTATTCCTATTCGGATGGCGATCAATGGTATCAATGGTCGCCCGACAGCAAATGGTTTCTGGTTTCGTTTTCGCCAAACAGTGCATTTATGAACGACGTTGGCCTGGTGAATGCTGACGGTTCAGGTAAAGTTGAGAATCTTACCCTGAGCGGATACAACGACAACAACCCCAAATGGATGATGGACGGCAACATGATGATCTGGTTTTCCGACCGTCAGGGAATGCGCAGTCATGGAAGCTGGGGTGCCCAGTATGATGTGTATGCCATGTTTTTTAATCAGGAAGCCTGGGATAAATTTAAGCTTACCGAGGAAGAAAAAAAGCTGCTCGATAAAGATGAAGATGATGCAAATGACGATGATGAAAATGCTGAGAAAAATTCGGACAGCAAAAAAGATAAGAAGAAAAATGAGGATGATGCAAAAATTGAAGAAGTTAAACCTGTAAAAATTGAACTCGAAAACATCGAAGATCACAAAGCCCGTCTTACCATAAATTCGTCATCTCTTTCGGATGCTATTTTAACCAAAGACGGAGAAAAACTTTACTATCTCAGCAAGTTTGAAAAAGGCTATGATTTGTGGATGAAGGACATGATAAAAAACGAAACCAAGCTTGTGCTGAAATTGGATGGAGGTGGCGGTGACCTGCAGATGGATAAAGACGGCAAAAATCTTTATATGATTTCAGGCGGAAAATTCATCAAGGTCAGCACCAAAGACAACAAAAAGGAAACGATCAGCTATCAGGCTGAGCAATTTATTGATTATCCCGCTGAGCGTGAATATATGTTTGAGCATGCCTGGCGTCAGGTGCGCGAAAAATTCTACGATCCAAACCTCCAGGGTGTGGATTGGGATGGCTTTAAGAAAGAATATGAAAAGTTTCTTCCCTACATTACCAACAACTACGATTATGCTGAAATGCTGAGCGAAATGCTTGGTGAGCTGAATGCTTCTCACACAGGCTCAGGGTATCGTCATTCCGATAAAAACGGCGACAAAACTGCAAATCTTGGCATTCTTTTCGACTGGAGTTATACCGGTGAAGGGATAAAAATTGTGGAAGTACTCAACAAAGGCCCATTCGACAATGCCGAATCCAAAGCCAAACCGGGCGATATTATCGAAAAAATTAACGGACTGCCGATCCCTGCAGGTCAAAGCTTTTTTGGTATGCTCAATCAAATGGAAGGAAAACCGACCCTCATATCGCTTTTTAACCCCGAAACAAGCGAGCGCTGGAATCAAACCATCAAGCCCATTTCGTATGGCGAATACGGACAATTGCTTTACGAGCGCTGGGTAAATGAACGCCGCCGGCTTACCGAAGAATTATCGGGAGGTCGTCTGGGTTATGTGCATGTGCGTAGCATGGGCAGCGAGAGTTTCAGGGAAGTATATTCTGAAATTCTTGGGAGAAACCACGAAAAAGAAGCGATAATTGTTGATACAAGATTTAATGGCGGCGGCTGGCTGCACAACGACCTGGCCATTTTGCTGAGTGGAGAAAAATACGTTGAGCTATGGCCAAATGGTAAAAAGTTCGGCCATGAGCCCATGAACCAATGGACCAAGCCCTCGGCAGTGCTCATGAGCGAAAGCAACTATTCCGATGCACATTTTTTTCCATACACCTATGCCACCCTAAAAATTGGAGCCACCGTAGGAATGCCCGTGCCCGGAACAGCCACTGCCGTATGGTGGGAAACTTTGCAGGATCCAAGTCTGTATTTTGGAATCCCGCAAGTGGGCACCAAAGATGCCAACGGAAATTATCTGGAAAATCTTCAGCTTGAGCCCGACATCAAGCAAGCCCTGGATTATGATGTGGTGGTTACCGGACGTGATCAGCAACTCGAGTCTGCTGTTGGATACCTGCTTGGAGTAATTGACCAGGATTAATAAATATTACTGCTCCGGTTCAAGTGATTAAAAAAGTCAAATGGATAAAAGTTATGATTTATCATTTTTGTGCTTACCATTGATCAAAATTTGAAATCTTCCTTATTTGAAATTTCTTATTTTTGCTGAAAAAAGGAACATTTAATCTTATTTTAAAACACAAGAAACATTGCCGATAATTGGTTCCATTATAAAAAGAGCTATTGAGCTCAGAAGCTTAAGCACCAAAGAAAATCAAAAAAGTTTTGATGGGTGTAAAGCACAACATGATGTACTAAAAAGCCTGCTAAGAAAAGCCCAGTTTACACATTTTGGGGAAGAGCATGATTTTTCAGAAATCCTTAGGTCGAAAGATATCATTGGAGAATTCAAGAAAAAGCTGCCCGTTCATGATTACGATCTCATTTTTAAAAAATGGTGGTATCGGTCGCTCAACGGTGAGGCTTTTGTTACCTGGCCCGGAAAAGTTAAACATTTTGCCCTGAGTTCAGGAACTTCAGGTGCATCGAGCAAATACATCCCTGTGACAACAGAAATGCTCAAATCCATAAAAAAAACCAGTGTCCGACAGTTACTTTCGCTGGCACAATACAATTTTCCCCCCGAATTTTTTGAGAAGGGAAAAGGCATTCTTATGCTTGGGGGCAGCACTCACCTGCAATACAACGGAACCTATTATGCTGGTGACCTTTCAGGAATTACCACCGGAAACATACCATTTTGGTTTCAGGTTTTTTATAAACCAGGAAAAAGAATCTCCAAAGAACGCGACTGGAACACCAAGCTTGATGAAATTGTAAAAAATGCAAAAAATTGGGATATCGGTGTTATTGTTGGCGTACCGGCATGGTTACAAATTTTGCTTGAAAGAATCATTAAAACATACAATCTGAAGCATATCCATGAAATCTGGCCAAACCTTTCAATTTATGTACATGGAGGGGTCTCCTTTGCGCCATACTATAAGGGGTTCGAAAGATTGCTTGGGCATCCGCTCACCTACATGGAAACCTATCTTGCCTCGGAAGGCTTTATCGCCTACCAGAAAAGACCCGGAGTAGATTCAATGCAAATGTCGCTGGATACAGGTTTGTTTTTTGAATTTGTGCCCTTCAATGAATCCAATTTTGATAACGATGGAAACATTGTGGCAAATCCTGAAACAATTACGCTCAAAGATGTTGAAGAAGAAAAGGAATACGCCCTCCTCATCAGCAGCAATGCAGGTGCCTGGCGATACCTTATTGGCGATACCATAAAATTTACATCCAAGAAATTAAACGAAATCAGAATAACGGGTCGCACAAAACACTTTTTAAGCCTTTGCGGGGAGCATCTTTCACAGGACAATATGAACAGGGCGGTAGAACTGATGAGCAATGATCTGAACATTGAGGTAAGGGAATTTACCGTGGCAGGAATCAAACATGGTTCCATGTTTGCGCACAAATGGTTTTTAGGCACCGATGATCCCCTTGACCCCGATGAAGCTAAAGAAAGAATTGATAACCACCTGAAACAGCTCAACGACGATTACAGGGTTGAAAGGATTGCAGCTATAAAAGATGTAATTGTAGAAATATTGCCTGCCAAAGTATTTTACGATTGGATGCGCGACCACGGCAAGGAAGGTGCTCAGAATAAATTTCCACGCGTAATAAAGGCAAAACAACTTGATGAATGGGAAAAATATGTAGATAATTTTAAGAATAATTAATATGCACTTTAACTGTTAATCATGCACTAACGGTATTCCTAAAATCGGCTGTTTTTGCAGTTTGTTTTCTTTTTTATATTTGCCCTTTTTAATAAACTAAATGTTGATGCCGCCAAAATCAAACATTGAATGCGGTTTTCAATAAAGCTAAAACATTTTAACTGAATGAATCCACTCATCGAAGGGGCAATTTTAGGAATGACCCTTGCCGTACTCTTGGGTCCTGCATTGTTTGCTCTTATTCAAACAAGTATTCTCCGTGGATTCCATTCAGGCATTTACCTCGCGTTAGGTATCTTTTTAAGTGACATTACCCTTGTTTTTCTTTGCTTTATCGGTGCCTTGCAAATTATTTCCAACGATCATAACAGATTAACCTTTGGAATCATTTCGGGTGGAATACTCATCATTTACGGAATTGTAACCTTTGCCAGACCTGTTCATTTTAAAAACGGCAACGGCAACGGAAATGATGAGAAAATACCACACTGGTACACTTACATTTTAAAAGGATACTTTTTAAATATTGCCAACCCTTATGTATGGCTTTTCTGGATGACTGTTATGGTGGGGGTTTCATCAGACTACAGAGATGATACAAATGCTATAATCTTGTTTTTTACCGGAGCACTACTTATGGTTTTATTTACAGATATTCTTAAAGCCTACGTTGCTAAAAAGATTAAAAATTTCCTTACCGAATCCAATGTAAAAGTGATGAACAAGGTGGTGGGGATGCTTTTGCTTTTCTTTGGTGTGGTGCTTATTGTCAGGGCAGTAATGACTCATTATCAACTCTTCTGATGCAATAAAAATTACACAAAGGGTTTAATATCCTTAATATTTAACTGCAAAGAAATGTTCCCATTCCATTCATTTTCCTCAATATGATAGCAGATTGAAAATGGCCTGCCACTTTGCACAACAGGTAATTTATCCCCTTGCTGAAAAGCAATCCCCGACACCGGAAATCCTGAAATATCAGGGTGAACCACGCTTAGTTTTAAATGATTTTTCCCGACAATGCTGGCATAACCTGTATCCACAACGTTTTCTGTAAGAAATATCGGAGACATATTTTCAGGGCCAAAAGGGGCAAATTGTTTCAGCACTTTATAGAATTTTGTAGAAATATTGTTGAGTTTAATTTTTGCATCTATGGCTATTTCAGGAGTAAGCATTTCTTCATCGATGGTGCTGGCAACAATGCTTTCAAACTTTTCTTTAAAGGCAGGGAAATTTTCGGGGCGGATGGACATGCCTGCTGCATACTTATGCCCTCCAAAATGTTCGAGCAAATCGAAGCACTGGTCGATGGCATTGTAAACATCAAAGTTTTTTACTGACCTTGCAGAACCTGTTATCAGGCCATTGGATTTGGTCAAAATTATTGTAGGCCGGTAATAAGTTTCAGTTAGCCTTGAGGCTACAATGCCCAGCACGCCTTTGTGCCAATCGGGGTGATAAACAATAGTGGATTTTTTTGATTGATGCGCAGGGTCATTGGCGAGCAACTCGAGTGCATCTCTTGTAACCTGCATGTCGAGGTTACGCCTCTCAGTATTAAACTGATTGATCTGTTCAGCTTTTTCGATGGCTGATTCTATATTTTTTGAGATCAACAGCTCAACGGAATTCTTCCCGCTTTCCATTCGGCCGGCAGCATTTATCCGGGGGCCTATAAGAAAAACCAGATCGCTGATTGTAAGTTTGCGGTTGAAGGCATATTCTTCTTCCACAAAATGAAATTCCGATTTCTTTTTGATATTGCTATAATGCAGAATTGCAGTAAACCCGGGTCGCGGGTTCGAGTTTATCAGTTTCAGCCCATAATAGGCAAGAATCCTGTTTTCACCAGTTATTGGAACAATGTCGGAGGCAATACTCACAACCACAAGATCGAGGAATTTTTCAAGACGTTTGAAGGGCATGTGGTTTTTCTTTGAAAATGCCTGTACAAGTTTAAATCCCAAACCGCATCCCGATAGTTCCTTATACGGATAATTACAATCGTTTCGCTTGGGGTCTAAAATTGCAAATGCCGGAGGCAGTTCATCGCCCGGCCTGTGGTGATCAACAATAATAAAATCGATGCCTTTGTCGTAAGCGTAGGTAATGTTTTCAACGGCTTTGATTCCGCAATCCAGGGCAATGATGAGGGAAAAATGGTTTTCACGTGCAAAATCCACACCTGCCTTCGACACGCCATAGCCCTCGGTGTACCTGTCGGGGATATAAAATCCTACATCCTTGTAAATTGATTTCAGGAAAGTGTAAACAAGTGCAACAGCCGTTGTTCCATCAACATCATAATCTCCCCAAACAAGAATTTTTTCACGGTTTCGCAAGGCTCTTTCAATCCGGTAAATTGCCTTGTCCATATCCTTCATTAAAAACGGATCATGAAGCTGGATTAGTTTTGGGCGAAAAAATGTTCTGGCATCGTCAAATGATTGCACACCCCGCTGAACAAGAAGGTTGGTTAACAGGGTGCTAATATTCAAAGCGCGCGATAGTTTCATTACTACCTCGGTATCTGCCCGTTCATTTAATACCCAGCGCTTTTGCATATAAAAATTTTTGTAAAGATAAAAATATTAGATGAAGTAAAAGATGCAAATTCTTCTTTTTGCTTTTTTCTTCCAAAGATCATTTTTTTAAATAGAAACAAAAATCAAACCCTTGAAATGTTTGGTTTTTCCAAATAAATTTGCTGATGAAGAGAGATAAAAATACGGTAATAAATTCGTTGTGATCAGGGTTTCATCAACATCTGCTGCAAGAAAAACAAGTTAATTCTTATCACTTAAATCCCAAAGCGGATGGCTTCCACCGGATCGAGACGTGATGCTTTCCAGGCGGGTATGATGCCCGATCCCAGGCCAATAACTGTTGAAATTACAAGTCCAAGAACAATGTTACTTTGAGAGAGAAGAAGCGGGAAAGGCATGGCATCTTTCAGCAGAATGGTGCCGAGGAAAATAAGGAACAATCCTATAACTCCTCCAAGTAGCGAAAGAAAAACAGCTTCGAAAAGAAACTCCAGCAGAATAAAATATCTTTTTGCTCCTATTGCCTTTTGAATCCCAATAATATTTGTCCTTTCGCGCACCGAAACAAACATAATGTTGGCAATTCCAAACCCTCCTACCAAAAGTGAAAATCCGCCAATAATCCAGCCTATCAGGGCAAGCCCGCTAAAAAAAGCCTGCAGGTTCTGATTGATTGCGCTCACTTCATTCAGTGCAAAATTATCTTCCTCACCGGGCTTTAGTTTTCGGAGTGATCGCATGATCCCTGTCAATTCATCCTTGAGTTGCTGATTAGAAACTTCGGGTCTCCCCTTAATCATGATTGTTGTTCCGATATTCCTGATATTTACAAAATTCCTGACAAAGTTTACAGGCAAAAAAATCTGTTCATCCGTTGAATTTCCGAAGGTACCTTCGCCCTGCGACACCAAAACCGCGATAACTGACACTTTACTGCCAAACACCTTAATATCCTGCCCAATGGGATCGGTTGATGGGAAAAGTGATTTGGCAATTTCTGACCCTATGATGGCAACATTTCGGCCGGCAAGTGATTCAGTTCGTGTAAAATACCTTCCGTATTTAATGTTAATTGGCATTACTTTCTCGTAGTCGTGAGATATGGCGTTGATGCGTGCGTTATCAACACTGTTGTTCAAATGTTTCAAAGTGCGTGAGGTGCCAAAGGTATAGGTTGCTGCCTCAGCCGTAGATGCCCGTTTTTGGATTTCTTCAAGCTCATCAAGAGTAGCTTCTGGACGGTTTAAATATTTCCACCAGGGATATTCGCCACCCATAGTTCCCCAGGGCCATTTTTGAACAAACAAAATATTACTTCCCAATTCGCTCAGGCTGTCGCGGATACTTTTTTCCAGCGAATCGAAGACTGATAATACTGAAATTACAGAAAATATCCCGATGGTAATGCCTGAAAGCGACAATATTGTTCGGAGTTTATTTACCATGATGGCCTGAAAAGCAAACAGGTAGCTTTCACGAATAAGTTTTAGGAGCAAATACATAGATCGAAAATTTTGATAATTAATTGGTAAAAATAGTCGATTGTTTAGAATATTAAACCCTGAAATGTGAATTCAAAGAGTTAATGTTAACCATTCACAATTATTTAACTTTGAAAACGAACAATTAAACAAACTGTGATATTTTTTCCATAATTTTGCACCCTCACATTTAAATGATTTATAATAAATTAGATACCCCCAAATAATGGAAGGTTTGAAAAAAATAAAATCAGTACTGATTTCGGTTTTTGACAAAACCGGCCTGGAAAAACTGGCTGATACATTTCATAATTTTGGCATTACAATTTACTCCACAGGAGGAACCTTCACATTTATCGAAAATCTTGGAATACCTGCCACCAAAGTGGAAGATGTTACCTCATACCCCTCAATTCTGGGGGGGCGTGTAAAAACCCTGCACCCAAAAGTGTTTGGCGGTATTCTGGGAAGGCGTTCGCTGGAAGAAGACATGCAACAAATGCAGGAATACGCTATTCCTGAAATCGACATGGTGATTGTAGATTTATATCCCTTCGAAAAAACCCTGGCCACAACCCGTGACGAAACCGCAATTATCGAAAAAATTGACATCGGAGGAATTAGCCTTATCAGGGCAGCAGCCAAAAACTTCCGGGATGTGCTCATTGTGCCTTCCATCGAATATTATAATGAGGTGATTGATATACTCAAAACTAATAATGGGGCTGCTACAGCCGAACAAAGAAAATTATTCGCATCCCGTGCTTTTGCTGTTTCATCTCATTACGACACTGCCATTTTCAATTATTTTAATGCAAACGAAAAAATTGTTGCCTTTAAAGAAAGCAGACAGGAACACAAGGTGCTGAGGTATGGCGAGAATCCACACCAAAAAGGCTATTATTTTGGGAACCTTAACGAAAGTTTTGAGCAGCTCAACGGAAAGGAAATTTCATACAACAACATCCTCGACCTGGATGCCGGAATACACTTAATTGATGAATTTTCTGAACCCACCCTTGCAATTTTAAAGCACAACAATGCTTGCGGACTTGCTTCACGACCTGATTTACTTACAGCCTGGAAAGATGCACTGGCCGGTGATCCGGTGTCGGCATACGGTGGCGTGATTGTTACCAACACCCCGGTTGACAGACAAACCGCAGAAGAAATGAACAAGTTGTTTTTTGAAATCATTCTGGCTCCTTCGTACCAGGAGGGTACACTTGAAATACTAAAGTCAAAGAAAAACCGCATCATTCTCAAACAAATTCATTCAGCCCAAACCAATTATGTTTTCAGATCATCGCTGAAGGGAGTTTTGGTTCAACAAAAAGATTTGAAAACCGAACTTGCCGAAGACCTGAATTTTGTTAGCACAAGACAGGGAACGCCCGATGAAATTTCAGATCTTTTGTTTGCCAATAAAATAGTGAAGCACAGCAAATCAAATGCAATTGTTTTGGTTAAAAACAAACAATTATTGGCCAGTGGTGTTGGACAAACATCCCGGGTTGATGCTTTAAAACAAGCCATCGAAAAGGCGGGAGTTTTTAATTTTAGCCTGCAGGGTGCAGTGATGGCTTCAGATGCTTTTTTCCCCTTTGCCGATTCTGTTGAAATAGCTCATCAGGCAGGTATTACAGCGGTGATTCAGCCTGGCGGCTCCATCAGAGATATTGATTCGATCGAATATTGCAACAACAATGATTTGGCGATGGCGTTTACGGGATTCAGACATTTTAAACATTAAGTTACATTTGTTTACTAAAAATATCAGATTTTCACTTTCCTGAATAAAATTCAGGAACATTAGGAATAAAAAACATGGGACTATTTTCATTTTTTACACGTGAAATCGCCATTGATCTTGGTACGGCAAACACCATCATCATATACAACGATAAAGTAGTAGTTGACGAACCCTCCATTGTAGCCATCGAGCGCAGTACAGGTAACATAATTGCAGTTGGGAAGCGGGCGCAGATGATGCACGGCAAAACCCACGAAAACATAAAAACTATCAGGCCTTTGCGCGATGGAGTTATTGCAGATTTTCAGGCTGCCGAATTCATGATCCGTGAAATGATAAAGATGATAGGCATCCGGCAGGGCTTGTTTCCTCCGGCATTGAAGATGGTAATTTGCATTCCATCCGGGATTACCGAGGTTGAGGAACGCGCCGTTAAGGATTCGGCCGAGCAAGCAGGTGCCCGCGAAGTAAGACTAATTCATGAGCCTATGGCCGCTGCCATCGGTATCGGAATTGATGTGCTGGAACCTACGGGCAATATGATTATTGATATTGGCGGGGGTACCAGTGAAATTGCAGTGATTGCACTTGGTGGTATTGTCAACAATAAATCCATCCGCATCGCAGGTGATGATTTTAATGCCGACATCGAAGAATACATGCGTAAACAGCACAACATCAATATTGGTGAACGAACTTCGGAGCGCATTAAAATTGAAGTAGGTGCTGCACTTCCCGAGCTTGATTCTCCACCCGATGATTATGCTGTTCATGGCCGCGATATGCTAACAGGCATTCCAAAAGAAATTACTGTAAACTATGCCGAGATTGCCCATTGCCTCGATAAGTCGATTTCTAAAATAGAAACTGCCGTACTGCAGGCTCTCGAAATGACACCCCCTGAACTTTCAGCCGATATTTTCCGCACAGGGATTTACCTTGCGGGTGGCGGGTCGATGTTGCGCGGCCTTGACAAACGTCTGCATCTCAAAACCAAACTGCCGATCCACGTGGCTGAAGATCCTTTAAGAGCTGTGGCACGCGGAACCGGTATAGCATTGAAAAACTTCGATAAATTCACCTTCCTTATCAAGTAAACCAAAGGCATTTTTGTACAGATAAACTGATTACATGCGCAACCTCATTGCTTTTTTGTGGAAAAACTATTTCTTTTTCCTTTTTGTGATTTTGGAGGTCGCTGCCTTGTTTCTGATTGTGAATAATAACTATTATCAGCAAAGGGTTTTTATAAATTCCACAAGCGATTTCACGGGAAATTTAATTGAAAAATACAACAATTTTACATCCTACTTTGCCCTGAAAAACGCCAATAAAATTCTCGTTGAGGAAAATACAAGGTTTTATAATATGAGCCCGAAATCGTTCATTAAAACCGACACCTCCACTTTTTTTGTAAACGATTCGCTCTACACACAACAATATAAATACAGGTCAGCAAAAGTTATTTCAAATTCCATTAACCGACGAAACAACTACCTGAAACTTAATAAAGGCAGCCTTCAGGGCATCAAACCCGATATGGCTGTGGTGGCTACTGGTGGAATTGTTGGACAAGTAATTGAGGTGTCGGATCATTTCAGCTCGGTAATGTCGATACTCAACAGCAACGCGCGAGTTAGCGCAAAACTAAGAAAATCGAATCAGGTAGGTTCGCTTTTTTGGGACGGACAGGATTACAAAATGGGGAAACTTGTGGATATTCCATCACACGTTAGGATAAACATTGGCGACACTGTGGTAACCAGCGGCTATTCCTACACCTACCCTGAAGGCCGGATTGTTGGAGTTGTTGAAGGTTTTAACATTGAGGAAGGCGAAAGCTTTTTTGAGGTGGATGTACGGTTTAGTGTTGATTTTAATAATCTGTCGTATGTTTATGTGATTCAAAACCTTTTCAAGGGAGAACTGATACAACTGGAGCAATCTGATTATACCGAATAAATATGGCAGGTAAACACATCATACAGTTCTTTATTCTGCTTATTCTTCAGGTATTTGTTTTTAGCAACATCAATGTTTATGGGTATGTATATCCTGCTTTTTACGTGTATTTTATTCTCCTTTTACCTTTTGAAACGGCGGGGTGGTTGCTCCTACTGTCATCATTTGCACTTGGTCTGGGTGTCGATTTTTTTACCAACAGTTTGGGCATTAATGCAGCAGCCTCCGTATTCACTGCTTTTTTGCGACCCGGTTTATTCAGGCTATTAAAATCGAAAAAGGAATATGTGCCGGGAATTACTCCGGGTGTTGGCGATTTGGGATTTCGGTGGTTTTTTCTTTATGCATCCATCTTAATCGTACTGCATCATTCTGCATTGTTTTTTCTGGAAGCATTTAGCTTTAAAGACATTTTACAAACCTTACACCGAATTATTGCCAGCTCGGCGGCTACATTGATTCTGGTATTAATCCTTCAATTGCTTTTTTTAAAGCAAAACAAAAGATAAGTCAACATAAATCGATTTGATAATAAACTGTAAATTAACAAATAACATCATGAAAAATGCATTTTGGATTTTAGCGATAGCGGCCATATTGGCCGCATGCAACGGATCATCAGGAAAATATGAAATAAATGGGAAAGTTGAAGGTGCAAGCCCGGGATGGGTGGTACTCTCGAAGGCAGTTGACAATGCGCTTGTTGCCATCGATTCGCTTGAAACCAGCGATGGTACGGTTTATTTTACTGGCACAATAGAACTTCCTGAGGTTTATTTTCTTGAATTTAAGTCTGATCAAATGTTTCACCGATTGTTTGTGGAACCAGGCCAAATTGTTATAAGCGGTAATGTGAAATCACCTGTTTTTGCAGGTTCTGAATCTCAAAAACAATACGACAGCTTTAATGAAGCCATCAAAAAATTGGATGATCAACGCAATTTACTTTATGAAGATTTTCGGCAAGCCATGGAAACAGGCGACACAGTGCGCGTTGAAGAAATTAAGAATGAAGCCGGGCGCATTGATGATATGCAGGATGTTTTTACCAAAGATTTCGTGAAATCCAACAGCAACAATGTGGTTGGTGCTTATGTTATTGTGAACAACATTTATCAGTTTGAACTGGAAGATCTCGAAGGATTGAGGGCTGCCATGAACGAAAAAATTACAGCATCAAAGTATGTAAGCATGATTGACGAAAAAATTGCCAGGCTGCAATCAGTTTCAATCGGAAAGCAGGCTCCTGTATTTTCACAAAACGATACTGCGGGTCAGGCTGTTTTGTTGGATGAATTTAAGGGTAAGTATTTACTTATCGATTTTTGGGCCTCTTGGTGCTCACCCTGTCGTCAGGAAAATCCAAATGTGGTGGCTGCTTATCAAAAATATCACGACAAAGGTTTTGATATTCTCGGCGTTTCGCTCGACAAAGACCGCGACCGCTGGCTTGATGCCATTGCTGTTGACGGACTGACATGGACACACGTTTCCGATTTAAAAGGCTGGCAAAATGAAGCTTCAAACAAATATGGAGTGAGTTCTATTCCTGCAAATTTTCTGCTTGATCCCGATGGCATCATCATAGCCAAAAATTTACGCGAACAAGCCCTGCATGAGAAACTGAACGAAATCTTTAATTAAATCTTTGGCTCTGGCTGTACATTTGTTCCCGCTGAATTTTTAATTTTTCATCTGCAATGTAATCATCGTACTGCATCAGTTTATCGATGATACCATTGGGCGTGAGTTCGATAATTCTGTTGCAGACGGTCTGGATAAATTCATGGTCGTGGGATGACATAAAAACATTTCCGGGATAGTTGATAAGGTTATTGTTGAACGCCTGGATCGACTCAAGATCCAGATGATTTGTTGGTGTATCCAGTATTATTGCATTGGCATTAATCAGCATCATTTTAGAAATCATGCAGCGCATTTTCTCGCCCCCTGACAGCACCTCAACAGGTTTGTACATATCTTCACCTGTAAACAACATCTTGCCCAAATAACCGCGGATATAAAGCTCAGTGGTGTCAGACGAAAACTGGCAAAGCCAATCGAAGAGGTTTAATTCACTCCTGAAAAATGCTGAATTATCAAGGGGCAAATAGGATGAGGTAATGGTTTGCCCCCATTGATAAGTGCCTTCGTCCGCTTTTTGATGTCCTGAAATGATTTCAAAAAACGTAGTCATTGCCCTGGGGTCTTTGGAAAGAAAAATGATTTTTTCGCCTTTATTTGCAGAAAAATCCACCCCCTTAAATAATACCTGCCCATCGATGCTTGCACCAAGCCCCAATACATCAAGAATTTTATCGCCGGCTTCCCTTTCAGGAGTAAAAATGATGCCCGGATATTTTCTCGTTGATGGTTTAATATCTTCGATGTTGAGCTTTTCGATCATTTTTTTACGGCTGGTGGTTTGCTTCGATTTTGAAACATTGGCACTAAAGCGCGAAATAAACTCCTGAAGTTCTTTGCGTTTCTCTTCAGCCTTTTTGTTTTGTTTTTGCAATTGCCTTAATGCCAGCTGGCTGCTCTGATACCAAAAGGAGTAGTTTCCTGCAAATAGCTGGATTTTCCCAAAATCGATGTCAACAGTATGGGTACTGATGGCATCCAAAAAGTGTCTGTCGTGTGAAACAACCAAAACCGTATTTTCATAATTTGCTAGATAATTCTCGAGCCAGCCTACTGTTTCGAGGTCAAGGTCGTTGGTAGGCTCATCAAGCAAAAGATTATCGGGTTTTCCATAAAGTGCCTGAGCAAGTAAAACCCTTACCTTTTGCTTGCCGCTCATGTCTTTCATCTGCCAATGATGAAAAGTTTCCTTTATTCCGAGAGCACCAAGCAGGGAAGCTGCATCGCTTTCGGCATTCCAGCCATCCATGTCTGCAAATTTTTCTTCCAACTCTGCCGCTTTAATTCCGTCTTCCTCCGAAAAGTCAGGTTTTGCATACAGTGCATCCTTCTCCTGCATGATTTCCCAAAGCTGATTATGGCCTTTCATTACAGCTTCGATAACTGTAAAATCATCAAAAGCAAAGTGATCCTGACGCAATACTGACAGCCGCTCACCAACACCCATGCTAATTTGCCCGTGTGCTGAAAATATCTCACCGGCAATGGCTTTCAAAAAAGTGGATTTCCCTGCTCCGTTGGCACCAATTACGCCATAGCAATTTCCGGGAGTAAATTTCAGGTTAACATCCTGAAACAAAACCCTGCCACCAAATTGAATTCTCAAATCAGAAACTGTAATCATTTGTACTTGTATTTATTACCTTGAATATAAAAGGGCGCGAAAGTACTCTTTAATTTTTTGGAACTTCCCAAACAAAATATTACCTGCATTTTGAGGATTTTGAAATCAAAAAAACCGGCATTGCCTGATGCAGATGCCGGTTTTTTTTACATGTTGAATAAAATGTTATTGTTTGACAATCCTTGAGATATTATTTATACCGGTTCCGTAAACGTGCACCAGATAAACGCCTCTTGTCATTCCTGAAAAATCAAGCTCGGTTTTAATGCCTGTAAGCGGCCCTGAAAAAATTGTTTGTCCCTGCAAATTCATAAGTTCAAACCTCACATTATCAAAGTTATCCAAACTTATGATCAGCCTGTTTTTTATTGGGTTCGGATAAAGGGAGAGTGCATCATTTCCGACCAGCGAAATGTTGGCCGCATTCACAGTACCCGATTTGAGCAGCGAAATGGCGTTACTCACAAAATTGCCTGTGTTAGCAGGGTATTCGTTGTTGAATTCAACCTGAAGCTCTGATATGGTTCCTGTGGCCTTTTCGTATCTTCTGAAAGATATTGTTTCTCCCTCAAGGAAACCGTCTTTGCCGGCTGTCAGCGGATCATCAGCAAAAGCGTTGATAAAAGTGTTGTCACCGATCCAAACTGTAACTCCGTAACAATTATCATAAACATCAAACATCCCGATTACATCCCCTGGTGCAAACGCTCCGTTGATGTCGAAGGCAGCCGGAATACCAATCACATGCGACAAAGCTGTTGGCGTAAAGGTTTCCCATGCGGCAGGTATGTCTCCTTCATTAAAAATGCCCTGTTGCCCGTTTGAGGAGATTCCTGTGGTTTTCAGTCCATCGCAATCAGGGAATAAAACAGCTCCCGGGCTGGCCATGAAGGCATAATATGCTTTTCCGCTTTGCAACTCCACAAGGTTATTGATACCGAGTTCGGGCCAGAATATTTTCCATCCCGCAACTTCTTTAACCATCACAACATCCGTTTGCAGGAACAGGTCTTCAACATTTACATCACAGGCGCTAAGCACAGGAATAAGATTCCATCCTGCATTCAGCGAAATGGTTTTGTCTTCGGGTAGTGTACCCGGAATGGACAGTGTAACTTCTTCGCTGACCTTAATTTTATAACCCTGGTAAACATCCCAATTTCCAATGGTGTTGAGTTCCTCAGCCGGCCACCAGGAATCCTGCATTGTTTGCAAAATAACCAATTCATTGAGAATCGGGGCAAACATCAGCTCCAGATCCTGATCAGCAGGTTCAAGCCAGGATGAAATGCCCGACCAACCCTGAGGGATGGTAATACTTTGGCATGGATTCAGGTTAAGATGGGTGGCATCAGATACGGTAACCAGACATGGGCTCAGTGGAACCGCAATAAGGGTAAGATCTGCACCTGCATTGATTTTATCATTTTCACCAGGTGTGTAAACCGGATCAGGTAATGAGGAATTGTCGAATACTCCATCTCCGGAACTTTCCCATTGAAGCATCGAATAATTCCCTGCCTGACCGGAAAGCTGAACCGGCACATTATCGCAACTTTCAAGATCATCACCGGCATTCGCCACAGGAATTGCCTGAACATACAAAGTCATGCAGTCTTCATCCGAAAGGGTACAAGGATCGCATGGCCCGGCTGTGAGGCACAGTGTAATATTTCCATTCAGGATATCCTCAGCACCCGGAGTATAATTGGCAAATAAATTACCGGCATCATCAAATTCTCCATCGCCGGTAGATGTCCACAACCAATTACATGCATTGCTTACCTGGCCAAATAAATTAAAATTATCGCCTTCACAAATCGTGGCATCATCACCGGCAAACGCTTCTGGCAGTAGTTGAACAGTAATTGTCAGGCAATCTGATTCAGAACCTGAACATGGCTGGCAGGCATTTGCTACAAGGCACAATTCTACAGTTCCCACTAAGGCATCCACAGTTCCGGGGGAATAGGTTGCGTTGAGTAATGAGGGGTCGTTAAATTCTCCATCACCACTGCTTGTCCAGACAGAAGCACAAGCATTATTGACAAACCCGTCAAGTTGCACACTTCCCCCTTCGCACACAGCTACATCGGAGCCGGCGTTAACTTCGGGCAATGGTGCAAAATAAAGGGTTACACAATCCTGTTCACCTGAAGAACATGGGAAGCAGGGCTGAGAGATCAAACACAAATCTACAGAACCAAGCATCAAATCCAGGATGCCGGGAGTGTAGGTTGCATTGGCAATGTTTTCGTTATCAAAGAATCCCGTTCCCATTGATATCCATTGCATCCCACAACCGTTTTCTACATTTGCCTGCAGCGTATAGCTTTGGTTCTCACAAACAGTAGCATCCGGGCCTGCATTAACTTCGGGCAATGGGGCAAAATAAAGGATCATACAATCTGTGTCAGGCATACCACAAGGTTCACAGCCATAAGCCTCGAGACAGATTTCGGTAAAACCGGCCTCAATATCTGCTGCTCCCGGAATATACTCCGAATTGGGATTGTTTGGTTCAGCAAAGTTTCCATCTCCCAAGGTGTACCAGGAAACACCGCAGTTAAACTGAGCCATTCCCTGAAGTATATATGTGGTGTTTTCACAGATGGTCCAATCATCGCCGGCATTTGCAAGGGGAAGTTTTACAATTTCAACAGCCATGCAATCCATATCATTTCCTGAGCAGGGATCGCAGGCTTCCACTTCGAAGCATAGTTCAACTGAGCCTTCGATGATATCTTCATCACCCGGATAATATTTTGCATCAGGTAAATTGAAATTATCAAAAGTTCCAGTCCCGGATGTTGTCCACAAGTACCCACAAACATTCTGGGCACTTCCATCAAGTTGAACATATTCCACTTCTTCGCAGATGGTTTGATCATTCCCGGCAACTGCAAGCGGCTCTCCTGCTATCGAAAGAGTCAGACAATCAACATCAGCCACCAAGCAAGGATTACAGGCAAGTGCAGTTAAACAAATGGTTACATTACCGTTCGCCATATCCTGGGTTCCGGGTGTGTAGTTGGTGATCAACTGGAAGGGTTCACCAATAATACCGTCTCCATTAGCCGTCCATTCAAAACCACAGGCGTTTTCGACAAAGCCTGAAAGCGGGAATTCAGTTTCACCACAAATCGTTGCATCCTCACCGGCACTCGCCAATGGCGTGGCTTGGAAATACAAAACCATACAATCCTGACTCGCTTCAGTGGCAGGTGGCATGGGCTGGGCATTGATGCACAATTGTGCTGAACCATTTGAAATATCAGTTTCGCCAGGATAATACACAGGATTTACATCATTGCTGTTACTGAATGTTCCATCCCCGGTAGTTGTCCATTGAACAGAACTGTAATTATCAGCCACGGCCTCAGAAATCAAAAAACTTTCTGTCTGACAAATGGTAGCATCAGGGCCTGCATTCGCTGAGGGTGGTGCTACAATACTCAAAGTAAGGCAATCCGATGCTGAAACACTGCATGGACTGATGGGCTGAGCCGTAATGCATATTTCCACAGTTCCCGACAATATATCGCCGGCTCCCGGAGTATAGGCAGGTGCAATGTCGCCAGGATTGTCAAAATTACCATCTCCGGAGCTTGTCCAGTTGAATGAGCTTACATTCAACACCTCTGCATCTGTAATCAGATAGTCATCGCCCGCAGCTATCAAGGCATCATTACCTGCATAGACAAAGGGTAAGGGAACAAAAGTCAACAACAAATTATCTGTTACGTTACCATTGCAAGGTTCGCATGGCAATGCACTTAGGGTTATGGTAACAAAACCTGCTTCCAGGTCGCCCCCACCGGGAGTATAAACTGCATCAGGATCAAAAATATCACTGAAGGTACCATCCCCCGAAGTTGCCCATTCAATTCCACAATTATTGGATGCACTTCCCTGGAGTGTCAGGGTTTCATTTTCACATATTGTAGCATCAATGCCAGCATCGGCAGTTTGTCCGGCCAAATAGTAAATTGTCATACAATCCGTAGCAGGTGTTTCACAAGAACCACAAGGCTGTCCGGTTACACACAACTGTGCAAAACCATTGGCTACATCAAATGGCCCTGGAGTATAAACAGCATTGGCAAGCGTATTATCATCAAAGTTTCCATCGCCATTGGTTTCCCAAACCACGCCGCAGGCATCTAAAATTACAGGTTGTAAAGAAAATGGGTCGGTAGAACAAACAGTAACATCTTCACCTGCATCAACCGATGGGTCAGAAACAAAGGAAAGCGTCATACATTCGGTACTAAAATTACTACAAGGTGAGCATGGGAATGCAAGCATGCATATCTGAACGGAGCCGTTGGAATAATCATTTGGCCCAGGGTTGTAGGTAGCCGTTAATGACCCCGAATTCGAAAATGTTCCATCGCCATAGGCCTGCCAGTAGAAACCGCAACCACTCTCAACAGAACCATTGAGTTGGTAATTATCCCCAAAACAAATGCTTGCATCCGAACCGGGATTCGGTTGTGGCAAGTGCTGAATAGTTAAGGTCATACAATCGGAAACCGGCTCCTGACATGGCTCGCAAGGCTCAGCAATCATGCAAAGGTTTGCAAACCCATTGGTTTTATCTAACGCTCCGGGTGTATAAACCGGGCTTAATGAAAGGCTGTTGCTAAAGGTGCCATCACCCTGGGTTTCCCAATGGAAGCCACAGTTATTTGCTACGCTTCCATTAAGTGTGGCTGTTTTGTTTTCACAAATGGTAATATTGTTTCCTGCATTAGCCGTGGGTGCGGTGAACAGAAACATTGTCATGCAGTCCTCAGCAACCATTGTACATGGATCGCAAGGAATTGCACTGATGCATAAATCCACTGAACCTCCGGCCATATCCTGAGGCCCGGGTGTATAAGATGGCTGAAGCAATGCTGCATCATTAAATGCACCATCACCTGTTGATGTCCACTCAATTTCACAGAAATCATTTGCTAAAGCCTGCAAAGTGTAAGATTGATTTCCACAGAAAGTTACATCTTCTCCTGCATCGGCAAAAGGTTCAAGCACCAACGAAAGTGTCATGCAATCGTTGGCACTGATTGTTGCCGGTGGAACGGGCTCGGCAAACATGCACAATTCAACCGTTTGGCTTGAAAAATCAGCCGGGCCCAAATAATAAACCGGATTAACAGCGCTAACGTCATCAAAGGTTCCATCACCGGAAGTTGACCACTGAATAAATTCATAATTTTCGGCAGTCGCATCAACTATAAAATATTCTCCCATGCTACACACAGATGCATCGGGACCAGCAGTGATAACCGGCATCGAACCAATTTGAAGGATCATACAATCCTGATCGCTTATTTGGCATGGATTTTTTGGAAGTGCATTCAAACAAAGTTCAACTTCATAATTATTAATATCGCCTTCACCCGGAGTGTACGCCGGATTCAGCAGCATTGGATTATCAAACAATCCATCACCCTGTGTTTCCCAAAGTAGCGAAGAATAATTGGCTGCAGATGCATTTTCAAACTGGTGGGTGTTGCCAGCCAAAACGCCATCATCAGGCCCTGCATTTGCAAAAGGTAAAGCTTGAATGAAAATTGTCATGCAATCGTTGGCACTAACTTCACAAGGATTGCAAGCTGCGGCTGTAATACAAAGTTGAACTTCCTCATTAGCCAAATCATTTGAGCCCGGGGAATAAACTGCGTTTAATAAGGTATTGTCATCGAATTGTCCGTCACCATCAGTACTCCAGAGATAGCCGCATGCATCGGATGATGTGGCTTGTGTTGCGAAAGTTTCTCCGCTGCAGATTGCAGCATCATTGCCTGCATCTACCTGTGGGGCTTTTTGGAAGCACAATGCCACCTGATCATTTGCACTCAGGTTACATGGATCAATGGCCGTAACATAAATTTCAAGTGTTATACATCCGAGCAATATGTCGGAGGTGGAGGGATAATACTCAGGATTTAGTGCGTTAGCATTGCTGAAATATCCCGACCCTGTGCTTGTCCAAAGGATGGTTTGGAAATGGTTTGCAGTTACACCGGTAATTGGATAGGTTTCACTTTCACAAATTGTTGCATCATTGCCGGCATTAACAACAGGCTCTTTTTGGATGTCGATGAACATACAATCAGAATCGGCAACTGTGCAAGGGTTGCAAGGCAGGGCGCTTAAACAAAGTTCTGCTTCACCATTTAGCAAATCCTGCTGGCCGGGAGTATAGGTTGCGTTGAGTAAGGCCGGATCATCAAAAAGTCCGTCGCCCCGGGTTTCCCATAAAGCACCACATGCATTCTCAACAGTACCGCCTAAAAGATAGTTTTCGTTTTCACATATTGCTCCATCAGCTCCGGCATTGGCCATAGGATTCGCCTGGATGGTGAGCACCAAACAATCTGTGTCTGTAAGCGTACATGGATCACAGGGATAGGCATCCAGACATATTTCAACAAACCCGATTAATTTATCAATATCTCCTGGATGATATACAGTAATTAACGATTGCGATTCGTCAAAGTATCCATCTCCAAAGGTGGTGTACCAATTGAAGCCACAGGCATTTTCCACCGTGCCTTCAATCTCGAGAAAACCATCTTCACAAATCAGTGCATCGCTCCCCGCATTGGCCTGTGGCGGGGATTGAAAGGTAAGTACCACTAAATCAGTAGCAATCAGATAGCACGGATCAATTGACGTTGCATCCAATTGCAATGTTATGCTGCCCTGAATATAATCAATGAAACTTGGGACGTAGGTAACTTCCACCTGTCCATTATTTTGAAATTCTCCGGTGCCATTACTGGTTGACCAGAAAATTGCTGAATAATTTGATGCACTGGCAAATTCAGACACAAAGTTTTGTCCTTCACACAAGGTTACATCCGGGCCTGCATCTGCAGTAGCACTGGCCTGGAGGGTAAGTGTTATGCAATCGCTCACTGAACCGGTAGCCGGGGGTATTGATTCTGCTGTTATACATATTTCAATTGTACCGGTTAACAGATCTCCATCTCCGGGATAGTAGCTTGGATTGACCTCGGTAGCACTGCTAAAAGTACCATCACCTGAAGTTTCCCACAAGATATTCAGGTAGTTTTGAGCAAAGGCATCATTAAATGTATAGGACTGCCCCATACAAATTACCGCATCAGCACCTGCTGATACAACCGGATAGGCTCCAATGACTATATTCATACAATCAATCGCTTCTGCTGTACACGGATCGACAGGCATCGCAGCAATGCAAAGTGTTACCATACCATCAGAAATATCATTATCACCTGGGGTGTATGTTGTGTAAAGCAGAGAATTGTCATCAAAATCTCCATCACCGGTGGTAGTCCATTCCAAAAAGTTGTAGAAGGAAGCACTTGCGTCTGTAATTGTATAGGTTTCGTCCTCCGGAATAGAAGCATCTGCGCCGGCATCGACAATAGGAATAGGTTGAATGGCGATTTGCATCTCATCATATCCGCCATTTGTACATGGATTTATTGCTGATACCGTTACTGTCAGGGTTACCAATTGCAGGTTTAGATCATTCAGACCCGGATAGTAAGTGGGGTTTTCACCTGATGAATCATCAAAAGTACCATCACCACTGCTTGCCCAATGCAAATTGCTATAATTTTCAGCAAAGGCATCGGCTATATAATAATGTTCTCCTTCACAAAGTGAAACATCCGATCCTGCACTTAATATTGGTGCTGCCTGGAAGCAAAGCTGAAGGTCATCAACAGCATTGTTAATACATGGATTAACAGGCTGAGCAGTTAATTCGAGGGTTACGCAACCCAAAGCAAAATCAGTAGCTGAAGGGAAATACTGCGGATTCACTACTTGCGCATCACTAAATGTTCCTAATCCGCTTGTTGACCATTCAATGCTTAAATAATTTGCTGCGCTTGCTTCTGACAAAAGGAATATTTCACCTTCGCAAATTGTGGCATCTGAGCCGGCTTCAGCGGAAGCGGTTTGTTGTATGCTGACATTAAGACAATCAAATGCGCTTATTTCGCAAGGATTACAAGCATCGGCTGTTAAGCAAAGTTCTGCACCGCCGGCGAGAATATCACCGGGACCCGGAGTATAAGTAGTGCTTGCGGAGAATGCATCTCCAAAATTTCCATCACCATCCGAAGACCAAAGCAAACCACAATAATATGTTGCTTCAGCTTCCAACAATAAAGTTTCCCCAACACACAAGATATTATCTTCACCGGCATACACTTCAGGCAGCTTTTGAATACATAATTTCATGGTGTCCATTACTATTGCATAGCATGGGCTTATTGAGGCAGCAACCAAAATTAATTCAACACATCCGGCAATTTTATCCTGACCTCCTGGGGTATATGTTGTGTTTACTGCGGTTTCATCTTCAAAGTGTCCATTTCCATCTAAAACCATCCATTGAACAAAATCGGAATTTTCTACAGAGGCATCACTCAGCAGATATGATTCTCCTTCACAAATTGTGGCATCCAAACCGGCATAAGCAGCAGGTAGTTTTTGAATTGACAGAGTCATGCAATCTTCAGCTTCAACCTGACAAGGATCACAGGGGAATCCCGTAATGCACAGTAATACTTCACCATTCTCAATGTCATCAGGACTTGGTTCATATTGCGTATTTATTTCATCAGGATTACTAAATTGTCCATTCCCTGTACTTCTCCAAACTACACTGCATGTGTTTTCGACACTTGCCTGTGGCGTAAATATCTCATCTTCACAAATTACTGCATCGTCACCCGCCTGAACAACCGGTATCGGTTGTAAATATATTGTTAAACAATCAACATCCTCAATAGTACAAGGATTGCAGGGTAAGGCTGTTAAGCAAAGTGTTACCGTTCCTGCTGCAATATCAGCAGTTCCGGGGGTATAAATTGCCTCCAGGAAATTAAAATTATCAAATAACCCATCGCCTGAGGTTTCCCAGAAATATCCACATGCATTCTCAGTCATTCCACTTAATTGTACATTTTCGGTTTCACAAATGGTGAAATCATCACCGGCAAATGCCTGGGGCAACAATTGGAAACACAGCTCCATCTCATCAGATGCCGTTATTGTACAAGGATCGTTTGGCAAAGCCGAAACATTCAATGTAATACAACCCAATAAATAGTCAGAAGACCCGGGAGTATATGTGGGTTTCAGGGCATTTGGATTGCTAAACTCACCACTGCCTTCGGGGGTACTCCACTGCAACTGCGCATAATTGGAGGCTGTGGTTTCGTTGAGTGTGATTGTAGCTCCTTCACAAATGGTTTTATCTGATCCTGCATTTACGGCAGGTTGTTTCATAATTGTTAAAATCATACAATTATTTCCAACCACTGTTGAAGGGGGATTGGGTTGGGCGGTGATGCAAAGTTCTGCAGTTCCGGTTTCGGTATCTGCAGTTCCAGGATAGTAAACCGGATTAACTATGCCTGCATCGCTGAAGGTACCATCGCCATCAGTAACCCAAAGTATAGATAAGTAGTTTTCAGCAGTTGCCTGATCAAGGCCATAACTTTCTCCCTCACAAACTGAGGCATCCAGGCCTGCAAAAACATTGGGGGCAACGCCAATCACCAAAGTTAAACAGTCGGTATCTTCAATCTGACATGGAGCTATCGGCTCTGCCGTGAGGCATAAATTTACTGAGCCTCCTACTTTATCTCCATTTCCGGGAAAATAGGTGGCATGTAAAATCTGACTGTCGTCAAAAACACCGTCACCATTAGTTTGCCAGTAGAAAGCACTGTAATTCGTTACACTTGCATCGGTATTGGTAAAGGATTCATCTTCGGGAATCGTAGCATCATCGCCAGCATTGGCAATTGGCTTTGGTTGAATGGATAATTGAATCTCATCAAATGCAATTCCCGTACATGGATCAATTGCTGAAACCGCGACTGTCAGTGTTACGGTTTGTACATTCAGATCAATCGGGCCGGGAGTGTAGGTTGGATCTGCAGCAGTAGCATCATCAAAAGCACCATCGCCATCACTCTCCCAAAGTAAACTGCTGTAATTTCCTGCAACTGCATCTCCCAAATAATAGCTTTCGTCTTCACACAGTGAGGCGTCTGATCCTGCATTCACTGTTGGCGGAGCCTGGAAGCAAAGCTGAAGATTGTCAACAACCCCATTAAGGCAGGGATTGACAGGTTGAGCTGTTAATTCCAGAGTTATACATCCCAACGCCAAATCAGCAGTTGATGGGAAATATTCCGGATTCACGACCTGTGAATTGTTAAATGTACCTGAACCGTTTGTGCCCCATCCAATGCTAAAAAAGTTGGCAGCATCAGCATCCGACAAAAGATAAGAATCGCCTTCGCAAATGGTTGCGTTTGAACCTGCTTCTGCTGAAACGGCTTTTTGGATGGTCACATTTATACAGTCGTGTGCATCCACAAGGCATGGGTCGCAGGCATAAGCTGTTAAACAAAGCTCTACACCACCGCCTGCAATATCTGAAGTCCCCGGGGTATAGTTTGTTGTTGCTATTCCGGCATCCTCAAATGAACCATCCCCGGTAGTTGTCCATAATAAATCACAATAGTTTTCTGCAAAAGCATAAGGAAATATCATTTCGCCTTCGCAAATGGTAATGTTTGATCCGGCTGAAGCTGTTGGCTGTTTTTGAATAAATATCTGAACACAATCAAAAGCATCAGTAAGACAGGGGTCACAAGCCTGTGCTGTCAGGCACAATTCTGCCTGGCCAATTTGAATATCATTGGATCCGGGAAGGTATTGAGGTGTTTCTATAGATACGCTTGAAAAGCTTCCGTCACCTGAAGTTGTCCAGGTAAGATCACAATAATTTTGAGCCACGCCCGATAATATGATGTTTTCATTTTCACAAAAAGAAGCATCGGAGCCTGCATTTGCCGAAGGGCTTTTTTGTATGGTGACAGTTAAGCAATCCACGGCATCAGTTAAGCAAGGGTCGCAGGCATAAGCTGTTAAACAAAGCTCTACACCACCACCGGCAATATCTGATATCCCCGGGGTATAATTTGTTGCTGCTGTTCCGGCATCCTCAAATGAGCCATCCCCGGTAGTTGTCCATAATAAATCACAATAATTATCTGCCGATGCATCAGGAAATATCATTTCGCCTTCGCAAATGGTAATGTTTGATCCGGCTGAAGCTGTTGGCTGTTTTTGTATAAATATCTGAACACAATCAAAAGCATCGGTAAGACAGGGGTCGCAAGCCTGGGCTGTCAGGCACAATTCCGCCTGGCCATTTTGAATATCATTGGAACCCGGAAAGTATTGCGGCGTTACAATTGATGAGCTTGAAAAGCTTCCGTCACCAGAAGTTATCCAGGTAAGATCACAATAATTTTCAGCCACGCCCGATAAAATGATGTTTTCATTTTCACAAAAAGAGGCATCAGAGCCTGCATTTGCCGAAGGGCTTTTTTGAATGGTAACAGTTAAGCAATCCACTGCATCAGTTAAGCAAGGGTCGCAGGCATAAGCTGTAATACATAGCTCCACTTCTCCTGCATCAATATCGCCTGTACCAGGAAAATATCCGGCAGAAACTGTGGAGGCATCACTAAACAAGCCATCCCCATCGGTCGCCCAAATCAGATCGCAATAATTATCGGCGGATGCATCCGGATAAATGGATTCACCCTCACAAATCGTAATATCGGCTCCTGCCATTGCTGTTGGTTGTTTCTGTATTGATAAAATCAGACAATCCAACACTTGCTGTGCACATGGATCGCATGGATTTGCGTACAAACAAAGTTCAACGACTCCAATGGCAATATCCTGAACACCCGGGTAGTAAACGGAATTCAGTGTCGTGCCTGTGCTAAACGTTCCATCGCCATCGGTTTCCCATAATAAACCACATGAATTACTTGCAACACCTGCAAGGGTTAAGGTACTGGTTTCGCAAATTGTAACATCATTTCCTGCGGCAACTACAGGTGTTTTTTGTATTGTTAAGGTTAGGCAATCCCCGGCATCATTCACGCAAGGAGAGCAGGCATCGGCAGTAAGGCAGAGATTCACCGTACCGGCGGCAATATCTCCAACACCGGGAAAATACTCTGTATCCTCCCCTGAGGGGTTATCAAAAGTTCCATCGCCGTCAGTTAACCACAGCAAACCACAATAATTTTCTGCAGAAGCTTCAATAAATAGGGATTCGCCCTGGCAAATGCTTTGATCACCTACAACCGAAACGCCTGGTTCAACTTCAATGGTTACGGTAAGTGCGTCAGAGGCCGGGAGCAAACAAGGGTCTATCGGGCTCGCATTTAAAGTTAATACGACCGATCCTGCGGTAATATCATTGGCTGAAGGATAATAAGAGGTTACAGCCAGAGTTGCATTTTGAAAAGTTCCTGACCCTGATGTAATCCATTGTATAGCATCGTAGTTTTGGGCCTGACCTGAAAGTGATACAGTTGCAGGAACACAAATCGATTGATCAGAGCCTGCAGCTGCTGTTGGTGCAGGGTGAACGGTCACATCAACCGAAGAGTTTACATTTGTTACTCCATCATTTACCACAACCGTGTAAGTAGTGTTTTGTGCGGGATATGCCACAGGATCGGCAAGGGATGATGAAAATCCAGACGGAACAGAAGACCAATTGTATGTATAAACACCCAAACCGCCCGAAGCATTTGCCGAAAGCTGAACCTGAGTGCCAACACAAATTTCGCTCGGGTCAACAGCAGCACTGGCTTCCAGTACTCCTGTAAAAATTTGAGTTAATGATGACAGGCCGTTATCCGCATAGGTTCCGTTATTATTTGGAAGTGCCGCATTGTAGGTAACTGAGGCAATTTTTTCATCTAATGTGGCGGTGAAAAAAACTTTCCAGTTCATGGTTTCACCAACAGAGAAACCATCTTTTTCAGGACTGGTAGTTATGTCATCTCCAAAGGCAGTAACAACTTTGCTGTTGCTACCATCCCAAATCGTAAAACCCCCACATTTTTCGCTGCTGTTTTCATCCAGATAAAAAACCCCAAGAAAATCCCCATAAGAAAGCGGATCACCAATAATCTGCACTGCCAAAGGAACTGAGATCAAATGGGAGGATGCTGTTTGTATAACATCCCACCCTTCCGGAAAATCCATCACTTCGATATAGGCTGGTTTAATTTCGACACTTATTTCTCCGTTCGAGTCAGATACTTCGAGTGTAACACTATATTGTCCGGGAGCATTGTAATAAATCGGAGGTGGTATTTTACCCGAAAAAGTTGCAGGTGTTCCTCCGGCAAAAGTCCATGTCCATGAAACCGGGCTGCCTGTTGTTAAGTCAATAAAATTTACACTACTTCCCGTAGAAACAAGGTTTACATTAGATTGAAAGTCGGCGCTTGCATTCGCCATTATCACTTTATTATCCAATGCTGAGGCTACATTAAAAAGCAGCAGCATGGAAACAAGTGCTAAAAATAAAGTAACATTCTTTTTCATAAAAATTTAATTTTACTGGTTTGTATAAATATTTAAAATATGTTAAGTTTTTGGACAACTAAAATACACTAACTTTTATCAACAAAGAAATCTTTTTTGTGCAATTATGTAAAATTTCTTTATTACTGATGCTGTATCTCAACTGATACAATACATTTCACTATTTTATTTAATGTAGATTTTTAAACATGCATAAACAAATCAATACCAAATTTTTGTTCTAAATAATGCTACTTGTAAAATTAATTTACATCTTCCTGTCATTTCGGTTCGAAAACACAAGTAATATTAAAGATCATTCAGAAAGAATTTTCGCTTGTATTCATTTGATAAATACAAATATATAACTCGATCAGGTGATTGAAAAACGAATCAGGATAAACCGTGATATTTTGATTTAATCATTGTCGGTAATCAGAATGAAAACCGTTCAAAAAATTTACTACGAAAGGGGAAACGCCAAAATGCTGTACGGAAAACTTCTCTTGCTGTCAAATTATCTAAATTAAAACAAACCCCCGATTACCACCAGCTTAATCCTCTATCACATTCAGGTAATGCTCGTAGCGGTATAATATGTCATTTACATATTTGTAGGGTTCCTCGCCACGGCAATATCCGTAATATACAACCGAATCGTTATAGTATTTCGGGTCAGATTTGTTAAGCAGGAAAAAATCCACATTATCCTCCCAGATGTTTGGATCCCGACCATATTTCTCGGCCAAACGACGGGCATCAAAAACGTGGGCTATCCCAACGTTATATGCAGCCAAAACAAACTTTTTACGTTGATCCGGGTCTTCAACAATATCTTTAAAGCGCTCATCTATCGAATTAAGGTAACTCACTCCTGCATGGATGTTTTCTTCAGGCGCCGACAGGCTGTCAACACCGTAAATTTCAGCCGTGCCGGGCATCAACTGCATCAATCCGAAAGCTCCCATCCATGAGATTGCTTCGGGCTGGAAGCGCGATTCCTGATAAACGAGGGATGCCACCAGGCGCCAATCCCAGTTGATTTCCTTGCTGTTTTTCTTTATTGCTTCGTCCCAGTTTGATATTTTTCCGCTTCGAACTGAATAGTATTTATGAGCAAATTGCAGAGAGCGTGGATTCACAAAGTATTTATTGTAAATAAAACGGGCGATTTTGGTATTTAAAAATTCATTGATCCATTGATTGATATTGTTTTTCAACGAATCGCTGTTTTTATTTACCGCCCAGGCTACATGTTGAGGGAAACTTACGGGAGTACTCACATCAATATCAGGGAAATATTTTTGATTTACTAACGCAACATGCTCATCACTCACAGTGTAGTCGATCTCACCATTTGCAACCATTTCGATGAGCCTTTCGGAGGTTTGAGGAAATTCAACGATCAAAATGCTGTCGCCAATTTCATGCTGTAAATTTCTGAGACGCTGTGCATAGGCTGAATGTCGTGGGATGTAAATGGTTTTTCCTGCCAAATCAAGTGGATTTCGAATCAGATTTTCAGAAACTTTCTCCATCGAAGCCATCTTTCGCCAGTTTTCCGGTTTCCTTTGTACAAGAACCTGCCTGGTTTGCCACATGGGCTGGGTAAAATCAACAAGCCCTGTTCTGTCGCTGTTAATCGAAAGTCCCATGGCAATTATATCAACTTTACCGGCGGCCAGTTCGGCCTGAGCTTCCTCAAAATCATTGTTCACCACCAACTCGAGATCAACACCAATATAACCGGCATAAGCATTGAGCATTTCATATTCGTAGCCGGCAGGCTCTCCACGATAAATAAAATAATTGGTTGAATTATAATCAGTAGTAGCTATCAATTTGCCTCTTTCAAGAATTTTTGAGAAAGATTTATCTACAATTTCAGGTACATTCATTGCCTGGCTGCTGTTCTCAACATCAACATTGCAGGAATGTGGTATCAATAAAGCAAACATTGCAATGAATAAACTCAGTATTTGTTTCATCATGCGTTGTTTAAAAATTTGCCCTGCAAAAGTATAATTTTCTCGGCGAATATATTTTCTTAGCTATCTTTAACAAATTTTTAACCTGGATTTAATATTATATTGGTGAATATAGTTAAAGAATTTGGTTCGTAATACATTGATTTTAAATATTATAAATTTTAATACTTATGTACTGGAAGTATTGGGCTTTTCTATTTCTTTTTTTTATTTCATTTCAGGCGTGCAATTCAGACCAAAAGGCAAAATACGTGTTAAATACTCACTTTGTTAACATTAATATAACAAATGGCCTGAGGGGGCTTTCGGTTGTAAACGAAAAAGTGGCATGGGCAAGTGGCACAAATGGCGTATTTTTAAAAACCGAAGATGGTGGCGAAACCTGGTTGATTGATTCCATAGCCGGAGCCGAAAACCTGGATTTCAGATCGATCGAGGCCTTTAATCAAAATAGTGCAATTGTAGTTTCTGCCGGCACACCGGCCAATATTTACCTGACTCAGGATGGTGGAACAAGCTGGGAACTCACCTGGAGCGACAGCAATCCTGCCATTTTCCTGGATGCGGTTTCCTTTTGGAGTCGAAAGGAGGGGTTGGTGATGGGAGACCCTGTGGATGGCTATATGATTATTTTAAAAACTTTTGATGGTGGTAAAAGCTGGCACCGCATGGCAGCGGACAATATTCCCCAAAGCCTAAAGACTGAAGGCGGGTTTGCGGCCAGTGGAACTTGTCTTGCGCTGGCGGGAGAAACTCATGCTTGGATAGGCACCGGTGGGGATTCGGCAAGAGTTTATACATCACAAAACGGAGGATTTTCATGGAGTGTGACGAATACCCCGATCCTTTCAGGAAGCCCGATGAAAGGCATTTACTCTTTAGCTTTTAAAAATGAAGCCAACGGCATTGCTGTTGGTGGTGAATGGAATGTAAAAAATCCAAAACGCAGTAAGGCCTTTACCGTTGATGGAGGAAAAACATGGGTTTTAGCTGTGGGTGCTGATAACTATTGTTCAGGCTCATGCTACGTGAGGGAAGCTGTTTTTCTTGCATGCGGGCAATCAGGCATCGATTTGTCGGTAAATGGGGGCAAAACATGGGATCACATAAGCGATATACATCTTTATGGGATTGAATTTGACAAATCCGGGATGACCGGTTTTGGAACAGGTCCTTCGGGAAGACTCGTAAAACTATCGCTTGTGAAAAAGTAAGTACCTGGGGGTTTTTTATCCAAATAATTTCCTTAATATGCTCCTGGTTTGAAATAGTTGATCATCGGTAAAATCAAGATGGGTAACCATTCTAATGGTTTGTTTGCCAAATGGAACCGCCAGAAGATTTTCATCAGCAATGGTTTTTAAAAAGTTTGTTTCGGTTAATCCGGGGGAGAGTTTAAACATCACAATGTTGGTTTCAACAGGAAGTATTTCTTCAACAATTGAAATCTTTCCGAGTATTTCAGCCAATTGTTTTGCTCTTTTGTGATCTTCTTTCAGCCTGCCGATATTGTGGTCGAGGGCATAAATGCCTGCTGCACCCAAATACCCTCCCTGCCTCATTCCTCCACCCAAAACCCTCCTGAACCTGCGGGCTTTTTTAATTAAATCGGCCTTGCCCAACAAAACCGAACCAACAGGTGTTCCCAAACCTTTGGACAAACATATTGAAATGGTGTCGAATACTTTACCATAATCACGGGCATTTTCTCCGGTTTCGGTGAGCGCATTAAATATTCTTGCCCCATCAAGGTGAAGGCTCAGATTATTTTCGGAACAAACCTTTTTTATTTTCTCAATTTCTCCGAATTTCCAGATACTCCCTCCGCCTTTGTTGCTGGTGTTTTCGATAACAACAAGCTGTGTGTGAGGGTAGTGTACATTATCAGGGTTGATGTTATCGAGCACATCAGAAGCCAAAAACCTTCCTCTGTTACCATTTATCAGCCTCACCGATGATGCCGAATTGAAAGCGATGCCTCCGCCTTCAAAATTATATACGTGCGCTGAACTGTCGCAAATTACCTCATCTCCCGGACTGGTCTGCACTTTAATTGCAATCTGATTTGTCATCGTTCCCGATGGACAAAACAATCCCGCTTCCATACCAAAGATATTTGCCGCTTTATTTTCGAGTTCATTGAGTGTCGGATCCTCACCCAAAACATCATCTCCCACCTTTGCCGAAAACATGGTCTCAAGCATTTCCCCGGAGGGTTTGGTTACTGTATCGCTTCTTAGATCAATTTTCATAATAGCTGTTTTGACAAAAGTATGCTTTTATTACTTTTACAAAATCAAATTTTAAATGTATGGACTTTCAACAACTGATTCATAGCCGTGAAAGCATCAGAAATTTCAACCCACACAAACCTATTGGAAAAGAAACACTCGAACGCATACTGGAAGCAGGACGCATTGCTCCTTCGGCTGCAAACCGGCAACCCTGGAGGTTTTACCTGATATCCACGGAAAAAAATCTGGCAAAAATCCGGTCGTGCTACGGAAGGTCATGGTTTATGGATGCCCCCCATGTTCTGGTAGTAGCGGGCAAGTATAGCCTTTCATGGATGCGCACTTCTGATGGCTACAATTCGCTGGAAACCGACCTGGCTATAGCAATGACTCACCTTGTGCTTGCAGCGGAAGCTGAGGGTGTGGGAACTTGCTGGATAGCTGCCTTTAATGCGGATGAACTAAAAAAATCAGGTCTTTTTGAAAAGGATGAACATATATTTGCGATGACTCCTTTGGGTTATCCGAATGAAGGATTCAAAAAAAATGGTTTAAAAAACAGGAAACTCCTACGCGAAGTAGTAGTCTATCTTTAAGGATAAAAACCAATTTTTTTTTCTCATGATTACTTTAAATGATCTGTTACTTGGTGAAATTTCCAAAAATAATACACTGAAGCTTGCACAAATGGCCATAGAAAACCATGGCATATTGGATGAATTATGGAGCTATGCCATAAGTGAGGATGAACCTGTAAACTGGCGTTCGGCATGGGTACTAAAGGGTATTTGGGAACTAAATCCTGATTTGATTTCCCCACTGGTTGGAAACATGATTCTTGCTTTACCCGGTATAACAAAAGACGGTGTGAAACGCGAGTTTCTAAGAATAATTCAGGAATATCCTATTCCGGAAGACGAAATAAAACTGGGTATTTTGTTGGATTGTTGTTTTTCCTGGCTTGCCAATACGGCAGAATCCGTTGCTGTAAAAATTCATTCGATGACCATTCTTTTTGAAATCAGTAAAAAAATTCCGGAAATAAAAAATGAGTTTATTCACACTATCGAAGTTTCTATGCAGGAAGGGTCGGCGGGAATTGTGAACCGCGGAAGTAAAACCATCAGGGCGTTAAAAACCAACAGGAAAACAGTAAATTAAAATTCAAATACTTTTCCGGTTCCGCTTCTGATAAAATTGTGATGCCAGGTTTGTCGAAATCTGTCCATCGCCTGCTGCCCGGTGCAATGCCCCGGTGCAATTTTTTCAACCCCAAATTCCCTGAAAGTTTCAGTAATTGCATCTATTTCTTTATCAGAATAATCCTCCAGATGAAAACCGCCAATCACCATATAAACTTTTTCATCGAACTTCCTGCTGACCTTTCTTACCATTCTGTCGATTCCGGGATGCCCGCAGGCTGATATTAAAACAAGTCCCTTTTCGGTTTTAATCACAATGCTTTGCTCAGGTATTTGAAAGCCCATCTCCCCAGTAATAAAAACCTGATAGGCTATCTCGCGGAAATTGCGCTCGATTTCTGTCCTGACTTTATAACTTTCGACCATCCCCCTAAAATTACCATCAAGCGTTGAAGGGAGAAATACCTGAATGTCAGGATTTGCTTCTATTAACGGAAAAATATTGCCCACATGATCGCCATGATGGTGCGAAATGACAAGCGTTTGAATGGTTGATAAATCCACATTTAAAGCATTCAGATTGTGAAAAAGGATGTCCTTTTGAGAGCCGGTATCAAAAAGGATGGTGTCGTTTTCCCTGATTATCAGGCAGGCAAATCCAAAATCTGAAATAGTACTGTCCGAAAATTGATAGTTATCGTACAGTACGGTGATGGTAACCGGTTGCTGCTGTGCTTCAATTTTGGATATCCCAAAAAACAATAACCCTGTTAATAATATTAATTTGAATCTCATAATTTATAATTTGCTCTGATGGCAGGTACACATTCTTTGCCGCTTTTTTAAGTCGTTGATTTATTGAGTTTTGAATTAATTTTCAGGAGATTTTTATCAACAATCGACAGTATTTATGAACACTTCGTGTCCGTTTACGGCCATTTTTTTTGTTAAATATCAATAAATGTCCTGAGGTTGTTTCATATTCCGGCCTTTCATTGATACTTTTGTGGATGTAACTCTTAGCCCATATTTTATGAAACCTTTGAACCCTTACAATTATTGGATGTCATTTTTTGTCACCCTTACCTTTTTTTCAATATCTTCCACAGCAACTCCGAATGACAATTTAATGCTGTTTGACATGTTTTCGGGAATTAATCTGATGGGCATGATATTAATTGCCGGCATTTTATTTCTGGGTTATTTTGCCCGTTCGAAGTTTGATTCGCACCACAATGCCCGCAACGAAAAATCCTGACCGGATCAACTTTTTTTCCAAAATTTTGTATCCTTCATTTTAATTCGGAATACCTGAGAATTTGTATTTTCACAGCGTATTAAAATTGAACAATGAAGAAGGCTAAAAAGTTGATCGGGCGTGTTTTTAAAACCATTCATCAAACCATTCATAAATACAAACTGGATGCTCTTTTGGATGTTTTCCTGTTTATCATTATTACGCTCATCATTCATTATGGTTACCGATACTGGGCCAATCCATTGAATTATATTCCCTTAACGGATTTTATCATGGGAGGTCAAAAATGGTTGTCCGGACTATTGTATTCGCAGAGTGTATGGATTGTTGACCACCTTTTTGGCATCAGTTTTACTGGTGTTGAGCAAAACAAAACCCTTTATTTTCCCAACAATGGCTTTATTGCTGTTAATATGAGTTGCTCCGGGTTTAAGCAAATACTTCAGTTCGTGTTGCTGATGGCAGTTTATCCGGGTCCGTGGAAACAAAAATTATGGTTCATCCCCATGGGCATTATCATCGTTCATCTGACCAATATTTTTAGAATAACAGGACTTTCTGTAGTAATTGTAAACTGGCCTCAATACTGGGATTTTAGTCATGATAATCTTTTCAGACCATTTTTTTATGTGGTAATTTTTTCGCTGTGGGTACTTTGGGTTGAAAAAATCATGAATTCCGGAAAACAAAAAAAGGCAGTATAACAATCTGCCTTTTGTCTTTTGCATCCAAACCAAAGTTTATTTCAATTCAAAATATCCTTCACCAATTTTATCCTGATCTGTATAGATTGTTACCGAATATTTCCCTTCCATGGCCTCGTCATCCTTGTTTCCTTTATTCCAGAAAGCACATACATCAATGGGTTCTCCTTCGTAATTTATTTCCCGCTTGATGGAATACTGAAGTTTTTCACCATTTTGACTAAATGAATACTTATCGCTTTCATCAACAATCAAAATCACATTATCGGGTCTGGCAATCCGGATATAAATTTGTTTTTCGCCATGAGCTACAAGTTTGTTTTCCCCGAGCGTAAAGCACACCCTTACCCTGTCGGTACGTCGGGCTTTATCCGTTTCCTTTTGGTTTGTTCCTCTTTGCCTGATGCCCGTTGCCTGAATATTATAGGCTTTTAGCACCGCGGCGTTTTCAACAATCTGTTCCAGCTCCTGCTTTTCTACTTTCAGTTCAGTGTTTTTCATTTGTTCGGATCTGAAATTTTCACGGATGCGCTCATTTTCTTCGGTCAGTTCCTGATTTACAGTATATAGTGAGTCCATCTGCCTGACATAGCCCTGAGCGGTTACCCTCAATTGATCAAGTTTTTTCTTGATTTGAAAATATTCCCATTTATAATTTAAAAGGGATTTGATTTCCTTTGCATTGGCCTGAATCATACTGTCGCGGGAGGCCAGGGTATCGGATAAATATCCATACTCCGTTTTAATTTGATCATGCTCTTGCATCAGCTTATCAAGTTCAGTTTGCAAATCGCTTCTCACTTGTTCTTTTTCAGTTACCAATTTTTCTACTTCCGAGGATTTATCGAAATAAAGATACCCCAGCACCCCAGATATTATAAGAAAAATTATCAAAAGGATTAAGTAGATCAATACCTTCGAATTCTTCTGCTCATTTTGTTTTGTTGCTTCCATTTTCCTGACTATTTTTTAATAATTCAATAATTGTTTTTTGCTGTCATTTTTATTGACAGAAGTTCGCACAAAGTTAGCTAAATAATTGATAAAAATGTATTTATGGTAAATGTTTAGTAGGGGAGCCTGTCCTGCTTTTTGGTATTATTCCAATCAGGAATTTTAAACTTTTCGGGATAAATATGATTCATTTCGTCCATCCACTGATCGGGATATCCGGGTTCTTCAATTTTGCCATCTTCCCCTTTCACATATCCGTCGTTGTATTTTGTAATCAACTTTTCTCCCAGATCAATCCAGCGCTGATGAACTTCCGTTCCCAACTGATTTGAATAAGCAGTAAGCATCTCTGTTCTTTCAACTTTTGTGAGTTTCATCGCAACATCCGTGATCGAATCCAGGCTGCTGATTATGCGGGTTTCCAGTTGGTTTTGGACTTTGCGGATATCTTGGATCATGTATGAATACCTGAGATTTGCAAAGTTGGAAACGAAATTAAAAACCCACCACATCGATTCCTGTGAATAATGATTTATATCACCTAATGTAAAAGGTTCAGGCACCGATGAATTCCCCACAAAAATGGGAACATAGCAGGTAAAATAGGTGTCATCAACACCAAACCAGCAAATACCTCCAATTTCATTTGGCAACCACGCCCGCATCTGCCCGATATAGGAGAAACAGGTGTTGTAGGTTGAAATAGGGCGTTCCCATGAATATTTATCCCCGTTTTCATCTTCCCAGTAAAGAGGGCGCCAGCGATTGGGCGTTCCGAATGGTCCGGCATCGAGGCCTTTTGTCATGTCGATATCGGTTCCTTCGTAATGATCGCGAACTAAATCCATAACATCCTGAAGTGTTAACTTCATATCCGGTTCAATCCATAAGGGATATCTTTCGGCTCCCTGAACACCACGATTATAATCTGAGGATAAATTTAAGGATGGTGCAGCTCTTCTGAACAAACTCCATACCCGCGACTCACAATATTTTAATCTGTCGGGAGATGAAGGATTGTAGGCTTCGTTGAAAAGGAATGGCTTGCCGGATTTGGGATCATAATAACCCTTTTCCACAGCAAAGCTGATAACATTGTCGGAATAGAGACAGTTTTCAGGATCATCGAGAGGAAACTCGCCAATTCTGGCCATATTGGAATGTGCTGATATTGTTCCGTCAGGAATTTTAACAGCAACCCACACAGCTCCTTCTCCACCATCTCCGGTTCCAACCATTTCCAAAATCCAGGCTTCTTTGGGATCAACAATCGAAAATGATTCTCCCTCGCTGCCGTACCCATATTGCTCCACAAGAGAGGTAATAACCCCGACAGCCTCGCGGGCAGTTTTGGCTCTTTCCAGCGCCAGACTCATCAAATGCCAGTATTGCAAATATTTGCTGTGGTTCCACAATTCTTCTCTTCCTGTAAAGGTAGTTTCTCCAACTGCCAGTTGGTATTCATTCATCTGGAATCCTACAACGGCATAAGTATGTGGCACCTGATGGATTTTGCCTTCCACCTGATTGCGGCCGCTGCGGAAGGTTAGCGAATCGCCGGGCTGATGGTCTTCAGCAGGTTTATTTGAAAGCCGGTACAACCATTCCCCGTCGTTAGTATAAACCAAAAAGGCAGACCCATCGGCGGAAGCGCCTTTTGTAACAATCAGGTTGGTGCAGGGGTAGATGGCAGCCGGCAAAAACATTGCAATAAAGAAAAGTGCGCTTTTAATAAATCCTTTCATGATGATTAGTTTAAATAAAAAGAGCCGGTAAAATCCTGGTTAGAAAACTTTACCGGCAATCAAAATGTATTAAATTGTACTAATGACCAGCACCGCCAATCACTTTAAATTGGTCCCCGGTTTCATCCACAATCTTGCGATACCAATCGTTGCCATAACCGGGTTGACTCAGGTTTGGATTTTGTTGCCCCGGATTCGGGGTTTTGATGTTGCCATCCATGTATTTCATAAATAAGTGCTTGTAAAAATCTTTCCATTCGTAGGTTACACGGTCACCTGTTCCGGTAGAATAATCTGTTAGGAAACTTGCTGCCAGATTTGGGTTTTTATCGTAAAGCATTTTTGCCTGCTCATCAATCATGGGAATGAGTGTTACAAATTGATCTTCGTAAGCACGAATTTTTTCAGCTACGTCCGGATAGATGGTATTCCATCTGGTGTAAGTAAAGTTAGTAACCTGGTTGAAAACCCAAAATGCCGCATCATCCGACCAGCGCATCATGGCTCCGTTTCCACGTTCCATGGTGCGGGGAGCGCGAGTCATGCTGCAATACATGGGCATATAAACCGAGCATGAGGCATCGTCAACACCGAACCAGAAAATTCCACCAATGGGGTCGGGGAGCCAACTACGCATTTGCGAAATAAATGAAAACCCGGTTTGCTGAGTGGCTGTTGCACGTTCGTTGCAATAAGTTACACCATCCACTTCCCAGGTAAGGGGCCTCCAACGGTAAGGTACACCAAAAGGTCCGGCACCCATATCCTTGCTCATATCCAGTTCAGTGCCTTCGAGGTGGTTGCGCATAAATTCGAACATGTCCTGAACACTTACTTTTTTGTCGGGCTTAATCCACAAAGGCATTCTGTTGGTGGCGTATTTATCAACATTTTCATTGCCGTTGGCGAGTTTTTTATCATGTTCGATATGGCCTTTAACATAATCCCAATATTTGTCCATACCCCCGGCAACATCGTTGAACATGCTCCAAACGCGGATTTCGCAAAAGCGCGCTCCTCCAAAATCAACAGGTGCATAGGTGTCAGAAAAACTAAAGTTTTCA
>JAIOZV010000004.1 GCA_021740425.1 Bacteroidales bacterium | reverse complement strand
GGACACTGGTGCTGCCACTTCTATTCCTTAATTTTCGTACAAACATGCCGCAAATATACGTTGCAACACCCAAATCCAAAAACCACCTACTCATAATCAGCTACTTAGAACTGATTTTCTAAGTTGTGACGAAAACAGGTGAATTTTGCATTTGGAGGCAATGAGACGGGCGGCCTTTACCACATTTTTGGTGTGCTCAATATTATGATAACGGAGCTTGTCATCACTGTGTTCCTTAAAAAGGTCTGTTACATATTTTTGAGCTTCATCGATGATATTCATGTGTGAATCGTTTTTTTTATTCAAAGAAAGTATTGGTTGTGAAGCGTAATGATGGAAAACACATTAGCAGGAGCAATATTTTACGTGTGAGGATTTGTACAGACAAGCCATGCAAGCCACACTACATTTTTAAAAAGTTACGGATAAATAAACGGTTTTGTGCAAGAGCGTTTTCGTTGTTGTGGTAATTGTGGAAAAATGAAGGGAATTCCGGATCAGCGCTCCTGGCTTCATCAAAGAAGTATTGAGCAGCCTTCCGGTCAAATTCAGGGTGAAACTGTACTCCGAAAACATCCCTGCCTTTATATTGAATTGCCTGAATGCAGGTGTTGTTTTCAGCAATGATCTCAAATTCATCAGGAAGATTCCTTACAGCATCGTAATGCAATTCAAGAACAATCGGTTTGTTAATTCCTTCAAAAAGCCTGTTTTTATTGATTTTGATTTTTGAATATCCATATTCAGCAACAGGCATTTTAAACACATACTCCCTGCCGGCTAATACCCTCACCAAAAACTGGTGTCCGTAACAAATTGCCAGGATTTTTTTATCTGAAATTATAAAATCTGTGATTAACTGTGTCAATTCTTTAGTCCAGGGCGACTCATCCATGGCCGAGGCTTCAGATCCGGAAATAATCAGATGTGTATAGTTATTGATCTCCCACAATTTTTCGGATTTTCCGAAAATATAAAAATCAGCATACATGCCACAGGCATCAATTTCCTGTGAAACGCCTTCGTTGAACATTCTGATTTTCTCAGGGTATTCCATGATGTTGTAAACCAATAATTTCGTTTTCATTCTTCCTGATTTTTTTTTTAACAGCCAAAAGCATCATAATTTGCCTGACATTATCATAAATGAATCCCGGACTTTTTGGATAAAATACGGATGCAACATTATCGAATTATTTTCCGGGTATAAATCAGCTTAAACAGGTTGATCAATAGATCATGATCTTACGCCCGGCCATCTGACCATCAGCATTGATTTCCAAGAGATATCCCCCTTTTGCCAAGCCCCTAACATCGAATTTATAAGTCCCGTTCAAATTTTGCAGATCTGCCGATATTACTTTTCTGCCATTCAAATCATTAAGTGTAATTTCAATATTCTGATACAAATCCTCAAAATCAAGATATATGAAATCCTGTGCCGGATTGGGGTAAATTTCTATGGAGAGTTCCGGATGAAGGGATTCGTCAACTCCGGTGTAGGGAATGGTTTCACCCAAATGTACCAATATCCCTCCCTGCGACGATGCAGTGAAAACATTCAAGTCATTATCGGTAATCCAATCACTGAATCCACCGCCAACAAAAAGGTTATCGGGTTCATAAACTGCCATGCCATACATGTGGTTTCCCGAAGTGCTGCTTCCAAATGTCTTGATCCAGTCAATTTCCCCGTTGTTCAAATATTTTGCAACGTAGCTATCTGAGGGACCTTCCGGGATATACTGGTAGGTGCCAAAATGAATGGTATCAGAAATATTTCCCATACAATAAAAATTACCTTCTGCATCAACATCCGCCTCGCAGTAATTGTTGGCCCAGCGATGTACCTGTATGGCATTTGCCCACAGGGCATTTCCATCGGCATCGATTTTGGCATTGAATTGACTGTAACGGTTGTAGGGTGACCGTAGCATAATATTGTCAAACATTGCCGAATCGCCGAATGTTCCGGTAAGATAAAGATTTCCCTGATCGTCGGTTACTGATGCCGTGGGCCAGCAATAAAAGCCGCCATAATTCATCGAACTATATCCAAATGATTTCGCCCATAGGTAGTTGCCCTGATCGTCGAATTTTGCAACCACCGTCCGGCCGTCGTTTGGTGATAAAACCATGGTGCTATTGCCGTTATCAAAAAATACAGAATCCCCGCCAGGCTCCATGGTAAGGAAATAGCCACCGGTTGGAATGGTTGCCAATCCCATAGAATAGAAAAAGTACTCCGTTCCTGTTTGCGCCGCAGAGATAAAATTACCCTGACTGTTATATTTCAATATTAAGGCGTCTCCAGAAGAATACGGGCTGTAGGTTATGCCTTCAATCTCCGCAAATCCTCCAAGCACTGTGCTGAAATAAACGTTCCCTTCAACATCCACATCCACCGATTGGATATCCACATTCTCCGACAAAGCCTTGGCCCACAAAAACTGGCCGTTTTGCTCATAAGCTGCAATGAACTGTCCTCCAAAAGGGTTTGTAAATTGAAGTGTATTTATATTTATTGTGTCATCAAAGGTTCCATAAAAAAACAACCTTTGGTGGATGGTGTCGAGTTTTAATGATGTTTCGATATAGTCCCACCATGATCTTCCACCTGGTATGATATCAAACCAGATAATATCTCCATATGCCCCCGACTGACAGGATAGTAGCAGGGATTCTTTATCAACAGAAATACCTGCACCAAAAAAATTGGTGTACCCATAAATATTGGTTAATGAAAAAATTGCACCTGATTTACTTAATTCCAATCCTGTGAGCTCAGCAGTTCCTGAGTTGCCTGTACTTTCAGCAACAGTAAAGGATGTACCGCCAAAATCATAATGAACAAGCGAAGCATTCAGCTGTGTACTTCCGGAAATCAAAAAGGTTCCTTCCGAATGATCACCAACCCCGATGGCCTTCTGTTCCACTGTAAAAGCATATTGTGCAGCCCCCGAACTGTCGTAAACAGCTACATAATATCCGTTATCCACGAAAAGGTCGATGTCATCAAAATGCGCCCATGAATATGCGCTCCCTGAAAAACAAGGCTTATCATTCTCCAGCAAACCAAATCCAGTCAGGGGTTTTCCAATGGAAAAAGTTGACTTGGCCCAATTTACGGCTCCTTCGCTATTTAACCTTACAAGAAACATATCTGTCATAAACCCTGAAAGCAACACACCTCCGAATTCTACCGAATTGCGATAAAAACCCACCATAAAAACATCGCCGGTACTACCAACTTCAATTGATGGCATGTAGCTGTCACCGGTGGAATTTTGGCTGTGCTCCCCTAAGACAGCCCATTCAAATGCCCCGGTCAAATCGGCTTTGGCAACAAATGCATCGGCATAGAGATAAGGATGCAGAAAAACATCATCGAGCCAGGCATCCTGGTATGCTGTGCCTGCAACATATAGTATTTCACTAGAAACCGCCAGATCATTGAAGGCAATTTCGTGCTCCTGCCACCAGGTAATTTCACCCTCAGGATCAATTTTGGTTAAAAAAGAAGAATGTTGATAATAGGTATCTCCGGTGGTAGTTCCGGTAAGATAAATGTTTTGGTCAGCACCCACTGTAAGTGCCATTCCCCGGCACAACATGCCATTCCCATAACTTTTCAACATTTCCATCTGCCCGCCCTCCGAGACTTTGATCAACAAAGCATCCGATAATCCGGAACGACTTACAGACCAGCCATCCATTTCAAACAGATCACCGTCAAAGTATCCGGTGATGTAAATACTGTTGTTCATCCTGCAGATATCATACCCCGCCGTTGAGCTGTACATTCCACTTTTGCCATGCTTCATCCATATCACACCTCCTGATTGATCAAGTTTTGCCAGAAAAATATCCCGCTTGCCAATCCCGGAATAGGTTACACCGGCAAGCGTCATGCTGCCCGAAAAATCTCCGACCAGATATATATTTCCTGATTCATCGCTTACAGTTTTCCTTATAATATCATTCCCCGAACCGTCAAATTTTTTGATCCAGTCGGTGGCAGGCGGATCGCCAAAGTTATCCTGCAAGGTTGGAGAATAGTTCTTCATTCTGGTCTCAGCCTGGCCGGGCTCTGCTACAGGTGGTGTTCCCGTTTTCAAACTGTGCGGATACTCCGAATGCATAAATCCGGGATATGATGTTTGTGCGTTCACCCTGGTACAGATCAGCGACAGGGTTAAGATGATGATGAGAGGATACGTTTTCATATTTCTTATTTTTAGCCAAAAATATTAATTTTTCTTTAGACCAATTGGAATAATTATATGTTCCCATCTGTCAAACCACACAAATTAAAATGTATGTACAGATTTTTTTTGATGATCGCATTCCTTTATCTGTTTATTGCCCTCGCTGCGTGCAGCCAAAAAGCTCTGCACAAAAGCAAGGCTCTGGAGTCGATAGCCGAAAGGCCCGAAGCAGGGACAGAGGCCTGGATAGACAGGTTGCAATACGACAGTAAAAACAAAATTGCCTACGGTTATTTTAACGATGACAATGATTTGTTGATCCGCATCATGGCTACCGACAGAAGCACCATCACGAAAATGTTTGCTGCAGGTTTTACCATCCACTTCGATACCACAGGAAAAAAGGAGTCTCAATTTTCGATAAAATATCCACTTGCTCAGGGTATGCAAAATATGATGAGACCCGATGGCCGGAATCAATTGCCGGATGCATCGCGGGCTGGGATGAGTCCTCAGGAAAACATAAACAGCCGAATTAAAACAGGTTTAAACGAAATTGAGATCACCGGTTTTGACGAACAGGCCATCCAATCTACACAATTAAATTCAAGATCAGGAGGTGGAATTAATGCCTGGATTTTTGTGGATTCCTTACCAGCATTATATTATGAATTAAAAATTCCGCTTAACGCCATTTTCACGAATGGATACACCGATAGAAACACTTTTTCGATTGGGTTGGAATCAGGGAAAATTGACCTGCCATCAACCGGTCCGCCTACAGGAATGAGTGTACGCCCTGGTGGAGGTAATGGATCAGGCTCAAAAGGGCAAGGCGGTGGCCACAAAAATATGCAGCAGCACCTGCCCGAAATACAGACACTATCTCAAGCTATAAAAATCTGGATTAAAAGAATTGAATTAAACAGGTAGAATCCCTCCATAAACAACCGGCTAAACAGAACGCATTATTTTCTATGGGAACAAATTTGCCCTTTGGGGTTTTCCTTTTGTAACAGTACTCTGAAATTTCATAAAGCACCCTTTTTCACATTCAATTTGAAATTAACATTGTTTTTAAACGAGGCTGTTTTGAGCTGCTGGGTTGGTATTTAAAATACCCCACGGCATTGTTATCAAAACATGTAATTTTAATGCCAAAAAAAAAGATTGTGCAGATTATGAAACAAAAGGTGTCGTTGGTCTTATCAGGGGGTGGTGCCAGGGGAATCGCTCATATCGGAGTAATTGAGGAACTTGAAACGCAGGGATTTGAAATTGCCTCCATTGCAGGCACCTCCATGGGAGCTATGGTGGGAGGTGTGTATGCCATTGGTAAGATGAATGAATTTAAAACCTGGATGTGCAGCCTCGACAAAATAAAGGTTTTCAGTCTGGTGGATTTCTCGTTCAGCAACCAGGGTCTGGTAAAAGGCGACAAGGTTTTCAATGCCATGAAAGAGTTTATCGGCGATAAAAATATCGAAGATCTTATAATACCCTTTGCTGCAGTGGCTGCCGACCTGCTGAATAAAAAAGAGGTGGTTTTTACATCGGGGAGTGTTTGGGATGCCATCAGAGCCTCGGTTGCCATTCCCACAGTAATTACTCCTGTTGTAAGCGGCAATGCTTTGCTTGTTGACGGAGGGGTTTTAAATAACATACCTGTAAATCGTGTAAAGCGAACAAACGATGATATACTGATTGCTGTAAATGTGAGTGCTGATATTCCCCCGATCAATGTTAAAGCCGGACAAGATGTGCACTCCACAACCGAGACACTTTATAAAAAAAACATCAAAAAATTCCAACACCAACTTCACAGGATTATCCCACATGAAAAAGAAGAAAAACTGGGTTTTTTCGATTTGATGAATAAAACCATCGAATTGATGAGGCATCATATTACACAAATGTCACTCGAAAAACATGCGCCGGATCTTATGATTAACATATCGCGCGAGTCCTGCGGCACCTATGATTTTTACCGATCTGCCGAACTAATTGAAATTGGCAGGGAGGCTGCCAGGAATAGTCTGCAGGAGACGAAAATACAGGATGATCCACCAAAGTAGATTTGCTAATAAAATTTCAGCTATTTATGCTGTTATAAACAGCTCATTCAACATTCGTTTCTGTTTTATTCTTCCAGTTCAAGCTCCTCGAAAATCTGTGGCAAATAGCAATTCCAACCGTAAGTATCCTTTATCTTAAGCCTGAGCGCATCACTCGAATGTGGCTCTCCGTGGGTGATGAAAACTTTTTCGGGTTTGTTTTTAATTTCCGACAGCCATTGAATTATCTCTGCCTGATCAGCATGTGATGACATGGTGTGAATATGAACTATTTCCGCTTTCACTTTGAAATATTTACCCTGCATTTTTATTTCCGTTTCACCTTCGCTGAGTTTTCTACCCCGGGTGCCGGCAGCCTGATAACCAGGAATGATAATAGTCGTCCTGGGGTCTTCGAGATGCTCTTTAAGATATTGCATTATCCTTCCACCATTCATCATGCCGCTGCCGGCGATAATTATCATTGGCATTTTTTTGCGCGCCAGCCGGCGGGTTTCTTCAATCGATTGTACCATCCGGGTATTCTTAAAAACATCCAAAAAAACATCAGGCTTCAAAATCTGCCATTCGGGATATTTCAGAAAAAGTTTGCTTACATCGATGCCCATCGGACTATCCAAATAAACAGGTATGTCGGGGATACGGCTTTCGGTTTTGAGTTGCCAGATAAGATACATGAAATCCTGTGCACGATCCACTGTAAAACTTGGAACCAGCAGGGGGCCATGCTTTCCAAGGCTCTTCATAATGATATCATAGAGCAGTTCTTTTGTGTCAGCCTTGGGGTGCAGCCGGTCGCCATAGGTGGATTCCACAATGAGGTAATCAGCTTTTTCAGGTCTTTCAGGAGGTTTAAGCATGGCATCGTGGGGTCGTCCCAGGTCGCCCGAAAATACGATACGTTTTCCTTTGGTATCCAATTCGATGAAAGCTGCCCCCGGAATGTGGGCATCCCGGCGATATCTGAATTTAATATCCTCCGAAAGTACGATAACCTGATTGTCGGGAACAGGGTGAAGCAGTGGTATAGTCAGCTCCGCATCTTTCACGGTATAAAGCGGCAAGGCAGGACTGTGTTTAGAATAGCCGTCGTAGTTGGCCTGTTCAGCATCTTCCTCCTGTATTTTGGCGCTATCCTTCAAAATGATCTCTGCAAGGTCGGCAGTGGGCTCGGTGCAATAAATTTTGCCCTTGAAACCTTCTTTTACCAGTCGAGGCAAATAGCCCACATGGTCGAGATGCCCGTGGGTAAGCAAAACACAGTCGATGGCAGAAACATCAACGGGCAGCTCCTTCCAGTTGAGTTCCCTGAGTTGTTTCAATCCCTGAAAAAGCCCGCAGTCGATCATGATGCTCATGCCATTGGCTCTCAATAAATATTTTGATCCGGTAACGGTTCCGGCTGCTCCTAAAAAGCGGATGGAAAATTTGTTTGGCTCATTCATTTTTATTTGGTTTAAATGGAAGAAAGAATGGAAGCGAAGGTAAGAATTTAATACCTGAAGGGTGGCTGTTTTAATCAAAATCTCCCACTAAAATTGCAGTACTACCGTGGTAAGATAATGTAAAAACACAATGGTTTTTAATTTATCCAATAAAATTAAAGACCCAATTCATTGGTTTAAAATCAATTCAGGGAATTAATCAAAAAATGTAACCTTTTCAAAGTTCTCAGGTATTCAAAATTATAAAGTAATTGATGTAACAAAAATTAAATGGGTGCGTCTCATACATCAAATACATGTTGATAAACGGACATTTAAACATAATTCCGGACACATTTGACAGATTGGAATAAGTTAAAACACAGATATTCAGCAATTATTCCAATTTGGCACAATTCATGAAAATAAAGAATTACAAATTTGACAGCCTTATGAAAATTGATCTCAAAGCAAACGAAATGGTAGTAAAAGCTACAGATAGCAGTCTCCTGTTAAACACAAGTGAAAAAATTGCAGGTAAACTCATCATCACCAATCAAAGGGTTTATTTTATAGGAATCAATGGCAATGCAGGTAAACATGATTTGGAAATTGAACCCAAATGCATTCGGGATGTGTTGTATTTTAATCAGGGGATTTTTTCCCGCAACGGACTCAATTTGGTTACATCAGAAGGGAATGAATTGAAATTTACTTTGAAGCAGCGCAACAAGTTCGGTGAAATGATTGCCGGAATGTGCTAAAACAACCTATTAACCATACCAACTATTTTATGTAAATGTGCTAAGAAGCCGGAAAATTTCCGGCTTTTTTATTTGGTGTGGAATTTTACAGAATTATTTTTTTGGAAAATACAAAAAGTATTATCTTTGCGCTCCCATAAAGGGAACCGATTGCCCGATGGTGTAATGGCAGCACGAGAGATTTTGGTTCTCTTGGTCCAGGTTCGAGTCCTGGTCGGGTAACACAAAAAACCCCGGATCAAAATTGATTCGGGGTTTTTTTATTTTTAGGAGTTCCTCAACATCGTAATTTGCTAAAATCAGGCATGGCGGTTAAAACAACAAATTTCGGGATCATCCCATGTGTACTATCCGGTCAATCCCTTCATCTAAAATCTTGCTTCCCCAACCTGATTTATCTTCCGACGGATGCTACAACTGAACATGGTTTGCAAATCTGCTCCCTGAAAAATGTAGCCCCGGATCTTTGCCTTTATTAAACTAAGCTTATAAAATTAGACACTTTTAGTTTGCGGGCATTAAAAATCATCACACAAAAATATTGCTTGTGTGCAATCCAAAATGCTCTTCTCCCATCAATTATCGATTATTTAAATCCCTTAAAAATTAGCATCTTTTTTTTGTGGTTTCAAAATTTTTGATAAAATTGCATACTCTGCTATTTCAGCCCATTTTTAAAAACATGAAATTAAAAATCAAATTACGTGATGATGTATAAAAAAATTATTTTCCTTGTTTGCTTTTTGTTGGCTTCCACAGTAAATTATAGCCAGAAAGCTCCATCCAAATTTGGCAAAATTTCCGATCAGGAAATGGAGGCTATCGTTTGCCCCATCGATTCGAATGCCCATGCATATTATGTTTTTGATTTTGGACGAACCTATTTCCAATATGCCACAACCACTGTTAGAGAAGGTGAAATGACAGGGCAACAGAAAGGTTTCCAAATGCATTTTGAGAGACATTACAGGATTAAAATTATAGATGATAATGCTTTCGATTGGGCTAATATTGAGATTCCGCTTTATCATTCAGATGGCGACAAAGAGGAAGTTATTCAGTTTAAAGCCGCAACCTACAATAATTCTGGAAAAAAAATTGAGACCGTTAAATTACGGTTTAACGACATGATTTCGGAAGAAAAAAATGAAAACTGGGATGTTTTAAAATGTGCCCTGCCGCAAGTTAAAGCCGGTTCAGTAATCGAGGTTAGTTACACAATAAAATCCGATTTTTTATATAATCTTCAAAGCTGGGAGTTTCAGCACACCATCCCAACCCTGTTTAGCGAATATCACCTTTCGATACCTGAATATTTTCATTACAACCAATCGCAACGTGGTTATTACAGGGTGGATATGGAAACAATATCCAAAAAAAATTCTTTTACAATTTCTTATCTGACTTCTGACATGGGACTAGTCAGCCAAGGCCATAATAAAAGCCAGCAAACTATCGAATATGATGAAAACATTTTCGATTACGTGGCCACAAACATTCCGGCCTTTCCAATGGAAGCCTATCTTACCACAGCCCAAAATTATATTTCCAAAGTTGATTTTGAGCTGGCCTGGACTAAATTCCCGAATCAATCAGAGCATCATTATACAACAAGCTGGGATAAGATAAACCATAATTTACTCACCAATAGTGATTTTGGTATGCAGTTGAAGCGGGAAAGGTTTTTGAAGGATGAGGTGGAAAAACTTAAGTTGCAAAATTCAGACACACTTGAATTGATCAAAAATGCCCTTTCAACCATACAAAAAAAATTCACATGGAATGGCCAAACCCGTAAGTACACATCCGGCAACCTGCGCGAGGTGTACAAATCTGGTTCCGGCAACAGTGCCGACATCAACCTTTCGCTGGTTATTTTGCTCCGAGAACTGGGAATTCGCGCATATCCGGTGCTGCTGAGTACCCGCGAAAATGGAATGATCCATCCCTCGCACCCCTCGCTGAGCAGTTTCAATTATGTAATTGCAGTGGCTACTGATGGTGAAAACAACTACCTTATGGATGCCACCGAACCCCTTTCTGAAATTAACCTTTTGCCTACGCGCTGTTTGAACAAGGATGGATGGATAGTGGATGAACAGAGATCGGGGTGGATTAATTTGCAAAAAAGCGAAGCCGCCAAATCGGCAACCTACGACCTTGTCCTGAGCGAAGATGGGGGGGTTCAAGGCACACTTAATTATACTTTTAACGCCTATGCTGCACTTGGGGAGCGGCTCAAGGCTGCCCGCGAAACAGATGCTGAAAGTTACCTCAAACTTAAATTTGACAATATCAGTGGTTTGCTTATCAATAAAAGCGATCTCACAGGTATCGACAGCTTATACTCGAATGTGAATGTTAATCTTGATGTGAACATTACAGAAAAAATGGAGAATGCAGGCAATTTGTTTTTCTTCGAGCCCCTGTTTTTCGACTGTATGGAAGAAAACCCATTTAAAATTGAAAACCGTGAATACCCCGTCGAATTCGAATATCCCTTTACCGAGATGCAAAGTGTTTCAATAACCATTCCTGAGAATTACACAATTGAAGAATTGCCAAAACCCACCATCGTAAAACTTGATGATGGCTCAGCAAAATTTATGTACAGCATAAGTCAGTTCGGCAACAAAGTGCAGATTACCTCCGTGTTTTCAATAAATAAAGTATTCTTTTTACCTGAGCAATACCCATTCCTGAAACAACTTATCGATTTGGTGGTGGATAAACACAAAGAACAGATTGTCCTCAAAAAAATATAAGCGGAATGAAGAATCGATTCCTTCTGTTTCTGCTTCTGACAAATGGACTTTTCAGCGTACATGCTCAAAATTTAAACCTTGCCGCATTTCTTATTTCTGATACCTTGCTTCAAAATGCGGATGCCGTCATCAGATTTCATCATACTGAGATCAACCGATTGTCTGCCGGAAAAGCTGTGATGAATGTTCATTTTGCAGTCACTGTTTTGAATAAAAACGGACAGCAAGAAGCCTGGCTTGCCCTTCACTATGACAACAACAGGAAAGTTGAATCCTTACGTGGAAAGTATTACAATGAACTTGGCCTTGAGATTGACAAAGTAAAAAAAGACGACATCAGCGATTTTTCAAGTTATCCGGATTTTACCTTTTACAGCGACAGTCGTGTAAAACTACTCAAACCTATCCGAAAGCAATATCCTTATACAGCAGAGTATGAGTACGAAATAGAACTGAACGGCCTGGTTGGGTTTGACATTTGGATGCCGGTAAGCAACGAAGGCGTGGCACTTGAGCAAGCGAACCTGTCAATTTCCTTTGACGAAAAATTTCCTGTGTCGTATAAAAGCGATAACGGAGATTTTGATTTTTTGGAAAACAAATCCGGAAAATTTAAGTCATACAAATGGTCAATTACGAACGTGCCTGCCTACACTCAAGAACCATTTATGCCTGCGAAAAGGGGTTTCTTACCATGGGTCATGTTGGCTCCGGTTTCGTTTGAATATGAAAAAACTGAAGGAAATTTTGAAAACTGGAAGAATTATGGCCTATGGGTATATAACCTGCTGAAAGAAAGAGACGAAGTTCCTCAAAAAACCCGGGCAGAAATTGTTGAACTTTTAAAGGGAGATACCAATACCAAAACCAGCATCCAAAAGATTTATCAATACATGCAGCAAAATACCCGTTATGTGAACATTTCGATGGGAATCGGTGGGTTTCAGCCCATAGCTGCGGAGGATGTTGACTTAAACGGCTATGGCGACTGCAAAGCACTTTCCAATTATACAAGAGCCTTGTTGAAGGTGGCAGGTATAGAATCCTTTTATGCCGAAATTGGAAATGGAAAAGAACGGGCTGAATTGTTTCCTGCGTTTCCATCCGTCAATCAAACAAACCATGTGATACTGTGTGTGCCTGTGGAAAACGACAGCATTTGGCTTGAATGTACCAACCAGCAAATTCCGTGCGGGTATATTGGGAATGGCAATGTTAATCGCAAGACTATTTTAATCGGTGATGAAGGAGGTCAACTTGTTAAAACTCCCTGCTACACTGAGGGCGATAATAGAACCATTACTTTGGCTAAGGCCACAATTAACGATGCCGGTGATTTGAGTTGCACTGCTGAGATAAAATATTCCGGCCTTTCCTGCGAAATAATTTTTCATCCCATGAATCTTTCTGCAAAAGAACAAAAAGAGTGGTTGCTGAAAAATCTGCAGCCCGATCAGGTTTCGATAAAAAGTTATGCGTTTTCTGATACACTGACAGATGATTACCGATGCAGCCTGGAGCTTAACATTAGTGCTCCTGATTATGCCACGGCCATGGGGAAACGCCTTTTGCTTGAGCCCAATATTTTTAATAAATACACCTCAGAAATTACAAAAAGACCGGAACGTAGTCACGACATTTTTGTTGAGAATGGATATACAGAAATCGACAGTCTGCAATTTGTTTTGCCAAAAACATTCAGGATAGAGCATATACCCGAAAATTTATCCGATTCCTGCCTGATGGGAACCTATTCAATCAGCTACGACACCATGTCCGAATTCTTAAATATAAATCGGAAGCTGGTAATTAAAATGGACACTTTTTCAATAGACCATTATGATGAAATTTACAGGTTCTTTAAAACTATCGACGAAGGCGATCATCAAAAAGCTATATTGCTGCGCAGAGAATAGTTGATAAAAATGTGGCTTGAACTCAATTTTTTCAATACTGCTCATCCTGCTCATACTGGGCTTCCTTTTCTGCACCTAAAATAAAGGTTGGGTAAATCCGGAGAATTATCTTGGTCAGGCTCGGATTTCGGTCATAAAATAAAAAGGAGTCCCCATCTCAGTAAATCCCCGTTTTTTCCCATTGCGAATGCCCTTTCTTTACTCAGATAATACACTGCAATAAGGGAAAACCCGGCCATGATTGTATCCATAGCAAACAAGAGATAAAAAACATGATTAAGCGTATTTATATTCCGGCGGTTATTACCTGCCTGCTTTTATTCGTTTCGGGTTGCAATAATATAAACTGCAGCAAACAGGGCAAACTATTTATTATTGGCGGCGGGGAACGTCCTCCTGAGTTGATGCAAAAGATGCTTGATGCTTCCGGCCTCCTTTTAAAGGATTATATTGTGATCCTGCCCTTTGCAAGTAACGAGCAAGTTGAAGTTTCAACTATTGTAACGGAGCAATTTCATGACCTGGGTTTTAAAAACATCAGAACTTTGTTTTTAAATGCTGATACCCTATTGGCAAAGTCTTCCCTCGACTCAGTAAGAAACGCCCGCTTAATTTATATAACCGGAGGTGATCAGAATCTCTTTATGAAAACTGCAGCAAAAACAGGTCTTACGGAGGCTGTTCAGCAAGCATACACAAGGGGAGCAATGATTGCCGGTACCAGCGCGGGAGCCGCCGTGATGAGTAAAAAAATGATCACCGGAAACCAGCTTTCTTATGCTGAATACACAAATAATTTCAGAACGATCCATCAAAACAACATCGAAATAAAGGCTGGACTTGGGCTGCTTGATCATTCCATCATTGACCAGCATTTTATCCAGCGGATGCGCATGAACAGGCTGCTTTCGGTTGCCATCGAAAACCCTGATGAAATGTGCATTGGCATCGATGAATCTACTGCGATTCTTGTTGAAGGAAATAGGGCAAAGGTTGTTGGAAGCAGCCAGGTAATTGTGTTGACCAATGGGAGTAAAGAATCAGAAACCAAAAACGGGCTGCTGGGTGCGAAAGACCTCCGAATACAGGTGCTTTTGCCGGGAGATGTTTTTAAGATCAGATAGTGTATGAAAAATATTATATCAAAAATCCCTGACACCTTTTCAATATTGCTCTTTATCATGGGGCTTTTCATCTTGCTAACCTGGATAATTCCTGCAGGAGTTTATGACCGTGAATCAACAACGATCGGTGGCATAACTAAGGAAATTTTGGTGCCCGGATCGTACCGGGAAGTGGATAGCAATCCGCAGGGTATTGGTGCATTTTTGATGGCTCCGATCAAAGGTTTTATTGGGGCATCACAAATTATTGGTTTTTGCCTGATTGTTGGAGGTGCTTTTGGTGTTTTTAACCGCACCGGAGCCATCAATGCCGGATTGTCCCGGGTGTTGATAAAAAGCCGGAAAAATCCACGAAATAAAAAGCTCATCGTGCCTGCCATAATGATTTTATTCTCCCTCGCCGGTGCTACTTTTGGCATGAGCGAAAGTGTCCTGGTTTTTATCATGATCACCGTTCCGCTTGCCCTTGCTCTTGGCTACGACAGTATCGTCGGAATATCCATGTCTTTTCTGGCTGCAGGTATCGGCTTTGCCGGAGCCTTTTTCAATCCTTTCACCATTGGCATTGCTCAGGGTATTTCCGAAATTCCTGTTTTCAGCGGATGGGAATACCGAATCCTTATCTGGGTAGTTTTAACGTCAGCGGCCATCCTGTTTGTTTTGAGGTACATCCGAAAAATCGAAAAACACCCCGAAGCCAGCCCGGTCTTTGAAATTGATAACAAAAGGCCAAAAGATATTATCACCAATGATGATCAGTTTATGCTTTCAGCAAAACACAAAACAGTGCTCTGGCTTTTGCTTGCAGTTTTTGTTGTTTTGGTCATCGGGTCAAACAATTGGGGTTGGTATATCAATGAAATTTCAGCACTATTTACCGGGGCTGCCATTCTTGTTGCCATATTCTACCGGCTTCCCGGAAAGCAGACCATGGAAGCCTTTACAGAAGGTGCCAAAGGCATGACTACGGCAGCATTGGTGATTGGCATTTCGAGGGGTTTGCTCATTATTGCTACCGATGGAAAAATCATTGATACTCTGTTGCACTCTATGGCAGAAGCCACTTCCGGGTTTTCGCCAACCCTAACTGCCCAGCTCATGTTTTTGGTACAGGGAGCCATCAACTTTTTTGTGCCTTCGGGTTCGGGCCAGGCAGCACTCACCATGCCGGTAATGGCTCCGCTGAGCGATTTGGTAGGTGTTTCACGACAAACTGCCGTCCTGGCATTTCAATTGGGAGATGGAATTTTCAATATGATCATCCCCACCAGCGGTGTAACTATAGGTGCGCTTTCCATTTCAAAAATCCCTTATCAATTGTGGTTTAAATGGCTTTTGCCATTTACTATTATGTTGATAATCTTATCTGCCTTGCTAATGATTCCACCTACGATGATGTTTTATTATTAAAACCTATAATGCTTTTCGTCGTTCGTAAAATGAGGGAGGAATGGTTTGATTCCCGTCTTATGCAGACAAAACCCTATTTGACCATTCATGGAAACAATAAAATCCTAACCAGGACAAGCCAGAAAAGTTTCATGCAAAGGCCACTCTATGGGAACCTCCTGTCAGGTAAAACAGATAAACCCAACATAAAATCAAAGTAAAAAGTTGTCATCGGATTGCACACAGTATAAGAAATATTTGAACTCCGGAAAAACTGATATTGTTGACATGTTATCGAATTTGATTTTGTGAGAGCCTAAAACAAAAAAGGCTACCGGTTATGGCAGCCCCTAAGTCAAATGTATGAAAAACTATTACTTGATCAACACCCGTGAGGTGAGTGTTTCATTTTTGGTTTGAACGCTGACGAAATAAATTCCTGCTCTCAAATCCGCAACATTTATGGAATTTGAAATCCCATTAAGTTTTGATTCCATGATTAAACTTCCGTTAATATCGGTAATCCTGTAATTTTCGATTGCGTTTTCAGTAACAAGATGAATTGTTTCATTGGCAGGATTCGGATAGATTGCAAGAGAAGGTTGTGTATGCTCTGTGAATCCGGTTGTATTGGTAATATCATCAGCTCCTCTTGGATTGAGCCTGTAAATACCAAAGGAAAAATCAACCACGCCAACAATTCTGTAAACTTCACCAACAGTCAGCACAGTATTTGCCAACTGATAATCCACATTATCACCAATTCTAAATTGCGTTGTGCCATCATCATCAGAACACAGGTAATAAAACTCATCTGCATTGTATTCGGTAACCAGGGCATTGTGAATCACCACAAGCTGACCCTCCCATTTTTCGGCACTTTCACTACCGGCAGGCAAGGTGTTGTTTATGTCAGCGCCCATAATAGATGTGGGTTCGTAAGGCGTATTTCCCGTACTTACAATTTGAATCAGAATAGGCGAAGCCAGTTCATTCAGATCAAAATACACATCTCTTTTTGCCGTGAAAATAACTTCGTCGCCCACAGCAACTTCTTCCTGGAAGCTATAGCTGAAAATCATAACGCCATTATAAGCACCGGCAGCATCCTGAACCCAAACGTTGTTATAGGCATCGTGTGCTGAAATTATTCCGTGAAAGGTAGCCGAAATGTCAACATCCATCACCCCATCCGGGTTTGCTGCATTGGTGTGCGCTATGGAGGCCATGCCAGCATAAAGGCTAACAGGTGTTTCCATGCCGTTTTGCGACAATTCATCAACGGTTAAATCAAAAGTCATGTTTTCGGAAGCGCCGCTAAGGTGAACCAATGTTGCATCATCGGCATCAATTTCAGCACCCGAAAAGGTAATACTGGCTGTTCCGCCAAGCATAAAATCAGCAGCATCAACCGTTTCAATATTGCCGTTGTAACGCACATCAAGGGATGTTTCATCAATCCAATAGGCATTGTCCATGGCAAGTGTGCTCCAACTTTCATATCCTCCATTTACAACAACGTTTGTCCCACCACTTTCAACAAAGCTGGCGTTATCAACATAGGCAATTGCTTCGTCAATAAAGCCATCGGTATCATAGAACTTAATCCACACATAACCGAACACAGCGCCATCGGGAACTACTGCGCTCCAGGTAATGGTTTGCCAATCGGGATTGTCTTCGGTATAAATTGGAGCCTCTCCATAAATATCATTCCCGTCAACATCATAAAAATCGGCATAAATTTTTAATCTTCCTCTTGAGTCATTATCCAGAACATCCAGGGAGAAGGTGTAATCAGCACCCATATTCACAGCGAAATTGTCGCTGATAAAGTATGGAACATTTGCTGTGTAAAGAGTTAACCGGCATGATTGAACACCCTCTGTAAAGAATTCGGTGTTGGGAGCAAGGCTAATGTCGCCAGGGCTTGGTGTGTCGATGAACCAGTTTGTTGGTACCTGAGCCGAAACATTTATGGCCAATACCATGCATAATCCAAAAAGTAAATGTTTTACATTCATAATTTCTCACAGTTTAAGTTAAACATATTTATCTGTACATATCAATTGCTATGGCATAAGGGTTACAATCGGTGATGAAATCCTCTTTTTCGCTACCATCCAGGTTTGCCCGAACGATTTTCAAATTGGTTTTATCGCTCCAGTAAATTTTACCTGCATCAAGGTCAACATCCATCCCCCAGCAGAAAATTCCGATCATTTCAGCAGCTATCACTATTTCATCAGAGCCATCGAGATTCGCCACACATATCCCCTTGTCGAAGTCGGCGTAATACATTTTGTTGTTTTCCACATCCAGTGCCATGGCACCTCCATTGGTCCCAGGAACTAATTCAGTAAAAGTATTTCCGTTAAAATCAACGCTGTACATTCCACCTGTAAACTCATATTTGTCGTTTGTAAAAATGAATTTTTCACCAATATAATCCCAGGCAAGGTCGATGGCCATTTCCGGAGGTGTTGCAAGAGAGAGGGGGATGAATACTTCAGCCTCACTGCCATCGAAGTTACAACGACCAATGGCTTCCTGGGTTCCCCAGTATAATTTATCCCCGACAATTTCAAGGCCGAAGGGATCGATGAGAACGGGATTGTTATAGTCAATCACGATTTGAAGGTCGAACCCTTCAAGGTCGTAGCTGTAAATTACACCGGCACGATAATCAGAAACAATTACACGGGCATTGGCGGTGTCGATTGCCATGCCGTAGGGTTTATCCAATCCGGTGTGTCCAAAATCCTGAACCACGGGGGCATTGTCATCCAGTACTGCATAACGTACACTATGTGTGGTGCGATCGGTAAAATAGAGAGTCTTGGTTTTACCTGCTGTCGGATCTTTCACCTGCAAAGCAACCGTTTTTGTCAGTTTATTATAATATACCTCGTTGGTGGCCCCAACAGTTAACGACACATTATAGGAGCCGGGTTCAGAAAAAGTAACTTCGGGCTCCATTTCTGCTGAGGTGCTTCCATTTCCAAAATCCCATAAATAGGATGTGGCAAGAATTGACCTGTTCGTAAATTTTACTGTTGAAGGAGCAGTTAGATTATTGGTGGCTTCATATTGGAAGTCAGCAATGGTGCTTGCCTGCGGCACAGGATTATCATCCTTACAGGCAATCAGGAAGGTGATGACGAAGGTGAGTAAAATAAGATTCTGAAATATGTTATTACGTTTCATTGTTTTAAATTTATCGATTCGTATTAATATCCGGGATTTTGATTTTCAGGGCCTATGGCCGTGTTGGTATTGATTTCGGAATAGGGAATTGGAAAAAGTAATTGATCGGTACTTGTTATATTTGGTAAAGTTTGGATAGCAAGATCATTTCTGATCAAATCGAACCAGCGCTGCCCCTCGAAGGTAAATTCCAATCTGCGTTGTAACAACAACTCCTGCAATAAAGCATCATAATCCTGAATAGCCACATCTTCCAGTCCGGCTCTTCTGCGCACATTATTAATATCAGCATTGATCAGGTCGAAATCAGCCTGCTGTTGAATGCGTGCTTCGGCGCGTAGCAAATACATTTCCGACAATCTGATAACATAAACCCTGTCGGCACCACTTGATATCTGGTAGTATTTTTTACAATAGGGTTTATCATCAAATCCATCAAATGAGGCATTTAAACGTAAATCTTCGGCAGAAAAGCTATTGATTAAATCTTCGGTGGGAGAAACTTCATAGCGCCCCCCCAGCGAAGTAGGAAGCACATATTCAGCAATACGGTTTTTGTCCTGATCGTTAAACTGCACTTCAAAAACAGACTCACTGTTATTGTCGTTGTTGAATAGTGTGTTGTAATCAGATACAAGGCTGAGTCCATAGTTTTCGATGACATGGTTGGCAAAAGTTTCAGCATCGACCCACCTCGACTCAAAGAGCGCAATTTTTGCCAACAGGGCTTCAGCAGCAGCAGCAGAGGCGCGTCCGGCGGTGTTTGTGGTGATATTGATTTTTGCGGTATTCAGATCACCGGCAATTTGAGCCAATACTTCAGCTTTGGCAGTTCGCGGAAGATTTAAATCATCTGTCGAAAGTGTCGGGGTTAACTTCAAAGGCACATCACCAAAATAGCTTACCAGGTTAAAATAGGCCAGGCTTCTGATAAAATAAAGTTGTCCGCTTACATCATTTTTGTTTTCCTCGCTGAGTCCTTCAATGTTTGGCAAAAAATACAACACATTGTTTACCCGGTTGATGGCAATATAACAAGCACTCCAGATGGCCTCCGAAATCGTGTTGTTCGAAAGCAGATTATTCAGGCTGATATCGTTGAACTCCAGAATTGTTCCGGTTGCTGTGGCATTATCCGAAGAAAGCTCGGCCGACAACATTGTATGCCTCCCGTAAAATCCTGCCAGTTGTAAGGCATCATAGCACCCGGTAAGCGCCTGATTCAGGTCGGACGGCGTACGAATGGCCTTATCGGCAATGATAGATTGTGTAGGGTCGATGTCAAGTTTGGCACAAGAAAACAGTACGGATAGCAATATGGATAGAATAATATATTTTTTCATGATCATAGCTTTAAAATTGAACATTAATTCCTGCAGAAACAACACGGGCAGAGGGATAGGTAAAGAAATCCGTGCCATAGCGTAAATCATCATCACCGGCATAATTAACTTCTGGATCCATTCCTGAGTAGTTGGTAAAAGTAAACAGGTTTTGTGCTACAACATACAATTCCAGCCTGCTCAATTTTAACTTATCAAGAATTTCCTTATTGAAATTGTATGCCAGCCTTACCGTTTTAAAACGCAGATAAGAACCATCCTCGATAAACCTCGATGACGCCCTGTCGTTATTATTCAGGTCAGCATTGGTAGCCCTTGGTATTTGTGTAATATCACCGGGCTGGCGCCAGCGGTCAAGAATTACACGTAACTGATTATCCTGTCCCTTCATCGATTCGATATACCTGCGGGTTCCATTAAAAATGTCGTTGCCATAGCTATATTGCAGCGTTACCGACAATGAAAATCCATTGTAAGAAAAATTGTTGGTAAATGCCCCTATAAAATCCGGATTGGGGTCTCCGATCATGGTTCTGTCGTTTTCTGTAATTTCTCCATCACCATCCACATCCCTAAAAACCAGGTCTCCGGAAGATGGATCAACACCCAAAGATTCATAATTATAAAATATTGCAATGGGATAGCCCACCCTTACGCTGTTTTCACCACGGCCAATCTGGTCGATGGGCTGATCGTTATAAAGCTTTGTTACTTCGTTGCGGTTGAGGCTGAAATTTGTGTTTAAATCCCATGTAAAATCAGATTGGATTACTTTGCCGGCAATCAAAAATTCGATGCCGTTATTTTTCATTTCCCCGATGTTTGAAATATAGGAACCAAATCCCGATGAGGGTGGCACTGGCCGATAGAGCAATACATCTTTGGTTTGTTTATTATAGTAATCGAAATTCAGGGTAAGCCTTGAGTCGAACATGGCAAGGTCGAAACCAATATCAAACTGAGCTGTTGACTCCCATTTGAGGTCGGGATTGGGAAGTTGCGAGGGATAAATTCCCGGATTGAGCTGATAATTGGCACCGGAGGAATACAGATTCATGTAGGCAAAATCAGGGATTCCGTCGTTACCCGTAAGGCCGTAGCTTGCACGAATTTTCAGGTCGTTGATGGCTTTTACACCAAAAAAGTTTTCTTCTGAAATCCGCCAGGCTGCCGAGGCAGCAGGAAAAAAACCAAACCGGTTGTTTTCGCCAAATTTGGAAGATCCGTCATACCGGCCACTCAGGGTAAAAAGATATTTATAGCTCAAATCATATTTTACTTCCCCAAAAAAGGAGTTCAGGCCACGATCGAGGGCAGAGGCGCTTCCTTCGGTGATTGAAGCAGCAGAAGCGATATATTCAAAGTTTTCGTTCGGAAAATCCTGCCCGCGGAGATATGTGGATCTTCGCTGATAGGATTCGAAGCTATAGCCCAACAATGCATTGATACGATGCTTGTCGTTGATCTCGGTGTTATATTTTAAAATATTGTTACTAACAAGATTAATTACATTGGCTGTAGATTCAATGCCCAGCCCGTTGTATTTTCCACCCTGGCGTGTTGTAGGGGGGTCGTAGGTGTGTTCGCGCAAATTGTAATAATCAGCACCCAATTTGGTTTGAAAGGTTAGCCCTTCCCGAATTTTGATGTCAGCATAAATGTTGGAAATGTTCCTGAAGGCATAGCTTTTATTGGTATGCAGATTCCCTATCGAAACGGGATTCGCATAAGGGCCATCATCGTTGTAGGTGCCATCATCGTTATATACCGGATAAATGGCCGGCATCGCGATGGCATTTGCCAGAGGGGCATTCAGCGACTGGTCACCTTCTTTACGATCGTTTACGGAATAGCTGAGGCCAATATTCGTCCCGACATTAATACGGTCGTTGACTCTAAAATCGAGATTGGCGCGCCCATTCAACCGGTCATAACCCGTTCCTATCAGGGTTCCATCCTGGGCAAAGTAGTTTCCTGACAGATAGAATTTTGTGGCTTTGGAACCTCCACTGGCCGACAGCTCATAGTTGGCAATGGGGGCGGTGTTCAGCACTTCATTCAGCCAGTCGGTATCGATGGTGTTGTTGTCAATTTCTTCCTGCGAATACAAAGGCAATCCTCCTGACGCAATGCTTGCCTCGTTTTTATATTCCATAAATTCACGGGCATTGAGCATATCGAGGGTTTTGGCCACTTGCTGCACACCATAGTAAGCACTAAAGTTGATGCTGGTTTTTTCGGCGGCTCCTTTTTTGGTGGTGATCAGAATTACGCCATTGGATGCCCGGCTGCCATAGATCGTTGTGGCAGAAGCATCTTTGAGTACACTTATCGATTCGATGTCATTGGGGTTAAGGTCAGAAATCGCGTTGATGGTTTGCCCGGAGAATCCGATCTGACCGAAATCGCCGGTAATAACCGGAATACCATCCACCACATACAGTGGGTTACTACCCGCATTGATTGAGCTTATTCCACGCACCCTGACGGAAATTCCGCCACCGGGAGTACCTGAATTGCTTACCACTTGTACACCAGTCGATTTTCCCTGAATAGCCTGATCGATGTTTGATGATGGATATTTGGTGATTTCTTCTGCCTTGATGGTGCTTATGGCACTGGTAAGCAACTTCCTGCTTGACGAACCATAGCCCACAACCACCATTTCTTCGAGTTGTGTTGCTATTGGGCGCAAGGCTACATCAATAGTGGATTTATCGGCGAGGATTTCTACTTTTTGATAACCGATATACGAAAACACCAAAACTGATAATTCATCAGGAACTTCAATGCTGTAATTTCCGTCAACATCAGATACAGTTCCGGTTAAAGTCCCTTTCACAACGATGCTCACGCCGGGCAAAGTGGAACCATTACTCGCATCCGTAACAGTTCCTGTGATCTTTTTTTCTTCCTGAGGAACGACTTCAGGTTTGTACTCTGTATTGGTTTCTTTGGGTGTGAGAACGATTTTCTCATCGATGAATTCATACGCAATGTTTTTCTCTTTGAGTAAATTATTCAGTACTTCGGTGAGGCTGGTATTGGTATAACTCACCGAAACCTTCTGTGAAACATCTATCCTGGAAGCGTTGTATGCAAAAGTGTAATCACATTGGCTTTCAATTTTTTGCAATACTTCCTTTAGGGAGGTGTTTTCCAAAATCAGGTTAATGGGCGTGGTTTGCCCAAGGCCTGCATTTACCGGGAAGGGTATGAAAAAAATTACCATCAGCAATACGAAACCGACTCTGCTGCACAACTGTGGCAAATACCCCGAAACACTTTGTTTTAATTGTAAGGTTTTTATCATATCATTTCATTTATGAATTATTCGGAGAAAGTTAATGTGAGGTGATTTTTGTCAAAAGTGTATTGGAGCGGACTCACCTTTTGCATTAAAAGCAATACCTCACTCAGCGTATTATTATCGATTGTAAAAGTGTACAGATCCGTAATATTCCGATGGTTCGAAATTTCAATATCTACTCCGTACCAGCGTTCAAGTTTCTTACAAACCGTATAAATGTCTTCCTGATCAATAAGCATTTTTCCGTCAATCCACTCCATAAGTCTGGCGGCATCCACCCTGGTTACACTTCCTGATTTACTGATGCTGTTGTAGATATGTTGCTCGCCTGGCAATAAGTCAACGGATTTGTTTTTATCAGAGCACGTTATCTGCACTTTACCTGTCAAAAGAATGGTTTGAATTACGGGATCGCCTGGGTAGGATGAAACAGAAAATTGCGTTCCCAAAACGGAAACACGAATATCGGAGGTTGTTACATAAAATGGAACGGCATTTAAGTGGGTTACATCAAAATATGCAAGGCCAATAAGCTTAACCTCCCTGCTTTTCTCATTAAATGCTTCGGGGTAGTAAATCTGGCTTGAACCGGCCAGAACAACTGTTGATCCGTCGGGTAATGTTAATGTTGTTCGCTGGCCGGTCGGACTTTGCACACTGACCAGTGTGTCGGAATGTTTATTGAAAAGATCATCTGAAAATATTACACCCCCGATGATCAATCCGATAAGCAAAACCGCTGCAACGCGAATCAGAGGTATTAAACGGTGTATTCGCGGTTGGCGGGTTGTTTTTAAATAAATGTTGTTTAGCATTTTTGCTCTGGTCTCATCGTCCATTGTGCCGGTAAGCTGCTTATTCCAAAGCGCCTTGATCATCTGCTCCGATTCGGGCATCGAATACACCTGATCTTTTTCTTTTTTTGTTGCCCGCCCACTTAAAAATCGGGCAAACAAACTTTTTCTCTGCTCTTTTTGCATTGCAGTTTCGTGTTGTTAGTGGTTATACAATTGTGATGAAATTATCCCTTAATGGTGCCAGGGATTTTTTTATTCGAAAGGAAAGCCGTGAATGTGTGCCAGCAGTATTAAAATAATATAATAGTCCTTCAGGACAATGCGCAAATCTTTGAGTGCAAGGCTGATGTGCACTTCGATGGTTTTGGTGGAGATATTCAATTTTTCGCTGATTTCTTTATGCGATAAACCCTGCATTCTGCTCAGTTCAAAAACAATTCTTCTCTTTTCGGGCATTGCCCTGATGGCCTTGTCAACAATTTCCGAAAGTTCATCAAGCATTACTGTTTGCTCGGTATTGTAAGTGTTTTCTTTAAGAAAGTTTTTAAGATGCTCCAGATAGGCCCACTCATGCACCTTTTTTTTATGTCGGTTAAAAATTAAATTTCTGGTAATGGTAAAAAGGTAGGCATTGAAGTTCGCAGCAGGATCAACAGCCTTTCGCGATTCCCACAGTTTAACAAAAACCTCCTGGCATATTTCATCCGCATCCCCACGGTTGTTGAGAAAATGTTGCGCAAATTGAAAAATCCTGTCAGAATAATCGTGAAAAATCTGTCCGAAAGCTTTTTCGCTCCCATCCTTAAAGGCCTGGATGGTCAGGGGTGAAACCGGTGCGTTTTTGTTAGCCTCCAAATACTGCTTTTACTATGTTCAAAGCAAAAGTATTGTTTTTTAAATTTTATAAAGCCTGAAAACCTTAGTGCTTCACAATTACTTTTTCCCGAAAAGTGAGTTTGAAATTGTTTCGGACCTCGATTAAATATATCCCGCCCGGCAAATGTAAAAGATTGATTTGATGACTGTATTTATAGGCGGGTTCATTAAAAACCAAATGGCCTGATGATGAATAGAGTGAAACAGAAACCTTTTGTTCCGGACTGTCCACACAAATATTTTCAAAAGCAGGATTGGGGAAAACCTTTACAGGCATTGCCTTTCCCTGCAGTTTTTCCCGGATGGAATAGGCGCTGATCTTGCTGCCTGTTTGTATTTTTATGGGGCTGTTGATCACGCGGATTTTCATACTTTCAAATCCGGCAATCATTTTTGGGGTGTTGTACTGTGCTGAGTAAGTTTTGGTGGCAAAATCACCTTTTGTGTTTTTCAATTCGATGATCATGGCAGGGGCATTGCCAAAAGAAGTAACAAAGGTGTTTTGTTCTGCCGGCGCATATTTTATAAAGTTTTTTCGGGTAAGCCAGATTCCAAATCTTGCCTTATTCTGCAGCATAGCATAAGGTATGCCGGCAGCCGGGTTCATGTACATATCCGAATTTTTAAAACTATTAGGAATAATGATGGTGGTTTTAAGCAAAGCCAATCCATTTTTAAAAACCAGGGAACCGGTTCCGGCAGCATTGTACAGCAAGTAATTCTCGATAACGGTTTTTCCTGCAAAGCGGCTGTTGTCTCCAACAAAGGCTATCACTTTTCCATCATGAGTTATTCTGTCAGCAAGCAAAGCTCCATTGTTGCCCTGTTCCAGAAAGTGCTCCAAAATGTAAAATTCATTGTTTAAAAAAAGGAACTTTGCAGCACCATTAATGGCCATTTCAAAATCAGGGTCTTCACTCATCGAAGCCACACCGCTGAATATCTGAATATTCTGCGCACCTAAAGAGATTAACTTTGTTTTGAAGGTCCCGGCCACCGCATCATCCGATCCGGTAATGATCAACACAGGATCTGAAGGATTTCCGCAAAGGTTTACAAAATTTTCCAGCATATCCTGGTTGTCTGACAGTGCATCACCGCCACTTGCCAGGATAATATAATTACCGTTTTCCTCTTCAACCAAGGGTTCAAAAACCTCAGCGAGCCCGCTTATTTCACCTGTGTTAAAATTGATGGTGCAAGCATGCAAAAGCTGACATATCTCCAGTGAATCAACGATAAGCATATCACCATCAAGGTGAAATGGGTCAGAAGAAATGGGTTTGTAAAAATTGGCGGCTCCGGTTCCGTAAACGGTGCCGATCCTATCCTTTGAAATTGTCATGGCAGTAGTTTCATCAATGCCAATACCCCGAATCAATTCATTATGATTCAATTTCCAGTTAGCCAAAAAACCCAACATTCGGCCACTACGTCCCCGGTCGGTAAAGTGTGAATCAAAAACATATTCCGGGAAGAAATGGAAAAAATCATTCTCCAGGGCAACATATTGATTGTTGGGATCTTCGATACATTCATCAGGATAAACGCTTCCCCGTTCGGCAGTAAAAATTACCTCCGACAGCACCGCAAGGCCGGCTGATGTTCCGCAAATTACGCCACCTTCAGCCCATTTATCCTCAATGGCTTGTTGTGTAAGGGTGTTTTTATAAGTTGCATAATAATTCCATTGATCACCACCCTTTAAAAAAACGACATCATAGTTCATCAGACTATCGTAGGTGCTCTGACTATTGGCAAGGGTGGATGAGTTTATTTTAAAATCCTTTGCTGATAATGCGCCACAATGATCCACAAAATAATTGCGCATCCAATTGCTTTCGTTGGAATAGGAAATGATGGCAACTTTTTTATTGGCCGATTGTTGCACAGCCCAACTGTAAGGCTCGGTACTCCAGCCGTCCTGTTCGTCAGATTCACTGCCTCCGCCGATAATCAGCAGACTACCTTGCGAAAACAATAAAACGGGGAATAAAATCAGTATGTATAAAAGTGTTTTTTTCATCTTTGTTTTATTTCGGGAAGTAGGTTAATTTGATGATTTTCGGTGATGATTTCTCCTTTCGCAATCATAGTGAAAATTTCAAGGTTTTCATCCAATATGAGCAGGTCAGCATCAAAGCCGGGTTGAATATGGCCTTTATTACCCAGCTTTAATACGTCAGCCACGTTGGTGCTGACAATCCTGACAGCATCGGAAACACTCATTTTTTCCTCTCTGATCATATCCCTGAACTCATAAAGCAGGCTAATGGGCTTTCCTGTTTCGAGTTTTACCAGATTCCCATTTTCATCAAAACCGGGCAGCGAACCCCCGGCGTCCGAGCTCATGCTTATGTTTTTTAAAGGTACTCCGGCGGCAATCAGTTCTGCAACAGCATGGGAAGGCTTTATCTCATATTCCGGAAAATAGGGATATGAGCTTGAGGTAATATCCACAAGACCATTTTTACCATAACTTTTGGCGTCTTCAAAAATATAGTCGTTGCGGTTCACATGGGTTGGCATAAACTGGTTAAACCCCAACTCCGTACTTTTCACCACATCATATAGGGGTTGAAAGGGGTTTTGGGCATCGCCCATGTGGATGTTTACAATGCCGGCTTTTCCACCCAACATGCCACCCACCCTTGCGGCAGCAGCAATTTTTGCAATTTCCGAAATGGTAGGAGTTGAGCTGCGGTGATCGGACAGGGCAATTTCTCCGGCACCGATTACCTCTTCAATCATTGCGATATCCTCGGCAATGCCATGGAGTATGGTTGGTGTTGGAATCTGGTATGCTCCGGTGTACATGTATGCTGTGATGCCCTCCTTGTTTAATGCCTTCACTTTCATCAACACCGCCCTGGGATCACGTGTTATGCCATCCGTTCCGAGGCACCCTACGGCAGTTGTAACTCCGGCCTCAAAAAACTGCTTGATGTGCATTTCGGGGGTACGGGTAGCCGGTCCACCCTCACCCCCTGCGCCGGCCACATGACAATGACTGTCGATAAAGCCGGGAATCATCATTCCTCCATTGGCATCGATCACTTTGGTAATGTATGGAGCCTTTTCAGAAATCGACTCAGCAATAAACTGGATTTTATGGCCTGCAATCAGAATATCATTTTTTCCCAGAGGGTCAGGCGAAAAGATTTGTACGTTTTTAATAAGGATCATAGTTATTTCAAATTCCGTTTTAATTTAAAACCCTTGAAACGATATACACCCAAGTGAGACAAATCCCTTATGGGTAAAGTAAAATTTTGCTCTTTGCCAATTTGAGTCCTAATATTATCTCCGACTTTTTAAAATAATGTGTGTTTCAATTTGACAATCATGAATCCTCCTCCAACACAGATTGGGCATCTTTTTCTGTACCTAAAATAATGGCGAACCAGCGGGTGTTTTTGTTTTGTTCTAAAATAATCTTGATGGTCATGGTAAGTGGAACAGAAAGAAACATACCCACGGTTCCCATGATGAAACCCCAGAAAATAAGGGAGAGGAAAACCACAAAGGTTGAAAGCCCCATGCCCCGGCCCATCATTTTTGGTTCTACAACATTGCCTATAAACATATTCACTGCCACAAAAACCACAGAGGTCCAGAAAACTCCACCCCAGCCCTGTTGAACAATCGAAAAAAGTACTGCAGGGATGGCAGCGATGATGGAGCCAATGTTTGGTATATAGTTGAGTAAAAAGGCTATCAGACCCCAGATTATGGCATAATCCACACCAATAATAGCCAGCCCGATCCAGATTAAAACGCCGGTCATGAGGCTGGTTACAGTTTTGATGGAAAGATAATGGCGGATGCTTTTCCCGATTTTATCGAGGTAGGCCACCGAATCAGCAGAACCTTTTACGATTGCACGGGTTTTTATGGAAATGCTATCCAGTTCAAGTAAAAGGAATAGAACCAGAAAAAAAATGGTGAACATATTGCCCATGATGCCGCCCAGTTGCCCCAGGAAACCCGCAGTAATATTCATCACTTTCGAGGCATCCAACATCCCGGCCAGGCTATCTTTAGTAAAATCAATCCCAAAACTTTTAAGTGCATCAATAAAGGTTGCACTTATTTGATTAAGATTTTGCTGGTATTCGGGTAGGTTTTGTGAAAATGAGGACAGCGATCTGCCGATCAATTCCCCAAAGCCTGCAAACAATCCAATGATTCCTACAAAAACTATTGCCACCGCAAGGCTCTGAGGGACTTTTTTCTTTTGCAGCCAGAGCACAGGCTGAGCACAAATGATGCTGATAAAAAGAGCTAATAATATTTGTGTAACCAACGATGCGGCCTGCATCATTCCGGCAAGAATAATAATAATTGCAGCAACAATGATGGTTGCCGGCATTTTTGGAGTGTTTGGATTGGGCTGTGTCATTGTATTGTGTTTAAAAATTTTAGTTCTGAGCTGATTATTGCAAATTGTTCTTGATGATTATGTCCCGACAAATGGTTTAAAAAATTCAGGATCACTGATTATTACTGATTAGAATAATGTCGTTTTCAAACTTAAATTCAATAAAAATCCATTGCATAAAAATGATCGTTTTAACTTCTTTATTCAAGTTTAATCAATGTCTTTAATTTAATATTGGATGAAGATGACCCCGTTAGGAAGATATATTCCCCGGGGATTACCGTAAATTCATTCGCTTTGATGTTCCAGACAGCCAGATCCTTTATTTTTATCAAAAAAGAAACCTCCTTTGATTCTCCTATTTTAAGCGAAACACGCCTAAAGCCCACCAGTGATTTAATGGGGTCGTTTTCGTGAAACGCGGGTTTTGTTACATACAATTGTACTACTTCATCCCCATCCTTGATGCCGGTATTTTTAATGGTACATTTGATTTCAATTTCATCCTCACTGCCAAAGGAGGTTTTGTTATTCAGCATATCTGAATACTCAAATGTTGTATAACTCAAACCGTGGCCGAAAGCATACAGCGGGGTTCCATGAAAATATTTATAGGTTCTGTTTTTCATGCTGTAATCATCAAATGCAGGGAGATCATCAAGGCCGGCATAAAATGTTACCGGCAATCTTCCAGAAGGATTGGCTAAGCCAAATAAAATATCTGCCAGAGCATTCCCTCCCTGTTCCCCGGGATACCAGGCAAAAAGGATGGCATCGGCCAGTTTTTCAATTTCAGGAATGGCAATGGCGCTGCCACCTGTTATTACGGCAATGAGTGGCTTGTCAGGAGCGTTTTGCCTGAGTTTTCTAATAAATTCAATTTGATTTTCAGGCAAACGGATATCCAGGCGGTCACCCCCATGATCCGATAACATGGCATCGCCCTCTTCACCTTCCAACATTCTGGAATTTCCTATACAAGCTATAATTGCATCACTGCTTTCAGCATGATATATCCCGTGATAAATACTGTCGGTGTTCAATAAAGCTCCCTGACTGTATTCCACCACTGTTCCGGCATCTACGGCATTTACAATTCCTTCGAGGATTGTGACCATGTTTCCTGACAGTCCGTTGTAATTTCCCATAAGCACAAGATTGTCAGCGGCGGTGGGACCTGTAACATAAATTTTATACAAGTCATCCAGGTTAAGCGGCAATGTATTGTTATTGTTTTTCAGGAGGACAACAGATTTTGCTGCTGCCTCGCGAGCCAGTTGCCGATGTTTGGGGCAATTCACGACATCTTCAGAAATCTTTGCCCAGGGCGAGTTGTCCTCAGCATCCATCAAACCAAGTTTAAAGCGTGTCCTTAGAAGGGTTTTTAGCAAATCATCAATTTCTTTTTCATTGATTTTTCCCTCCTCAAGGGCTTGTGGGATTTGCTGATAAACTACGCCACAATTCAGGTTAACGCCTGCTTTTACGGCCAGCGCAGCAGCATCGGTGGCATTGTCAACAGTAGTTTGGAAGTTGTAAAAATCTGTTAGTGCCCAGCAATCAGAAACAATGTGCCCTTTAAAACCCCATTTTTTGAGCAACAAATCGCTGAGCAACATGGTATTTCCGCAACAGGGTTCGCCGTATAACTGATTGTAGGCACACATTACGGTTTCTACACCTTCATTTACCAGCGCTTTGAAAGCCGGCAAATAGGTTTCGTTAAAATCCACTTCATTTGGGAGCGCATTGAAACTGTGACGGGTTTTTTCGGGGCCGCTGTGTACCACAAAATGTTTGGCGCAAGCCGCTGCTTTAAGGTAACCTGGATCGTTGCCCTGCAAACCCTTCACATAGGCGGCTCCCATGGTTGAAGTTAAAACCGGATCTTCGCCCCAGGTTTCCTGCCCGCGACCCCAGCGTGGGTCTCTGAAAATATTTATGTTGGGCGACCAAAAAGTAAGTCCCTGATATTGCTGCCTGCTACCTTTCAAAACTGCGGCATTGTACTTAGCCCGGGCTTCATCCGAAATGGCTGTGGCAATTCTGAAAATCAGTTCCTCGTCAAAGGTTGCCGCCAGGCCAATGGCTTGGGGAAATACGGTAGCCTTGCCCGCCCTTGCCACGCCGTGCAAACTTTCGTTCCACCAGTTGTAGGCGGGAATATCCAATCGCTCAATGGCCGGGCTGTTGTACAAAAGCAACGAAGCTTTTTCATCGATGCTTAATCTTCCGATCATGTCATCAATTCTTTGCTCCCTATCCAAATCAGGGTTTTGAAACGGAAATGGCTCCTGAGAAAAAACAAGCTGCCCGATCAAAATGAATAGTAGTATTGTGATTCCTTGCTTTGAAAATAATGGATGATAAATTTTCATGTTTTTCAATTTTATAAACAAAACTAATCAATAGGTGTGTTAAAGCGATGAAAGATTCGGTTTTCACGAACTTTTTTTGATCTGGTGTTTTATTTCTGCTTCTATTCAAAAATGAATTTCCTTTGATAATTTGCATGAAAACAGGATGATAATTCATTTTTACTCCTTCAACAAAATATCTACCTTTGGCGCTTGTAAGCTTTGTGTTTTCACTCCCTGTTTTTTTTGTATATTAAAAAACTGCCCATTGCACTTAAAAACAAAAAAAGATGAAAAACCTGACTTTGTCCACCTTGCTTGTGCTGATGATGACCTCAGCCACACTGTTTGCCCAACATTCCGAAAGGGAATTTGCAGATTCGGGCAAAACTTCAAATAATCACATCGCGATAAAGGATGCCGTTGTTCCCGGCATGCATTACTCATCCAGCTATTATATTACCAAAAAGTTGACAATTGGTTTCCAGGAACCGGATATCATAATTTACCCCCTGGAATTCACTGAAAGCCATTTTGATCCACCTCAAATTTCCACACAAATCCTTTCCATTTCAAATACTGGCAGTACGCCATTATCGTGGTATATTAGCACGACGGGAAATAATAATGAACCAGCCTATAATTCTAAAGACAGAGCAATTGTATGGGACAATGACTTCACTGTTACTGCTGAGGGGGCGGGCTCCCAAGGGTCGGATTGCAGCGGATTGCCGGGCATCCCTTTTATCATTGATGCTTACCCGGGCAGATCAGAAAATGATGTTGGTGTTTCAGCCATCATAGAACCTGCATCAGGGGTAACATTTACAAATGAGGAACCTGTGACCATAAAGCTTGAAAATTACGGTGTTGCCGGTCAGTTTGACATTCCTTATGAAGTAAGCTGGAGTGGTCCAACCGGAAATGAAACAGTAAACAATATTTATAAGGGATACCTTGAATTTGGTCAGGGTATTGAAATTACCCTTGATGAAACGGCTGACCTTTCAGCACCCGGAAACTATATTTTTGAAGCATGCACCCAATTGTCAGGTGATGAAAATCCGGATAACGACTGCAAAACCAAATTGCTGTTTGGCCCCTTACCGGGAAATGAATGGCTGTCGTTCGACCAGTTCTCAGGCATTATAAATCCGGGAGATACTGCATTTGTTATGCTTAGTTTCGATTCTGAAACCCTGGAACCAGGACAGTATCAGGACACCATCACCATCCATAGCAATGATCCCGACCAGGCAGTGATCGGTATTACTGTTCAGCTCAATGTTGAAACCGGGCTGATTCCACCCACAAACCCGTCAGCACAACTTCTGCAAATTGGTGAGGTAAAAATATTGTGGGATTTTAACCCAACAAAGAACCTGGAACACTTTAATATTTATCGAAATGATGAATTGACAGGCATTTCTGAGGATACCCTGTTCATTGATGCGCTGCCTGATTTTGGAACTTACACCTACTCAGTCACGGCTCAGTATCCCGAAGGCGAATCTGAGCCTGCCGGACCTGTGCAAGTGGAGTGGCCGGCTGAGCCGCATATTGTAATTAATCCTATGGAACTAATGGAAACGCACGCATGTTTTCCTCAGATTACCACCCAAACCCTTACCGTTTCCAATACGGGAACAGCAACATTGGATTGGGAACTGTATATCGAAAATGAGGATTCATCTAAAATTACCGGCAGTGCTTTGAATACGAACAATAAAACCAAAAACAGGGATGACCTGCCCTGGGAGGATATGTATAGCAGCGGCTGTATCTATGGGGACGGATTAATTTACTGGAATCTTGAAAATGTGCTTGTTCCTGAAATTCCCTGTGAGGGCAATCCGCCCTGGTATCATGATTATAAAGATCAGGTTCATTTGCTCGAGCCGGGCAATACTTACTCATTGACCGTTCAGGCGGGATATGATCAAACCTATTTCGATGTTTGGATTAATTATAATGATGACTGGTATGCCCTGGATAATGAATTGGTTTTGGATGATGCCTGTTGCCCGAATGCTAATCAGGATTACACTTTCGCAATTTCAATTCCCGACACTGCTGCACCCGGGGAGCATACCCTGAGGTTTAGGACGAATTGGATAGATCCGGTTACACATTATTTTGAAAAGTATTCTTATGGAAATTGCTGTGATTTTACAGCCAACATCAGCTATAATGTAAGCTGGCTGCAAGCCGACATAAGCTCCGGTGCCATTGAGCCGGGTCAGTCCCAACAGGTAACTTTTACTTTCGACTCCTGGAACCTTCAGTTGGGATTATTTTCTGCAAGTGTAAATTTTATCAGCAACGACCCCAGCAATCCTCTTGTGGAAATTCCGGCAGCTCTTTTAGCTAACCAGGGTGGAATAACTTACTCCTGGAATCCTGAATCATATCAATTTTTGATTTTTCTGACTGAATATCCCGAAATAGATTATCTTGAAATTGAAAACATGGGGACAGAAATTTTACATCTTGAATTCGAAATAGAATATCCCGATGAACCCCAGAACACAAAAGAATCATGGCTTAGTATAACCCCCTACACTGCATATATTTATCCGGGTCATTCCCTCACATGTACTGTAAGTGTTTATTACTGGGAATTCATGTCTCATCACGCCGAAGCAAACATTTTGCTCTACGCAAACGATCCTTGTTTTCCTGTACAGGAAATACCTGTAATAGTTGATTTGGTGGGAGCCATTGATGAATCAGGGCATAAGACAGAAATTTCAATTTTTCCTAATCCGGCCAACGAAGTTCTGAATATTACTTCAGATGTTCCGATGCAAAAAATCAAATTCGTGAATACTATGGGAGAGGAAATCAGGCAGGAAAATTTTGAGGGGAATTCTTTTACACTTAAAACCGGTGATCTTCCCGGAGGTATTTATTTTATTGAAATTGAATCAAAAGCCGGAATATCAATGCATAAAATCGTTTTGAAATAGAGGCCAAAGGAGCTGCTCCTCTCCTTATGAAACAGGTAAATCATAATGTTTGTTTTTGGATTTATTCTATCTTAGCAGGAAATTAATAATGCCATGAAAAGGATAATTCTAAGCTTGATACTTTCAATTTCATTTGCTTTGCTTTATGCAGATGTCATCGAAAAAACCTATGTTTTTTCCTCCCCCGTCATTGCCGATGTGGAGAGCTATAAGCAAATTAGTTTTGAGGGTTGTATGCTTACTGCACCAGCCGGTGACCCCGCCATGCCATACATGGCCATCAAGCTCTTGCTTCCTCCGGGGCATGTTGCCACCGGCATTCAAATCATTTCGGGCGATGCTATCCCCATTGACGGGGAGTTTATAATTTACCCCATGCAGCATGCACGACCTTTGTCCAAAGGGATATCCGGAATTTTCCGGAAAAATGAAACTCTTTACAGTAAAAATGCCGATTATCCTGAAAAGTTATCAGGCGAAATCACCACACAATTTTTAAATGGCTTTGCAATAGCAATTTCCAGTTTTACCCCCTTAAGGTACAATCCGGTTTCAGGAAAAGTAACCTACTATAAAAGCATTACTGTACGCATCGAAACGAAGCCGGATCTGAAAGCTGACGCAGCACTCGAAAACCTGCATACCTCCTTGAACACCATTTCGCAAGTTCAGGAATTTGTACAAAACACGGAAGCCATTTCATCCTACCCCAAAAATAGCAACAGAAGTGAAACCTGTGATTTGCTCTATATTACACCACAGGCATATTTAGAGGATTTTCAGCAACTGGCCGGTTTTTATTTTCCGCGGGGACTGATTGCAGAGGTTACTACAACTGAAGAAATTTACGCGTCCATGCCCGGACAGGACAATCCTGAGAAAATCCGTAATTACATTATCCAGGAATATCAAAACCATGGCATCGCCCATGTTACCCTTGGCGGGGATGTGGAGTTTGTTCCCTACCGCGGGTTTTATTGTGGCGTACAGTCCTCCTCCTGGTACGAGGACAACAACATTCCGTCAGATTTATATTATGCAGCCCTGGATGGCAACTGGAATGATGATGGCGACAATCTTTGGGGAGAGATTGGTGAAGACGACCTTCTCCCCGAAATTGGCATTGGCCGGATGAGTTTTTCAACACAAGCCGAATTAGAAATCCTGATCAATAAAACCATCCAATACCAGGAAAATCCGGTGTTGGGAGAATTGGCAAAACCGCTGCTGGTTGGAGAATTTCTTTACGACAACCCCGAAACCTGGGGCTCTGATTACCTTGAACTCTTGATTGGGTATCATAATGATAACGGTTATCAAACCACAGGAATTCCAGAAACCCAGAACATCGAAAAATTGTATGCCAGCCAGGCTTCCTGGGACAAAAACACCCTTAAGGCACAGATGAATCAGGGCGGTTCATTTATACATCATGTGGGACATGCGAATGCCTCATATACCATGAAGTTTTCGATGAGCGATATTACCGATGCAAATTTTACGGGCTTAAACGGAATCGATCACAATTACGCTTTGATCTATTCACACGGTTGCATTTGCGGAGCCTTCGACAACAGCGATTGCATTGCCGAAAAAATGATCAACATCAACAACCTGGCGGTAGCAGTTTACATGAATTCGCGCTACGGTTGGTTTAACGAAGGACAGACCGAAGGGCCGGCAGCGCATATAAACCGGGAGCTTGTGGATGCATTTTACGATAAAAAAGAAGCACGTCTTGGCATGGCATACACTCTCGCACGTATGGCAACTGCTCCCTGGGTAACGGCACCAGGCCAGTGGGAAGAAGGTGCCCTGCGGTGGAATTTCTACGATTGCAACCTCCTCGGTGATGCCGCCATCAGCTTTTGGCCCGACGAGCCCATGCAAATATCGGCTGCTTACACGGATACAATTTTTACAGGAGCTGCGTCAATTCAAATTACCCTTTCAGGAACCGGAAATACTGAGGATTTGTGCTGCCACTTTGTAAAAGACAGTATAAGTTGTGGCATGGCACTATGCGATGAAAACGGCAATGCAACCATTACCTTTTCAGCACCCCTTGCTGATACGGGTGTCGCATCGATTTTTGTTTCGGGTTACGATTGTCAGTTGACTGAATTTATAGTTTCTGTGCTTGCCAATCCGGTTTCGCATTTTCAGCCAGTTTGGACAACTCCCTTCAACCCGATGACTATTTATGTAGAGGCGGCAACAATTGACGAAGAAAATATGCAGGCCGGTGATGAAATTGGGATTTTTGATATCAATCCGGGCACAGGTCAACAAATCTGTGTAGGCACCGGAATACTTTCTCAGCAACTTAGCGGAGGCGCTTATCTTGAAATAGCAGCTTCGATGGATGATGGATCAAATCCGGAAGAGGCAAATGGTTTTAATCCGGGTAATAATATTATATACCGCCTATGGAGTTCAGCGACCGGAGAAATTAGCAATGTAACTGTGACCTATCCTTATCCGGGATATGATGAAGTTTTTACTGCTCTGGGAACGGGTATTGCAAGCCTCTCAGGTAGTACAATTATTCAACAGCAAATCCAGCTTAAATCGGGTTGGTCAGGGATTTCCTCCCGGCTGATTCCCGAAAACACAAACCTTGATGAGATGCTTTCGGGCATTTCAGGACAAGTTGAAATCATAAGAGATATGAACGACTTTTTCCGACCTGATGATGCATCCGGAAATTTAACCACCTGGAATTACCAATCCGGGTATTGTATCAAAACCACCGAAAACACCATGTTTCTTGTCAGTGGAACTCCTCCTCAAAATCCAGCACTAAATTTATCAGAGGGGTGGAATCTGATCCCGGTGCTTAGCGATGAAACTGTGTTGATCGCAACCCTTTTTTCCGGACAACTCGAGGCAGTTTTGGTTATTAAAGATGCTGTTGGTGTAGATGTTTTTTGGCCTTCCGAAAACATTATCACCTTTCAGGCACTATTCCCGGGGAGGGCATATCTCGTAAAAGTTTCACAGAATATGGTGGTAAGCTACTAATCATCCCCAAGTTGAAGAAGCCGGAAAAGATACGCGCATCCAAAATTGTTATTGGTTGGCAATGTTAAAATCACAATGGTGCAAAGTTTTTCACTTGTCCATATACGTCGGGTTCAATGCTAAGCAATGCTTTTCATTCTTTGCGTGGAATATTTTGCCAAAAAACACACGACTGAAATTTTAAGGAGCCTTATAAAAGCTTGTTAAGAGCCAAAAGGATTGGCCGTTGGTTCTTATGCCGCCTTTCGGGTAATTATATTCCTGCTATGATCAAACGCGCGGCAGTAGCCGGAGTCTTTTATGCCAGTTCGTGGCGTTGTATCCATGTATGCCGAATCTTTCTTCGTGATCATGAGGTTTTACATGATTCGGTTTTATCAAGATTGAATTTCAGCAAAACCTTAAAACAAAAAAACCCGTTGAACAAAATCCTGAGATTTTTGGCAAAACCGTAAACAGGATTTTAAAGTTGATCCTGATTTTGAAATCATCCATGCCAATCAAAAGGTGAAAAATGCTGCTTGAAAGTGAATAGGAAGTCATTTTTTTTCTGGCAAAAGTGGCGAAGATTAAAGATTTGATGCGGGTGATGATGGGAGAGTGAAAATTACCCGGGTATTTTATTGTTGGAATTAAAGCAAGCCGGCCTGCCTCATCAGTTCAGCAAACAACGGATCTTTTTTGGCTTGTTCCTTCGACAGATATTCCAGCTTATTTACACGTTCCTCAAGGTTCATGGTTTTGTTTTGGATAGGATGTAAAGCCGTCCGCCTGTCCCAGATAATATATCCAAGGATAAACAACATCAGTGTAAGTAAAATTCCAAAAGCCCAATACAGCGGTTCAAATTTGGAGTTGATGGCATCTAATTTTGTTTCCATGGCATCAAACCTGTAATCGATTGCTTCAAACTTTGAATTCATTTCGGTGCGAAGTGATTCGATACGTTCTTCGGTGCGCATGATCCTGTCGCGGTCGTCCAGAGTAAAGGGCACCTCGTGCGATTGAGGGAAAGCCTGTAGAACAAGCAAAAAGAAAATGAAACATGTAACCAGCTTTTTCATAATGAAACCATTAACGATCGCAAATGTACGAATATTTTAAATTGATTTTCTTCCCGGGAAAAGAATCTTTGCTGAATTTTAGCAAGACTTCAAAACGATAACAGCAATCGTATGAAATCTTGATATCATTGGCGAAGATGTAAACAGAATTTAAAAAGTTAACCAAAACAATTTTTTTTTTTGATCTTGTGACAAAGTTTCTATATTTGTAACTTACATTATATCAATGAAAAGTCCGGCAATTATAGATATCATTTCCAACTCGTTTTTTCTGGCGGCTGTGTTTTTGATCCCATTTATTATTTCCCATGAAAACACACTTCAGGAATTTCTCTCAGTAGAATTACGAAAAATGGTGGAATCAGACGGGGTAAACTACTACTACAACGATCTCGACATGGATGGCAAAGTGGAGTTGATCCGCGCAAAAACCAATAAACTGGGGGAGGCGGCATTTGTTGTTGAAAAGGATGGAGAGATTCTGGACCAGTTCAATTTGGAAAAAGGAATATTCCCGAAAGACGGAAACTATGTTTTTTTTGGAGATTATGATCACGACAGTATTAAAGAAATATTCTGTCTTACCCAATTTGATACTGAAATCTGGTTGCATGTTTCAGATGTTTTTGATACTTTGAATTTCAGAAAACGCACGCTTAAGGTTGACTCGGTTTTGCTTCGCGATGGCAAGCTTGACTATTCCACAGGTTTAGCAAAGTTAACTGATATGAATCAGGATGGGAATTTGGATTTTGTTTTCCAGATTATGGCTGGTTCCTCAAAATACCCCAGACGCTTGTACTTTTATGATATTGCAAACGATTCCCTGCACAAATCAATGCCGCTT
>JAIOZV010000319.1 GCA_021740425.1 Bacteroidales bacterium | reverse complement strand
GGTGATGAAAAACGTTCTGTAAAAACACTTTCGGGAGGCGAGAGTTTTTTGGTGAGCCTGGCTCTTGCACTTGGACTGAGTGACCTGGCTGCAAGTAAAACCAAAATCAACAGCCTGTTCATCGACGAAGGCTTTGGCAGCCTCGACCAACAGACCCTCGACACCGCACTGTCAACGCTCGAAAAGCTCCAGCACGAAACAAGTCGCACCATTGGTGTAATAAGCCATGTAGAGGCATTAAAAGAGCGAATAACTACCCAGATTGAACTTTCACAGGATGCCTCTGGCAACAGCGCATTAAAAATAATTTCATAGAAAATTTAAAAAATTACAGCTATTGTATTTTTTTTACTTACCTTGCAAGGCTAAAATTAGTGAGTTTCCCAAAAGTCAAATGATTATGAACGCAAATTCTCAGGTCATTAAAATACTGATTCTTGAAGATAATGAGATAGATAAGAAGATCATTTATTCAACCATCGAACATTCGGAACTTAATTGCGCCACCCTTATTGTGGACACCAAAAAGGGGTTTGTTGACGCGCTTAACGGATTTAAACCAGATGTTGTGCTTTCCGATTATGTACTACCCGATTTTGATGGCAAACAAGCCCTGGCCTTGCATCTTCAGTTTCTTCCTGATACACCTTTTATTTTCGTAACCGGCCAGCTTAGCGAGGAAACAACCATCGAGCTGCTTAAACTGGGAGCCTGGGATTATATTATGAAGGATCATATAAAAAGGCTTCCGGTTTCCATCAAAAATGTGTTGGATCTCCACATTGAGCGAAAAGCAAACAAGGAGAAAGAGCAAAGAATCGGTGAGAGTGAAAAGCGTTACAAATCACTTTCTGAATTAACTTTTGAAGGTATTCTTATACATAAGAACGGGGTAGTGAAAGATTGCAATCTTTCTTATTGTCGCATGTACGGATATCAACGCGAAGAACTACTGGAGACAAATTTCATCGAAAAGCTTATCCATCCCGATAGTCAGCAAGCCGTGATTGATAACATTTCTAAAGGCGAAACTTCACAATACGAGGCCAAAGGTGTACGAAAAGACGGTTCTGTTTTCCCGGTTGAGCAGGAAGGGAAAGCGATTATTTATAATGGTGAGCTTGTAAGGGTTGTCGCAATTCGCGACATTACAAGCCGCAAAGAGGCACTGGCAGAAATTAAGCTGAGTGAGGAAAAATTTCAGAAAATATCCAACGCTGCGAAAGATGCCATTGTGCTCATAGATAATCATGGCAATGTATCTTTTTGGAATATGGCAGCCACCGATTTATTTCAATACTCAAAGGAAGAGATATTTGGTAAAAATTTCCATAATATTATCGCACCACAAAAATACCACGAAGCACATGGCAAAGGTTTTGAGCAGTTTCTTATCAATGGTGAAGGCCCGGCTGTCGGCAAAATACTTGAACTTGAAGCCCTGAGAAAAGACGGTGTAGAAATCCCTGTTGAGCTTTCACTATCATCAATCAATATTCACGGGAAATGGAATGCCGTAGGAATAATCCGCGATATTTCAATACGCAAAAAAGCCGAAGCTGAAATGCTGGCTGCTCAACAATATGCCCGGGAAATGAGTATTATGAAATCCAATTTCCTATCTACCATGAGCCATGAGTTGAGAACGCCGCTCAACGGAATCCTTGGATTTTCTGAAATTTTACTCGAGAGCCTCGAAAACCCTGAATACAGAAATTGGGCACAAACAATTTATAAAAGTTCTGAGCGCATTCTCAATACTTTCAACCTCATTATCGACCTCGCTGTTTTGGATGCCAATAAAGTAACCGTCAATAAAAAACCTGAAAATATCCTTGAAATCATTCAGGAAGTGTTCGATTCGTATGAGTCTGAGGCCAAAGAAAAAGGCTTGTACCTTAAGCAGGACATAAATCTGATAGAAGCAAATGCTGAAATTGATCTTGTGCTTTTAACCCAGGCCTTGAACAATTTGTTGAACAATGCCATAAAATATACCGAAAAAGGAGGGATTACCATCAGCTTAAATAAACTGATGGTGAATGGGGTTGATTGTTTTGAACTCATTGTTTCGGATACAGGCATCGGGATTCCGGCCGATAAAAGCTCCCTGATTTATCTGGCTTTTCGCCAGGTAAGCGAAGGCTATAACCGCTCCTTCGAAGGAATGGGGCTTGGTTTGTATATCACAAAAAAATATATCGACCTGCTCGACGGATTTATCGATATGGAAAGTGAGGTTGGTACAGGAACAAAATTCATTTTGTACTTTCCACTTAAGGGAAAAGACAAGGTTACCAATCTCAACAAAAACAGGCCTCTCATACCTCCCGTAAAAAGCCCCCCCGAAAATGGTATTTTCAGTATTTTGTATGTAGAAGATGATGCCAGCCACAGGCAATTTGTAAAACTATTCCTCAAAGGGATGTATGACTTGCTATGTGTAGAAAATGCTGCAAAAGCCCTCGAAGCAGCTACATCAAAGCAGTTCGACATTATACTCATGGACATTAACCTTGGCACAGGAATGAATGGGCTTGATGTAGTTGAAAAATTAAGAGAAATGCCTGAATACAAAGCAACACCCATCGTTGCTGTTACAGCCAACGCTTTGATTTCACAAAAAAATGAGTATTTAGCCAAAGGTTGCAGCCATTACATTGCGAAACCCTTCAGGAAGCAAAAACTAATCGACTTTATCTCAAATATATTGGAAGGTTATTAAACTTTTGGGGTTGATAGTTCAACTTCGTCTGGTAATATGATCTTATGATTTGTATTCAATCCCCTGAGTTTTCTGCAAAATATTCCTGATATTTATTATACAAACGGCTAATCCTGTGAACCGGGATTTGTTTCGACAGTGCTTTCCGAATATAGAAAGTTGTCGGGATCATTTTCAAAAATCACATTAAGCTTTGCCAATTCCAGATACATATCCACGGCTATCCCGCTGAGAAAATTTTGCTTTTCATAATCGATCAGGTAGTTTAAAATCTTGTATTCTGCATTGGCAAACAAAAAATTGCCCGGTTGTCTGGCTATAAAATTATTGAGCATCACCAAAAACATATCCCGGTCGTTCCAGTCGCCAATTCTTTCACCCACATTTTTAATATTTCCCAGGTTAAAATCTGAGATTGCACTTTCGGGAAAGTGATTGTAAAGAAACTGTAAAATAAAAAACAACTGCTTTACCTGCTTGCGAAGGTCGTGCACATGCTCATCCTGATCGAGGATATAAATCAGTTTGAATATTTTTTCGAGTTTCTTTTTTAAAAAATCAATACTCTGCAGGCGAAGATCCGATGTGTCTTCAAGGCCTGATAAAGATTCTTCAGGTTCGGGGATTTCAGGAAAACTGCTGAAATCAGTTTGGCTAATGGTTGTATTAAGCTTTTCGGTGAGTACTTTTTCCTGACTGCTCAGGTAGCCTGATAAATGGGTAAACGGACTTTTTAAAACCTTCATGTAGCCTTTAAGCAGAATTTGCTGAATCTGTAAATCGCGAAGATTTCCCGATACAGTGAAAATGGTTTTTATGGATGAATATTGATCATCGTCGATTATGGTTGGAAAATGGATGTGTTTTTTCAATTTCTGGATGGTTCTTATCCTTTTGATGGCTACACGCATTTGATGTATGGCTTCTTCGTCCATCGATGCCTGGGTAATTAAAAAATGACCCTTAAAAAGTTGCAACTGGGTTTCAAGAAATTGATAGATGGCAAGATTATTTAAGTTGTTGTTTTCCATGATGGATTTCTGTTTTTCAGGATGCTGAATCCAGCAGGTTTATTAGCGATCCGATTTTTTTCAAATCTTTCTTTTCGGTTTGCATCATTTCATTGCATCTTTCGATGGCTTCGGCGATATATGCCAGATCTTTTTTTATGATGAGCATGATTTTTTTATCAAGCTTTAAACTTTTTGCCTTTTTATTGGCAGCTTTGGCCACCTTGTATTTCGATTTTAGTGTATCCATTTCCTTTTCCAGGCGTTCAAGGATTTCAGATTTCCTTTCATAAACCCTGATTTGTTTATCAAGAATTGCCCTAACACGCTCCTGCTTGGCTTGCTCGATGAGTTCGTTCTGCGAAATAATATCAGCAATTTGCTTAGTGGAAGCTTGGATCAATTCAGGTCTGCTATCCCTGTTTTTTTTCATTGCTGCCAGCTTTTCTTTATCCATGCCATCCTCAGGCAACAGGTCAGCATCCTCTAAAGATTCTTCAATGTATTTTTCAAAGTCTATTTTTTGTCCCGGGATATGAGCACCCGATTTTTTTCCGGTGCTGTCTTCCATGATTTCTGTTGATTCCACTTTATTTTGTATTTATGATTAATGATTTGATTTAAATCTCTACAAAATTAACATATTAAAATTTAGATGCAAAAGCGAATTTTGTGGAAATATAAAAAATTGCATAAAAAGGATTTTGTGAAACATTCGTTCAAACAATCAGACTTATGAATTTTCTCCACTTATTTAAAACTGTACTTTTGTTTTGAAAAGTAAATAAAATTTTGCAGCATTTTGAAACCGCGCAACCATAAAAAAATATTAAAAAAAAGTCTGGTTATCTTTTCCAGAATTATTGCAATATTTTTTGCAGTCCTGCTCATTATCGTGACTTTGCTCAATGTGCCTGCTGTTCAAACCTCAATTACCAAAAAAATTGCCGCCAGAATATCCAGAGATTATCATATTGATATCAGCCTGGGCACAGTAAAAATTGCCCTCCCCAAAACACTGAGTGTCGGGCAGCTTTTCATTGCCGGTCGTGACCGGGACACCCTGCTTTACCTTAATCGGCTTGATGTTGATCTGGGTATTTTGGGGCTGCTGAGAAATGAGGTGAGAATAAAATCCATTGAAATAGACCAACTAACCGGGAATGTGTTTAGAGGCTCACCCGGAAGCGCCTATAATTTCCAGTTTATTTTGGATGCTTTTGCGGGCGATAGCCTGACACCTGAAACCTCTGCTGCGCCCTGGAAAATATCAGTGGGTAAAAGTAGCCTGAAAGCTATTAAAGGCCGGTTTCGCGATGAAACTTTGGGGATGGATGCCCTGATTGATTTGGGAAATCTTGAAATAAGGGTTGAATCCATCGATTTGAATAGTCTTTCGATTGTGCTTGCTGAATTAAAACTTGAAAATACGAGAGGCAAACTTGAGCAATGGACGG